>JBEBUW010000117.1:0-13383 GCA_040393065.1 Lujinxingia vulgaris | reverse complement strand
TCGCAGACTGGCATAAACTTTTTGTCCAAGGCCAGTTTTTTTCGCAGACTGGCATAAACTTTTTGTCCAAGGCCAGTTTTTTTCGCAGACTGGCATTTCCTATTCAAGAAATCACATTTCACGAAAAAAACTCGTTCATTCACATCGTGCAGCATTCGGGCACCAGCACTATCGCCCGGGGAAGCTCCGGCAAATGCCGGCAAGTGCTCTATGCAGTCAAATAAAACAAGTTTTTGGGGAGAATCCTTCGCTCGGTCACCGTCAGGAAACTGGCGAAGCAATCGTCGATTTGAAACCGCCGTCCAGGTGATCTGCGCCGGCCTTTTGGAGATACTCTTCGTAGCTGCCGTGAAAATCCACCACACCGTCCGGTGTAATTTCGACGATTCGCGTTGCAACTTCCGACACAAACCACCGGTCGTGGGAAACGAAAATGATGCTGCCGTCATAATCTTTTAAGCCGGCGGCAAGCCCCTCGATTCCCTCGATATCCAGGTGGTTGGTGGGCTCGTCGAGCACCAGAATATTCGGCTCCATGACGCCCAGGTGCGCAAAGACCAGGCGAGCGGCTTCGCCTCCGGATAGGTTGCCGACTTTTTTGAAGACGTCATCGCGGATAAAGAGCATTTCGGCCAGTTTGCCGCGCACGTAGCCGGGCCCCTGATCGGAGCATTTTGACCACAACCAGTCGAGAATGGAGCTGTCAGCGCTGCTGCCCAGCTCGTGGTGATCCTGGCTGAAATACCCCGGCCAGGTTTCGTGCCCCCATTCATATTCGCCGCTATCCGCGGCCAGTTCTCCCATCAAAATTTTAAGGAGCGTGGATTTACCGATGCCGTTCGGGCCGATAATCGCAAGCCGGTCACCGCGCTGCACACGGAGCTCGACGCCGTGAAGAACTTGTTTATCGCCAAATGATTTACTGATGTTTTTGGCTTCCAGAATTTGCTTGCCCGGCTGACGTCGCGACCGAAATCGAAACGTCGGATAGCGCCGCGAGCTCTGTGGAACTTCCTCGATCACGATCTTTTCCATCTGCTTGACCTTGCTCTGCGCCTGCCGCGCTTTACTGGCCTTGGCTTTGAAGCGATCGACGAACGACTGAAGGTCGGCAACCTGCTGTTCCTGCCGGGCAATATTGGCTTCCATACGCTCCCGATCGAGAACTTTCGCCTCCTCAAACTTCGCATAATTACCGGTGTACATCGTCGCCTGCTCGTAATCGACATCGACGATATGCGTGCAAACGCTGTCTAAAAAGCGGCGGTCATGCGAAATCACGAGCGCACAGCCTTTGAAATCCATCAAGAACTTCTCGAGCCAGCGGATCGACAAAATATCCAGATGGTTCGTCGGCTCATCGAGCAGCAGCAAATCGGGATTGGACGCCAGCGTCTGCGCCAGCAAAACACGCAGCTTAAAACCGCCGGACAGCGTCGAAAGCGGCTGTTCATGCACGGCCGTGGCGATATTCAGCCCTTCCAAAATCTCACCGGCCACGGATTCCAGCGAATAGCCATCATAGGCCAGCACGATATCTTCGAGCTCCGCGTAGCGATCGGCATCAAACGTCTCGTGGGCATTGGCCAACAAAATATCTTTTTCGACCATCGCATCCCACAACACGCGATTGCCCATCATCACCACATCGAGAATCCGCTCGTTCTCGTAGCGAAAGTGATCTTGCTCCAGAACACCCACCCGCGTCTTTTTCGGCAACGAAATCCCACCACTGCTGGGCTCCTCCTGTCCCGCCAAAATCCGCAGCATCGTCGACTTGCCCGAGCCGTTCGCCCCCACGATTCCGTAGCGCTTGCCCTGATTGAATTGCAGCGAAACGTCACGAAACAAAACGCGAGCGCCATGAGATTTCGAAAGATTATTGAGCGTAAGCATAAAGCAACAACCACGGTTTCAGAGGGGAATCGAGCCGATTCGATATCGTCTCGCGAAGAGCGCGCTTCTTAACAGCCTGAACGCCCGAACATCAACGCTCGATTCAAACATTTTCATTTCAGTCGAAATTTAATTAGCCAATACATATTGACAACAACAAATAGCGCAATCATATATTTAGCACTGACTAATTAATTTATTACCGACCACGAGATGAGTACAAAAATTGAACAAACGACCCTGGTATCCGGCACTTCTGATAATTTTTGGCCTATCAGCCATAAGCTGCGACCTTCTGCTCCCCGCCGCCCCGCCTGATGAAGAAATTCTCGACGGCCCGGTAGACGGCCTCACGACCGCTCAAATGGCGCTGTTCTTACGAGGTGACGAAGAATTCAACCGCATTCGCACGTTCGAAGAAGGCATCGGCCCGATTTTCAATGCGCCGTCGTGCGGAACCTGCCATCCGGGCGAAGGCCGTGGACATCCAGAATTTGGATTCGTGCGCTTTGGAAAATACGACGAGCACGGCAACTTCGATCCGATGACATACGCAGGCGGCCCCCAGATTCAGGACCGCGCCATGCCAGGCTACGAGCCCGAAACGCTTCCCGCTGATGCAAGCGGTTTTGCCACGCTGATCGCCCCGTCGATCACAGGCCTTGGCCTGCTGGAAGCCGTGGACGACGCAACTCTGCTGGCCCTGGCAGATCCCGACGATCTGGACGGCGACGGAATCTCCGGCCGTGTCCACTTTGTGGACGCCACCGAGCAATTGTACGAAATGGCGCGCTTTGCAGATCACGGCAAAAACCAGCGATTCAAGGAACATAACGGAAAAATGATCGGCCGATTCGGCTGGAAAGGTGCACAGACAAGCCTGCTCCACCAGACCGTCATGGCCTTTCATCAAGACCTTGGCATGACGTCGTATTTTGAGATGTTCGATAATTACAACCACGCAATCGGTGCCGGAGCGCTTGGCCTGAGCGGAGATCCTGAGCTGCCATCCGACGAACTTTTCGCCGTCACGTTTTACCTGCGCACCCTGCGTCCACCCATGCGTCGCAACACAGATCATCCCGACGTCATCGCCGGCGAAAAAATCTTCGAAGAAATCGGCTGCGCAAGCTGCCACGTCCCCTCCCTTCCCATTGGAGAGGTCGATATCGCCGCGCTGGCAGACATCGGAGAAGCCCGCGCCTACACCGATTTGCTCTTGCATGACATGGGCCCGGAACTCGACGACGGCTACACCGAAGGCGACGCAAACTCCAACGAATGGCGCACGCCACCGCTCTGGGGCATCGGCCTTGCGCCAGAATTCCAGGGCGGACGCGGCTATTATTTGCACGATGGACGCGCCACCACACTACGCGAAGCCATCGATTTTCATGGCGGAGAAGCAGCCACAAGCCGCTCAAACTTCAATCAGCTGAGTACAGCCGAACAGACTCAGCTTTTGCGGTTCCTAGAGTCTCTCTGATGGCCGAAAATCCCTCATTCCTGTGTCGACGCACATTTGTAACCACCGCATTGCTAGGCCTGGCAGGCTGCGCCGCCGCCTGCAGCACGGCTGCGCCCTGGTACACACCGGACACAAACTCCCAGGCTGACGCCCTCGAAGTTCCCCTGTCCGCGCTCGGCCCAGAAAACTACGTCATCCTCGACGCAAAAAACTTTCCAGCACCAATTCTTCTCGCCCGCCAGGACCAAAACTACACCGCCGTCGAAATGATCTGCACCCACCGCGGCTGCGCCGTTCACGTCCAGCGAAATCGCCTCGTCTGCCCCTGCCACGGCAGCCAATTTGAGCTGAACGGCAACGTCCTCCAGGGACCAGCAGCGCAGCCTCTGCGGCGTTATTCCGTACAACAAGAAGGCGACATTCTACACATCACACGTTCTTCCTATTAGATCTCCCCATGAGCTTATCGATGAATGTTTTTTCCATTTCTCGCACCCTACTTCTCACACTCCTATTTTTACTGACGCTACCCGCCTTCTTACAGGCAGAGCCAGCCCTACAAACCCCCGTCGAAAACCTGAACGCCCACCAGAATGCCGTTTATGATCGACCTTTTGTCATCACAGGCCAGCGCGCTTCCGTCGGCGGCTACGCCGAAGCCAGCCTGAACTACGCCGGCTCCGAAGGCATCACCGACGGACTGCAATTCAATTTTCAACGCTTCAATCTTTTCGTCTTTGCCCCGATTGGCCAGCGCCTGCGCTTCATCTCCGAACTCGAATTTGAACGCGGCGCCGAAGAAATCGTCCTCGAAACAGCGCAGCTCGACATCGAAGTCGCTCCTGAATTCATCATCCGCGCCGGCATTTTGCTCACACCACTCGGCGCCTTCAACCAGGACCACGACAGCCCGAACTGGAATTTCGTCGACCGCCCGATCGTCTCCACCGGACTGCTCGGCGCAACATTTTCCGAAGTCGGCCTCGGCGCCCACGGCACCTTTCTCACCGGCCCGCTCGAACTCGACTACCAGCTCTATCTGACACAAGGACTCGGCGACGGTATTTTGAACAACGATCTGGGCCGGATCAGTGTTGCCGCCGGCCGCTCCCAGGACGCATTCGTCGAAAACAACAACGGCGAACCTGCCCTCACCGCCCGACTCGCCACACGTTACGCCGACCTGGTCGAACTCGGCATTTCCGGCTGGCACGGTGCCTACAACGCCTACCGCCTCGAAGGCGAAGACATCGACGAACGCCGCACGCTCACCATCGCCGCCCTCGATCTGCGCCTGTCCTTTCCCTGGCTCGAACTGCGCGGCGAACTGGCCCACGTCTGGGCGCAAGTTCCCAGCTCGCTCGAATCTCTCTTCGGCACCAGACAATGGGGCATGCACATCGACGCAATCGCCCCTGTCTGGAAACTCCAACTACTCGGCTTTTCCGACTCCCGACTCGAAGCCGGCCTGCGCTTTGAACACGTCGATTTCCATACCGGCATACTTTCCACCACCGGCGACGCCGCCGGAAGCGAACAAACCAGAATCGTCGCCGCGCTTGCCCTTCGTCCCGGCACCGAAACCGTTTTCCGCCTGAATTACGGCTATGAATGGATCACCGATCTGGTTGGCAACCAGGCCGTGCCAGGCGCCTCACTCCAACTCGGATTTGCCACCTATTTCTAATTTTTCATGATTCTTTCGTTCCAGACCGATCAGCTTTCTACTCTTTCTACTTCGTGACGCTCCTCTGTCCCGACAGAAAGCGGATCCGTCTGCGAAACCGCCCGAAAAACAAGTTCAAAAGCAGCTCCCTGCGCGTGCGGCCCCTCAAGATTTTGCACACGAATATCACCGCCAAAGCGCTGCATAATCCGCAAACACGTCGCAAGCCCTAGACCCGTGCCCTGCCCCGGATCTTTCGTCGTAAAAAACGGATCGAACAACCTGTGCACGGCCGCTTCCGATATCCCCGGCCCATTATCCCGCACCTGCAAAACCACGGTCGTTCCATCCTCCGAAACGTCCGTTGCCAGCCACACGCCCGGCCGAAAATCTCCCGCCCATCCGCCCATGCCATGCAAAGCATCTGCAGCGTTGATCATCAAATTCAACAAAACCTGCACCACCGCAGAATGCACTGCATGAACCAGTGGTAAATCTGCCGCCACATCCCCAAAAAACTCCACGCCCTGCGCCCTTGGATGCGCACGCATCCAATGCAACGCCTCCTCCACACAACGCCCGAGCTCCGTCGGCTCAGCAGCCTGCTCGCTTTCATCCCGGCTAAAATCCAACAATTCACCGATCGTTTTCTGAATACGCTCAAGCTGCACCTGCACCCGATCGACAATATCCTCGCGCATATCTTGCTCCAGATCTGCATCGCGCAACAAATCCGTATAACCAAGAATCGCCGCCAGTGGATTGCCAATCTCATGCGCAACACCAGCCGAAAGCTGCCCGACACTGGCCAGTTTCTCCGCCCGAACCAGCGAATCCTGCGCCGTACTCAGCTCACGATGCATCCGCTCAATCGCCTGCAAACGCGTCTGCAACTCCTCGCGATTTTGATCAAGCTCCGCCAACATATGATTAAAACTTCGCCCGACCTGACCGAATTCATTGCCCGGCAAAAGCGTAATCGGCGACGCCAGATCTCCCGCCGCCGCCCGCTCCGACGCCACACCAATCGCCCGAATCGGCCGCACCACCAGATACGTAAAAAACGCGTACCCCACGATCGTAATAAACAAAAGATCCAGCAACAAATACCAGAAAACCAGCGCTTTCGCGTCGTCGATCTTCGCCTGAACCGGCGCCAGACTCACCGAAACTCCTGCAAACGCCCGATTTTCCCCCTGCACCACAGCCACAAGCTGCAAATCATCCGCAGTCTGCACAATTTTGTACGCCTTCACCGCGTTTCCAGCAGATACCTCTTCCACCAGAACTTCCAGCGCGCGCTGAACCTCAGCTTGCACCCGATCTACCTGCGCCGCCTCCCAGTTTTTTGTCTCCGCCGACCATAAACCGGCAAAATCCAAACCGCCCCCACGACGAAACCGCTCGATTTCTTCAGCCCCCGCAGCCAACTTCTCAGCATTCTCCGCCGCCAGAAGCGTCGCCAGCCGATACACATTTTCAAGCTGCATCTGCTGCAAATGCAAACGCGTCGTATGCACGCTCACAATCGATACCAGCGTCAGCGTCGCCAGCAACAATCCGCCCAGTCCTATCAAAAGCTGCGCGCGCAACCCGCCCGGAAACCCTCGCCGACGCGTCGCCGGCCCCAAGAAACTTCCCACAACCTTACCAGATCCCGTAAATATAACTCATCGTCAGCTCGGCCGGTAAATACGCACCCAGGAAAAAATACTCCAGCCCCGCCAGCGCAATAAATGGCCCGAACGGCACCGCCAGCCCGCCAGCAATTTCCTCCTCATCTTCCGACTTTGCAGCCGATTCTTCAGCCAATTTCTCCGCCGAGGATTCACCTTCCGAAGCTCCGAAACGCTCATCGTGCTCACGAATAATCTCAGCCGAATGCTTCACAAACCGCCCGCCCAACAAATGCCCGATTCCTGCCGCAAGCACGCCTTGCACACTGGCCGCCAGAAAAATAAAAACCAGACTCGGCCACCCCAGCCACGCGCCCATCACCGCCATCAGCGTCACATCACCGCCGCCAATACCCTCCGCACCGCGCACCGCAAAATACACGACGAAAATCACGACCACCACCAGCCCACCCACCAGCAGTCCGATCACACTGCCCCACGGCGTCACCGGCGGCCAGAATCCGGCCATCGATCCCGGCTCCATAAACCGTTCGCTCGACAGCACAAACGCCGCCACAACCCCCACAATCATGCCCGGAATCGTAAACTCGTGCGGAATCAAATAATGATCGAGATCGACAAACGTCACCGCAACCAGCAAACAAATAAAAAAGAAATAAAACCCGAACGGCCACGCCAGCGTCGACACCGAAAGCGCCCCGAACGCCTCCATGCTCTGAAAATGCGGCCAGGCAACTTTCACCCACAGCAACAACGTCAAAACACCCGTCAGCGCTTCCACCAGCGCATAACGCGCCGGAATCGGCGTCCCACAATCACGGCATTTTCCCCGCAAAAACAGCGCCCACGACAAAATCGGAATGTTGTCATACCAGCGAATTCCATGCCCACATTGCGGACAATGACTGGCCGGCGTCACCACCGACTTGCCTTCCGGAACCCGGTAAATCACAACATTCAAAAAACTGCCCACCACCGCACCCAGCATGAATGCAAAGGCAGCAAACGTCCAAAACACTGTCATCAAATCCATGCCCTGCACTCACCGACCGGTTTTTTGCCTGTTTTTCTGTTTTTTTCGCGATTTTCTCTACCAACCACTACGATTCTTGCACCGTTTTTCTAGCACGCACCCGTTTTACACGATAGCCGCGCCCCAGAAACACCACATGCACCATCAACAATACCGTCCCCAGCACCATCAACCAGCTCGCCAGAATCAACCGCCGCACCTCCCCGCGCTCGATCAATTCCCCCGCCAGACTCCCCGCCACTGCCACCAACTGCGGTTGTGCCCGCTCCCAGCACATCGCCGCCAGCCCCAGCCCCAGCACAAGCGACATCACCACCGCCAGATACTTCATATAACGACGCCGATAGCGATACGCCACGCCATACACCCAGTTCCAGGTAAACAACAAAACCCAGGCAACCAACACCACAACCGGCGACCACTCCAGCGTATCAATCGCAAAATTCACCGCCAGACTGCCCGACAAAATCACCAGCAAATAACACGGATACAAAAGCCAACTCGCCTCCACCCGCCCCGGCAGCAAACGCTCCGCCGGCTTCTCGCCAGCGCCCGTTTCTCCAAGCACCACCACCGGCAATTCCATCGAACGAGCCGCCGGCGAACTGTCATTTCCTGAAGATTTTCTAAGTTCTTTCTGCGTCAAAACGTTTTCTCATTACCGCCAAAACTCAAAATCGAACCCGAACACGCTTCTTCCTAACACCCTTTGCCAGAAACTTCTTTCAGAACAAGCCATTCCACCATACTTCGCACCCTCTTCCATACATTCAATAAAAAACAGCCGCACAAAGAGGCAAAATCCTCTCCATGCAGCTGCTCATGATCATCCTGGCTGTTCTATCCACTTCTAGCCTCGATAGAACAACAAGCCTGTTTGCAAAACTCAGGACGCTGCTTCCACTTCCTCCAGCTCCTGCAACTCCTCAGCACGTTGCTCACGCACCGAACGACGCGTGCGGTTGGTCGCCTCATTCATAAACGGCTCCCGATCCCGAATAATACCCCGGGCATACGCAAGCTCCACCAGACTCTCACGCATCATCTTCCGGCCACGAAACAACCGACTCATCACCGTGCCAACCGGACATTCCAGAATATGAGCGATTTCCTTGTAAGAAAAATCGTTCAAGTCAGCCAGCACCACGACCATCCGAAACTCCTCCGGCAAGTCTTCCAGCGCCTGCTGCACATCACTGGTAAACGTCTTGTTCAGCACCTCGCGCTCCGGACTATCATAAAACTGCGAGCGCTCCCGATTGAAGAAATTCTGCTCGATCGGCCGCAAATCATCCGCGTTCAAAATCTCACGCTCTTTTTTCTTACGCCGATACTTGTTGATGAACGTATTGGTCAAAATCGTGAACAACCACGCCCGACAATTCGTCCCCATCTCAAAACGGTGCCAGTTGGTATACGCCTTCAAAAACGTCTCCTGCACCAGATCTTCTGCGTCTTTCTCGTTTTTCGTGTACCGAAGAGCCGTCGCATATAACTCATCAAGATGAATCAAAGCGTTCTCTTCAAACACCTTGAGCTGCGGATCCCCGGCCGAGCGGTTGAATGGATTGAGTTTTAACATCGCGGACTCCTTGGTCTTATACTGCACCCTGTGCCAGATCGACCGCCAAATCCGGCCTTGTTCTTCTGACAACTCGTAATCGAAACTGGCTTCTGACCCTCAAAACTTCGGGCCGAGCCATCTGCTTCTATCTACTTAGAAGCATTCTAAACAAAAAGGATTCAAAATTATGCGAAGTGAAAAAAACGAGTCACTCAGAAGAGAAATTCCCGCTCACCAGCACCCTTAAAGCGTAAGCACGACTTCCCAACTACCAAGCAAAAATTCCAACATTTATGAAAATATCCGCTCCGACAGGACTCAATACCACGCGATCTCGCCACCGATTCACGCGATCTCTTCCCTTGTCGTTTCCAGCAAAATTGGGTAGCGTCGCGCGAATTTTGGCGGCAGATTGGCCCACAGGATAAGCCAGTTCTAAGACAAGGCCTCAGAAAAGAAAGCGAATAAAAACAGCGCGCCAATCCTTATCTTCCTTCGAAAATCAGGTGCCTGCATAACTCGCTTTAGATTACCCCCATTTTTCCAGGGTATGGTGAGAGTACAAGTATGACTGAATCAGTCAGTATCATTCCAATTAATATCGAAGAAGAAATTCGCCAGTCCTATATGGACTACGCCATGAGCGTGATCGTCGGCCGGGCCCTGCCCGACGTGCGAGATGGTCTCAAGCCCGTGCACCGACGGATCTTGTATGCCCAGCATGAGCTTGGAAACCGCTGGAACGCGGCCTACAAAAAATCCGCGCGTGTCGTCGGTGACGTCATCGGTAAATACCATCCCCACGGTGACTCCTCGGTCTACGATGCACTTGTACGTATGGCCCAGGACTTCAACATGCGCGTGCCGCTGGTCGATGGCCAGGGCAACTTCGGTAGCATCGACGGCGACAGCGCTGCCGCCATGCGTTACACCGAAGTCCGCATGGCACGCGTCACCCAGGAACTGCTCAACGATATCGAAAAAGATACCGTCGAATGGGGCCCCAACTACGACGACACCCTGCTCGAACCGCTGGTTTTCCCCACCAAAATCCCGAACCTGCTGATCAACGGCTCGGCCGGTATCGCCGTCGGTATGGCGACCAACATCCCGCCCCATAACCTGGGCGAAGTCGTCGACGCCGTGCTGGCATGCATCGAAAACCCGGACATCACCATCCGTGAATTGATGGAAATCATGCCCGGCCCCGACTTCCCCACAGCCGGCCTGATCTATGGATCTCGCGGACTGCGCGAAGCCTACGAAACCGGCCGCGGCATCATCCGCATGCGCGCACGCGCCTCCATCGAAGAAGACGACAAAAACGGCAAAAGCTCGATCATCATCTCCGAGCTGCCCTACCAGGTGAACAAAGCCAAACTCGTCGAAAAAATCGCCGAACTCGCGCGCGACAAAAAGATCGAAGGCATCACCGATCTGCGCGACGAAAGCGACCGCGACGGCATGCGCATCGTCATCGAGCTGCGCCGCGACGTCATCCCCGAAGTCGTGCTCAACAATCTGTACCGCATGACCACCATGCAGTCTTCCTTCGGCATCATCATGCTCGCGGTCGTCCACGGACAGCCACGCATCATGGATCTCAAGGAAGTCTTGAACCACTTCATCGACTTCCGGCGCGACGTCGTTACACGCCGCACGATTTTCGAACTCAACAAAGCCCTCGAGCGCGCGCACATCTTAGAAGGCTTGAAAATCGCGCTCGACAACATCGATGAAGTCATCGCACTCATCCGCGCCTCCGCCGGCCCCATCGAAGCACGCGAAGGACTGATGAGCCGCTTCGGATTGAGCGAGCGCCAGGCCCAGGCTATTCTCGACATGCGCCTGCAACGCCTCACCGGCCTGGAGCGCGACAAAATCCTCGAAGAACTCGCCGAAATCCGCCTCGAAATCGAGCGCCTGCAAGCGATCCTCGCCCATGAAGAAAAACTCATGGCCGTAATCCGTGAAGAACTCGAGTACATCCGCGGAACCTACGCAAACCCGCGCCGCACCGAAATCCTCTACAATGTCTCCGACTTCACCGATCTCGATCTGATCGCCGAAGAAGACATGGTCGTCACCCTCAGCCACGCCGGTTACATCAAACGCACGCCCCTGACCGAATACCGCGCACAACATCGCGGCGGTCGCGGCAAACGCGGCATGGACACCAAAGACGAAGACTTTGTAACCGACATGTTCGTTGCCTCCACGCACACGAACCTGCTCGTCTTCACCTCGATCGGCAAAGTCTACAAAATCATGGTTCATGAACTGCCGCTTGGCACACGAACCACGCGCGGAAAAGCCGTTGTCAACCTGTTGCCAATCCATCAGACCGAGAAAATCAAAGCCATCCTGCCTTTTGCCGATTTCCAGGAGGGCATCAACATCGTCTCCGCAACACGCTTCGGTGTCGTCAAGAAAACCGAACTCATGGCCTACGCCAACGTTCACGCGAGCGGCATCATCGCCATGAGCTTCAAGAGCGACCAAGACGAACTGATCAGCGTGCGCGCCACCTCCGGCGACGACCACATCTTCCTGGCCAGCAAAGACGGACAATCCATCTGCTTCCACGAAGACGACGTCCGCACCATGGGCCGCACCGCCGCCGGCGTCTACGGCATGCGCTTCCGTGACGACGACGAACTCGTCGGCATGGAAATCATCCCCGCCGACAGCAGCGAATACACCATTCTGACCATCACCGAGCGCGGCTACGGCAAACGCAGCCCGATCTCCGAATATCCCGTCCAGGGACGCGGTGGAAAAGGCGTCGTAACCATCAAAACCAGCGAGCGCAACGGCGCACTGGTCGGTATTCAGGTCGTCCACCAGGATGACGAGCTTATGTTGATCACGGACAAGGGACAGGTCCTGCGCACACGCGTCAACCAGATCTCGACCTACAGCCGCAACACCCAGGGCGTCCGCATCATGACCCTCGACTCCGACGAACAGGTCGTTAGCATCGCCCGCCTGCATGTCGATGAGGATGAGGAAGATGAAAACGGTGAAAACAACCTCATCGACCTGGATGCTGAACAAAACGGCGATCTGACCACCACCGAAGACAACGCTCAGACTGAAGCAGAGTCGGATAGCCAGGACGACGACGAAATCAATGACGAAAACGACACGGACAGCACTCCTGAATAACAACGGTTGACGGCACTTCCACCCCTATGCTAAAGCGTGACGCCGCCTGCGGCAGAAGGATTTTTTAACAGAAATCCCTTCCACCGCAGGCAGCCTTTCACAAGGCAAACGATGAATCAGGACCCGCCCGGCTTCGAATCGAACGACCCCCAACAAAGGCGTACGAATCCTACCGAGCAAAACCCCTGGTTCATCGCCGGCGTCGTTGGCGCGCTGGGCTTTGAGTTCGTTGGATTCATGATTGTCGGCGCTTTGGTCGGCACCTGGATCGACCGCCGCTGGGAGGTTGCTCCCTATGGATTGCTCCTTACGATGCTTCTTATGCTGCTCAGCGTAAGCTGGCACATCTTCAGGATCATTCAGCGGTTTCATCGAAACGGTAACGAATCATGATTGGCCAAGCCGAACTCAAATTTGTCGAAGGGCTGTTCTGGAAGACGCTGATAATCGGCGTTGTTATCGCTGCCGTCAGTGCGCTCGTTATCTCCGCGCACTTTGCAGGCTCAGTCTTTCTGGGCGTGCTCGTCAGCAGTCTCAATATGCGTGTCCTGGCCCTGGCGGGTCGAAAACTCATCGAATTCGCCACCAAAGGCCACGCAGGCTCGACGTTCTGGGCCATCGTACTCGGGATCAAACTCATTGTTCTCATGATCCTTACGTACATCTTTGTAATTGTTTTAGGAGCCAATGTTTTTGGTTTTGTAATTGGATACAGCGTCTTTCTCATCGCGATTTTCTGGCAAGCCTTGATCTATGTTTCAAACTTGCAGCAAGAAGAACACGATGCAGAAAGTTCAGATACAAATGTTGTAATTTCAGAAGTTGAAGAATTCGATACAAATCCGGTTGACGGCAACCAAGATGCCGACTTCCAGTAATGAAGAGATCGTAGTTCATGGCAGACTATACGTTTGTTGATTTAATTCCCGCGATTGCGGAGCGTGAGCACGG
>JBEBUW010000116.1:0-13420 GCA_040393065.1 Lujinxingia vulgaris | reverse complement strand
GAACTACGAGAGAAGGGCTTCCGACTTGCTAGATCTATTATCGAAAGATCGGGGCGTTTTGTTGCTGATTATTTTTAAATAAAAAAGATCGGCTCATGGATGAGGAGTAGAACAGAGAGGAACTGCTGTTTTGGGGTTGTGGAGTGACGTTGACAGTCCCGGCGCTACCATTTAGATAGGGGCCGCTTTGAGGCTGGAATTGGTTGGTATTTCTCATGCAGCGAAAGGATATCGTGCACGATCATCAATATATGGCACCGGCGCTGGATCGGTCGGTCAGTCTGCGCCGGCAGGTGACGACGCAAGCGATGCAGGTTTTTTCGGGCTGGGGTTACCGTGAAATTCAGGTGCCGCTGCTTGAGCGATTTGATTCGATCAAGAGCGGGCTGGATGAAGATCAGGTTTCACGTAGTTTTCGCTTTGTCGATCGCAATGGCAATTTGATGGTGTTGCGTCCGGATATTACGCCGGCGATTGCCAAGACTTTTGCGTATCAGCTGCGCGGTGCGCTGTTGCCGTTGCGGGTGAGCTATTCGAACAAGGTAGTGCGGATTGAGCGTGGTTTTGCGGGTTCGCAGTTTGAGAGCTATCAGGTCGGTCTGGAGCTTATCGGGGCAGAAGGGCTGGCGGCGGACGTGGAAATTTTGCTGATCGTGCTGGAATTGCTCGATCGGTTAGGGTTGAAGCGCTTTCAGATCAATCTGGCGGACCATAAGGCAGCGGCGATGCTGCTCAGTTTGACCGGGGCGCCGACGCGTTTTCGAAATGACGTGGAGAAGGCGGTGATGGCGCGTGATTCGGATGAAGTGCGCTCGATTCTGAACGGGCTGGGAACGCGCAAGCCGATTGTGGAAGCGATTGCGGTGCTGGCGAGTCTGGAGGGCGGGGTCGGGAAAATTGGGCAGATTGAGGCGTTGTTGCCTAATGAAATCGCGCTGTTGGAGCGGCTACGTTATTTGAGCAGCATTGAGAGAACAATGACCGAGCTGGGGTATGGCTCGCAGGTTCGTGTCGATCTGGGTGAGATCGACGGGCCGGGGTATTACACCGGCGTGGGTTTTACCGTGGTGGCGGAAGGCGTGGGTCGGTCGCTGGCTCGGGGTGGTCGTTACGATGAATTGATCGGGGTTTTTGGGCAGCCGACGCCGGCGGTGGGGTTTTCGTTTTCGCTGGAGGCGATGGTTGAGTTGCTTCATCCGCATGCCGAGTATCAGCGGGAGCGGCGCCGGGCGAGTGACGTAGTGCGGATCGATGCTGAAGATCCGGTTTCTGGATTCAAGGCAGTTCTTGAGCGTCGTCGTCAGGAGCTGCCGACACGTGTTGTTTCGTCGGCAGGTAAATCATGATGATTCGTCGTGAGCGTTTGCGTATTGCGTTGCCCAAATGTGCGGAATTGCCGGCGATTACGGCGCAGTTTCGGGCGTGTGGGTTTCCGCTGGAGGAGCGGAGTTCGGCCGGATTGCAGCTGATCAAAGATCCGATCGATTGTGGATTTGATTTTGAGGTATTTCGTCTGGCGCCGGCTGATGTCGGTACGTATGTGGAGCACGGCATCAGTCATGTGGGGATAATGGGGACGGACCTGTTGCGGGAGAGCGAAGCCGAAGTCTGGCGGCCGCTGACGTTTCGGTACGGGAAATATCCGCTGGTTTTCGCTGCGCCGCGTGGTGAATCGATTTCGAGTTTGTATGCTCGGCCGCAGATTCGGATTGCGACGCCGTATCCTCGTTATGTGCGTGCGCTGTTTGCGCACCGGGGGATTTCTGCCGAGATTGTGTCAGTCGCAGATAGTGCGACGGCGTGTTTGCTGGGGCTGGCCGATGCATATATCGATCGACTGTTGGCACCTCAGCCGTTGAGCGACCAGGGATTTCATGTGGTGGAAGTGCTGGGCTACACGCGCTTGAAGCTCGTGGTGAATCGTGCGTGCTGGTCACGGCGTAGAATTGCGATTCAGAAGCTGATTCAGTTGCTGGAGGAGCAACATCCCGAAGCGCCGCCGGAAATTGAGATCCCCTTTGATGACGATGATGACGATTTGCGCTTTTATCGCAGCTGGGATGGCGAGAGCGAAGCAGAAGATCATGGCAACGGGGCAGCTTCTGCTGCCCCGCGCCGGGATCGTTTGCGTTAGTTCATGCGTTGACTAACAGGGAGGGAGGTGGGAGCGGCGTTGTTTTTAGTCGCTCCACTCTTCGGTGCGGTGCTCGCTGATGACGAGTTCGGTTTCGAGATAGCGTTCTGCGTCGATGGCACCCATGCAGCCACTGCCGGCGGCGGTAATTGCCTGGCGGTAGGTGAAGTCCTGCACGTCGCCCACGGCGAAAATGCCCGGGACGCTGGTGCGCGTGGAGCCGGGTTCGGTGATGATGTAGCCATCTTCGTTGGTTTTTAGTTTGCCCTGGAACACTTTTGTATTGGGGATATGGCCAATGGCAACGAAGGCGCCGTCGCAGGCGAAGTCGCTGACTTCATCGGTCTGGTTGTTGCGCACGCGCAGGCCGCTGACGCCTTCTTCGCGGCTGCCCAGGATGTCGATGACTTCGGTATTCCAGAGGAATTCGATTTTGGGGTTTGCGAAGGCGCGGTCCTGCATGATTTTGGAGGCGCGCAGTTCGTCGCGGCGGTGGATGATGGTAACCTTGGTGGCGAATTTGGTCAGGAACATCGCTTCTTCGACGGCGGAGTCGCCACCGCCGATGATGACGACTTCTTTGCCACGATAGAAATATCCGTCGCAGGTTGCGCAGGTCGAAACGCCGTAGCCCATCAGGTAGCTTTCGCGCTCCAGGCCAAGCAGGCGGGCCGATGCGCCGGAGGCAACGATCAGCGTGTGGGTTTTGAATTTGGTCCCGTCATCGAGCGTGACGGTCATCGGGCGGGTCGTGGTGTCGACATCCTCGATGTAGGCGATGTGTGACTCCAGGCCAAAGCGCTGGGCCTGCGAGCGCATCTGGTTCATCAATTCTGGGCCCAGGATGCCTTCTGGAAAGCCAGGAAAGTTCTCGACGTCGGTAGTGATTGTGAGCTGGCCGCCGGGTTGTGGTCCTTCAAAGAGTACGGGTTCCAGGTTGGCGCGGGCGGTGTAGATGGCTGCCGTCAGACCGGCCGGGCCCGAGCCCATGATGGTGACGTCGTAGATTTCTTTTTTTAAAGCTGGCATGTAATGTCTCCACTTCTTCTAAATTTAAATCGTTGCTTCCATGAATTAAGCGTTGGGACGCTGCAATGCAACGAAACTGGGCGGTGATTTAGTTCCCTTCGCTGTACGTGTCGAGGGGGTTCTCGTCGATGTTCTCAAGATCCTTGGTGTTTTCGTTGCCGGATTCATCTTCCTGGTCGCTGTTTTCCTGCATGGAGTCCACAGATTCCGACTGCGCGACGATATTTTCCAGGGAATCGATGATTTCCTGTCGGGCTGTATCAAGCGGGATTTCAGCGATGGCTTCGGAATCGTCGCGGATCGGTACAGATGGCGGGTCGCGCTCGAGAAATTTCCAGCCGGCAAGCACTTGATCGACTTCTTCGATCAGGCGGCGCTCGGCTGTGGCAGGGCCCCAGGCGATGATCTGATATCCCCAGCCAACTTGCGTCATGTAGGTGGCAATATATTGGATGCGTTCGGATTCGACGGTGCCTTCAAAGAAAACGGAAACGCCAGAGACGTCGTCCAGGATGATGTCGCCCTGGCGTTTGATGCGCAGATCGGTAATCGAGTTTTGCATCATTTCCAGGCCTGCGCTTTTGACGGCGCGGGCATCGGGGACGGGGAAGACCGGTAATTTTTGCGGAATGACGATCAGAAACAGCGTATTGTCGAGATTTGCCGCGAGGTCTGCGAATGCATTGAGGTTTTTGGCATCAGCTTCGGGTTTCCAGGTTGGTGGCAGCGTGACTTCGTATCGCGCCAGCTCGCTGCTGAAGGTCCAGGGCTGCGCCGGCGTGTTTTTATCGGAATCTTTGTTACAAGCCTGGAGAAACAGCAGGCTCAAGATTCCGAAAAAACAGACCAGCGTAGCGGTTGTGCGAATTGAAAAGCGTGAAAACATAAATGCTCTGACTTCAAGGGGAGAGGCAATTGTTACGCAGGCTCAACGAGCTCTGAATCTGCGAATATTTCAAATATCGAAGTAGAGTTGGTACTCAAGGGGTGTGGGGCGAAGGCGTGTGGGCTCGATTTCGCGTTCGAGTTTGCACTGAATCCAGGCTTCGATGACGTCTTCGGTGAAGACGTTTCCGCGCAGGAGAAATTCGTGATCATTGGCCAGTGCACCGAGCGCTTCATCCAGACTTGCGGGCGCGCTGGCGATTTGCGCGAGTTCTTCAGGCGGCAGATTGTAGATGTTTTTGTCCATCGGGGCGCCGGGATCGAGCTGGCGTTCGATGCCGTCCAGCCCTGCCATCAAGATGGCGGCAAAGGCAAGGTAGCCGTTGCAGGAGGGATCGGGCGTACGAAATTCGACGCGACGTGAGTTGGGGCTGCTCGCATACATGGGGATGCGCACGGCAGCGGAGCGGTTTCGGCTGGAATAGGCGAGTTTGTTGGGGGCTTCGTAGCCGGGGACGAGGCGTTTGTAGCTGTTGGTGGTGGGATTGGTGAAGGCGAGCAGGGCGGGGACGTGTTCGATGATACCGCCGATGAAATGCAGAGCCATTTCACTCAATCCGGCGTAGCCTTCGCCGGCAAACAAGGGGCGGCCGGATTTCCACAGGCTGACGTGGGTGTGCATGCCGGAACCGTTGTCGGCATAGAGCGGTTTGGGCATGAACGTGACGGTTTTGTTGTGTCGGTGCGCTACGTTTTTGACGACGTATTTGAACCACTGCAGTTTGTCTGCCATGGCGAGCATCGTATCGTATTTGATGCCGATTTCGCACTGGCCGCCGGTTGCGACTTCGTGATGGTGAACGTCGACGACAATGCCGAGCTTTTCGAGTTCAAGCGACATTTCAGTGCGCAGATCGTGGTGCGTATCGTGGGGACGGACGGGAAAATACCCGCCTTTATAACCGGCTTTGTAGCCGAGGTTCGGGTTTTCAGAGCGGCCGGTATTCCAGGCGCCTTCGACGGAATCGACGGCATAAAACGCGGCGTTCGGGTCGAGCTGGTAGCGGACATCGTCGAAGACAAAGAATTCGGCTTCGGGACCGAAGTAGACGGTGTCCGCAATGCCGGTTGATTTGAGGTAAGCCTCGGCTTTCTGGGTAATGTAACGAGGATCACGAGAGTATGCCTGACCGGTGATGGGGTCGAAAATGTTGCAGATCATGCTGAGTGTGGGCACAGCCATGAAGGGATCGAGCAGTGCCGTGGACGGGTCAGGATGGATTTGCATGTCGGAGGCGTGAACCGGTTGCCAGCCGGGCAACGAGCTGCCATCAAAGCCGAGACCCTCTTCAAAGAGGTCGTCGTTCAGTCGGTGCGCTGGAATCGTGGTATGTTGCCATTTTCCGAGAAAATCCATGAATTTGAGATCGACCATTTTTACGTCGTTCTTTTCCACCATGGTGCGGATATCAGCGAGCGTCTGTGTGTTATTTTTCGTCATGGGTATCTATCCTTAGCATATTTAAATAGGTAAAAATCGATGAGTCGTTCGGGCGCTGCTGCCGTAAATTTTGCGGTTTGTATCAGCTCAGTGCGTCTGAGCCGGATTCACCGGTACGGATACGGATCGCTTCATCCACGGGTAAAATGAAAATTTTCCCGTCTCCGACGTGTCCGGTGCGTGCCGCTTCCATAATGGCTTCAATGGCAGCGTGAACGAGATCGTCAGGAACGACGATTTCAATTTTAATTTTGGGGACGAAATCAACGATATATTCGGCGCCTGGATAAATCGGTGCTTTGCCACCGCCTCGGCCAAAACCTTTGACTTCGGTAACGGTCATCCCGTGAATTCCGACTTCATCGAGGCGATCTTTGATATCATCGAGCTTGAAAGGTTTGACGATCGCTTCGATTTTTTTCATGAGAAATCCTGTGAAAAATCGTTGGTTTTTGTTGGTAAAGTACAAATCATGCGTGCGGACGATTGCATGAGGGCAGTTGTTGAGCAACCGGCTGTATTTTTGCTCAGGGCGGGTCGTCCGCAGTGAGTGCGAGATGCGGAGGGAGCGGATTGAGTTCGAAAATAATTTGTGCGCGTGCTGCTTCCAGCGCATCAACCACCTGCGCCCGTGTAGTGCCTCGCGCAAAAATACAGGCGGCAGATTGACCAACTCCGAGGCGCGGCCCTGAGAATTGCCCCGGTTTCAGGCTGCAGTGGATGTGCGTAATGTTGGGAAGCTGCCGGGCCTCTTCCAGGCCGGTAATCTGAACGCAGTGACCTTCACCGGGATGTAAAATATACATGCCCTGTATTGATTTTGCCTGATGAATCACTTCGGGTAATTGTCCGGACTCTACATCGAGTAGAGCTTCCCACATATCAAATTCGTACGCATCAGCAACCAATTGCATCAGATAGCCGCCTGGCGGACGTGCAGCAAGCTCGCCGGTGACGAGGCCGTCGGCAGTGAGGAAGAGCTCGTGATGTGTAATTCCGCGCTCCACGCCAAGTGCTTTGATGACGTCTCGGTTGCGCGCCTCGATCGCGTCGCGATACGCGTCCAGATTTTGTGCGGGAACGATATTCGCCCAGCCTGGATTGAGGTATTCCGTGATGTTCGTAAATATCGGTTTGCCATCGACCACAAGCGATTCGACACTGAATTCATAACCGTCGATGAATCCTTCGGCCATCCAGCCGGGAGTCAGGTTTTCGGCGACTTGTTCGCTTGTACGCGCAACGATGGTTCCCCGGCTGCCCGAACTGTCGCGCTGTTTGAGCACGAGTGGCAGACCCAGTTCGTCAATTAGACTCTGCGCGCTTGTCGAAGCATCAATGAGACGAAAAGGCGCACAACGAAGTTCTGCTTCCTGAAGCGTCTGTTTCATCCGTACTTTGTCGTGGCAGCGGTGCGCTGAGGCAATTGACAGGCCATCGACTCCGAGCGCCTGGCGAATCATTGCGGCCGGAACGACTGCTTTTTCGGTGAGCGCAACCACTGCCAGTGGTTTTTCAAGGGTGGAGAACTGTTCGGTCAGTGCTGCAATCGCTTGCTCGCTGCTCTGAAAATCTACTTGCACCCAGTCTTCTGATTGAAGTGGGCGTGGTACAGTTTTACTCGCGTCTAGCAGCCACTTTGCTTTGATGCCTCGCCTTTCAGCAGCCTGTCGTGCGCCGGGCCGATATCCTACGAAAAGAAGATCTGTCATCTTGAAGTATCCTTCGCTTTGCCCGAATGAGTCGACAAACTACCGGCCGAAAAGTTTTTAGCGCAAACACCCTGGGAACCCGTTGAGAATTGTCAAGAGCGCGTTGCACGCTTTATAGCAAGCCACTCATAGAAGTTTTGGAGAATCTTAGAGGGGACGTGCAGCTTTAGGGGCGCCAATATAGGGGCTTCGGATTGGAATGCAATAAACTTCGTGATCTGGGCACTCCGGGTGGGATTTTGCAGCGTTCGTAATGTTCAAGGCATGGCGTTTTCAACGCACATGATTTTTCAGGCGAGGAAATTTCTGAACGGCTCAGAACTCAGCAATAGCTGAAGTTTGTTGAAAATTGTGCCAGAAATTGCCCACAATGCTGCCTCGTTGTCGTGACGCATTTTCTGACACGTCTTTTCCCGAACAATTGCAATGACCATGAAGCGACGGAGCCTGAGGTCACTCGGGACAATACCGCCGTCTTCATGGATGTTCGCCGGGATGCGCCTGCTGGATAGGGACGAGAAAAGAACTTCCGAATTGCTGTATTTGTTATCGGAAGATTTCTAAAAATATTGCCTGTTTGGGCTATGAGAATTTGATTTCTATCTAGAGAGCCTGTGGAAGTGGCGTTGGGTCGGTAGGATCGTGGCGGTATAGATCGCGCATATCTTGACGGTACCACATAACAGCGATGGGAATTGCCAGGGGCAGGAGGTAAATCATGGAAATGCTTAACCAGATCAGGAATGTATTGTAACGCCATGCCCAGTCGGCTTTGGGGAGAATTGGACCAATTGCGAATGCAATTCCCATGGGGAGTGCAATGGCAATAATCGCCGGACCGGTCAGATAGACGGTTTCTGTGCCGATGATCGGTGGCGTGCCTGGCTCAAGCCAGAATAGGAAGCCGTAGATGGTAAGAGCGAAGAAGATGGCAGCATTCAGGGCACAAAAGGCCGCAAACCACCACCATTGAGCGGGGGTTCTGGTTCGGATGGAACGTCGTCTTTTCATAGCCAATTTGTCTCCAGGTGATGTTTGAGGGAGCATTGAGTTATTGAGGCTCTCTCAGTAGTCACAGTAAACACGGCTATGAAATGCACCAACGATCTGTGGATTTATGAATCGTGATCATGGTCGTGGTCATGATCATAGTCGTGGTTGTGATCGTGGTCGTGGTCATGATCGTGGTCGTCTTCAGAGAAAACCATGCTGCTCTGTTGAAAAGATTGCGCAAGTGCAGCGGCTGCATCGGAATTATGGTCGGGGGAAATGGCGATGCTGCCGTCGGATTGGACGGTGAGTTTGTCGAGTTCGATGGTTTCGAGCAGTTCGTGTGACAATTCAATCATCAGCGGAAGATGCTGATGGTGTTCGGAATCTCTATCAAAAGTCAGATAAATCGGACTGGTGAGACGGACGTTGTCGAGTGGAATGTCGATAAGCAGTGAGCGCGAATCGTTATCGATGTGGGCGGAACCATGGATCTGCAGTCTGGAAATCTCAATTTCTGCGGTGTTGAGTGTGGTGCGTTGCAGGATTTTTAGTTCGCTGGAAAGTTGCTGAGTTTCGGTGAGGTTTTCAGCGAGAACGCTGGATGCAGCGAGAGTTTGTGTCAGGTTTTGACCAGAGGTTGCAGCAGCGACTTCGGCATACGTTGGCAGGCTGCCGTCCGCTGCGTGACAATGACCGCCGTGGCATTGTGAATATCCTGGAGGTGGATTGGCTGGATCGAAGGGGGCGTTGTTTGCCGAGGCTGCGCTGCTGTAAAGGCGCAGAGCATGAGCAGTCAGCTGCACAGAATCGATCGTGAGCTCGGCCGGGGCTTCAAGGTGGCTGTCGTCCAGGGCAATGCTTGAGTCTACGTATCCCCAGGGTTCGCCGGCTTGAAAGGCGCATCCGGAAAGAAGGGCAATCAGACAGCTTGTGAAGAGGGTTGATCGCAGAATGCGGAGTGGATGAGTTTTCATTGGAGTTCTCTATCAGTATTCGGATTGAATCGTTGGCTATTTTTGGGGTTAACGAGGAAAGGAATTCAATACGTATGAGCGCCGTGAGCGCCTGCCACGAGTTCGAGCTGTAGGAACATCATGTGTGCGAGGCGATCGGAGGAGGTTTCTCGGTAGGAGAGATAGTCCGCACCGTATTCGAGGCGTAGACGGGAGAAATGGGAAGGATAGTAGGTAAGGCTGAGTGCGCCGCGCTGGCGTGCGTCGGTCCATTCCGGGTCGAGGTAGTCATGGTTGGTGCCGCTGACAAATTCGTAGCGTCCGGCGAGTTGCCAGAGAGCATTAAGTTGCCAGGAAAGTTCGCTGTAGCCGCCAAAATCCTGGAGAACTTCGCCGTCGTGCTGCTCGGCCGGGCCGGGAGCCTGTCGTCTGCGGAGTAGGAATTCTGTTTGCCATCCGATGAACTGTCGTCCGCCGCCGCTTGCGGGATGCCATTTGAGCAGGAGGTCGGTTCCGTAAATATCGGTTCGGTTGTTGCGGCCAGAGCTGTTGGGACCATTGGCAATGCTCAGGCCCCAGAGCATTTCTGTAGCGGAGGAGAGTTCGAAAAATTGTTCGAGTCGACCGGTAATGGTGAGATCTGTAAGTTTTTCGATATCGGCGTCGGAAGCGAGGAAGGAGCGGCCGGTTGCCTGGCCAGCGATGTTCTGGACGCTGACGCGCCAGTTTACATACCAGGGCAGGGGGAGGACCTGGCTGAGTTCTGCGCCGAGGCCTCGCAGGCTTTCGCCGCCGAAAAATTTCCCGATAATTAATGGTTGTGTGACGAAGTTCCACTGGTGAACGTGCGTTGGGTTGGCGCGGCCAAAGGCGGTGAGATACTGACCGGCGCGTGCTTGAAAACCGGCGCCGAGAGCCAGGGTTGTGCCGTAGGCTTCTTCGATTTCGAGGCCAAAAAGGCCGAGCAAAATCGAGCTGTCGAAGCGGAAATAAGGATCAATGCTGCTGCTGATCGAGAGCTCCAGGCCTTGCAGATTGAAGCCGACGTTGCTCGGATCATGGCCGCCGACAAGTTCTGGCTGGCCGATAAAGCCTGCCAGCGCGAGATCAGCGATCAGAGAAATGTCGGGATTCATCGAAGTCAGGATGCCGGCAGCAGCGGACGAACCCGGGGAGGAAGTTGCTGCGGGAGCGGGTGATTCTGCCGGGTTAGAGGGAGATTCGGATTCCATGAGTTCGCGTAATTCGCGCTCGACTGGATCTTCGATGTCGGGCGAATTGCCGGCGGCCTGAGAGGGGGCGATGAGTAAGGCAGCGAAAAGAAACGTGAATGTAGAAAAAAATCTGGTTCGGGAAGGGAAGATAATTGGCATAATTCCTGCTTTATAAATGCGTTGACCAGGCACGAACAACGCTTATATAAAGTTATTGCAATTGAATTGCAATAGTGTTTGTGTTTCATTTGGAACGTGTGAGAAGTCAACGCGTAGCTTGCGCAAGTGGTGCGTGCGCTATATCGTGCCTGCCGGTGCCGGACGCTCGGGAATCCAGAATTCAGATGTGTATAGCAGCTCCGGCGCTGTCCTGGGAAATTCAACTCGGGATAATAAAATATAGTTCTTTACCGCCAAGAGCAGTAAAAACGGTTGAAGCGTATGAACGAAGAGAAGCAGATTCGATCTGATATTATTGATCTGATCCATCATGAGCACGAGCATATCTGTAAATTGTTTACGGATTTGCACGATCGATTTGAGAAAATCGCGGCCGGTGAACTCGTGGAGGAATCACGTGATGAAATGGTGGAAGCAGCGGCGGAAGAATTAGATGTCGCGCTGGAAGAAATGCTGCATCATTTTAATCAAGAGGAAGAAGTCCTGTTCATTGATTTTGAGCAACGATTTCCTGAACTCGCCGCGGATGTGACAAGTCTGGTGGAAGCGCATGAATCGATGTGCGAGCGCACGCGATGGCTTCAGCAGCAATTTAAGAAAGATTCGTCCATGCTGTCGGAGAATATCGACGAGATCCTGGATGTTTTGCGTGGGATGAGTCAGTTGGTGCTCAAGCATACGGTGGAAGAGCAGCGGTTTTTTACGACCGTATTGACCAAGATTCCTGCCGAAGAGCGTGTGTCGTTGTTGCAAGCCGTACAAAAACTGTAAATCGCGGTGGCCGTGGCTGGTATGATGAACAAGCATGTAGCGCTTCAGGGGAGGTACCATGGGTTCGGCGGATGACGTCAAAATTGAGTTCGCAAATCCTTATGATGTGGGCAACGTTGCCCGCTTGTTTTTTGAGGATATGACGGATCTGGGCGTCGAACCGGATTATTCGGAGCTGGAAGAGCTTGCGCGAGCGGTGATCGACTCGACGCATGCGGACAATCCGGATTGCTTGTGCATTGTGGCGCGACTTGCGCACGGCGGAGCACCGGTGGGGGTGGTGTTGGTGAATTTTAACTGGTCGTTGAAATTTGCTGGTCGGTCCTTGTGGATCGAGACCTTGTATGTGACGCCTTCGGCACGACGTCGCTCAATCGGGCGTTTTCTTGCCGAGTATGTTCTTAGTTACGCATATCAGCATGGTATATCAGGGGTTGACCTGGAGGCATATCAGGGCAATACACCTGCGTCGATATTGTATCGCTCGCTCGGGTTTCACCGCCTGGGTCGCGAACGTTTCTATTATCGGATTGGTGAGCAGGAATACCTGTGAATCATTCAAAGCAAGAGCGGCGCGCGTGGCCGGTTTGCATGGCAACACCAGGCAGGAAGCGCGCTCCCTTCTTGACATTATGGCGCAATGAGAATTAGTTTCCGCTTGATTTGCGCCGGACCCTTTTTTTAGTTCGTTTCATCCGCATCATAACTTTTTGAGGAAGGCCTGGGATTATGGCACTCGCATTCTCAGAGAAGGCAGAAGCCCACTTTCAAGATCTACTGACCCGTTACCCCAATACGCTGGCTGCGCTGTTGCCGACGCTTCATCTGGCACAGGACGAGTTTGGTTGGATTTCGGTGACGGTCATGGATTACGTGGCAGAGCGACTCGGCTTGCACCCGACCAAGGTGTTGACCGCAGCGACATTTTACAGCCTGTATGACAAGCAACCCGTTGGAAAGATTCACATTCAGGTGTGCACCACGCTGACGTGTGCATTCCGTGGCGGTTATGAGTTGCTCGATCATCTGGAGCAAAGTCTTGGCATCCGAACCGGTGAAACGACGGCTGATGGCAATTATACGGTAAGCGAGGTGGAATGCCTGGCGTCGTGTGGTTCGGCTCCGATGTTTTACGTTTCTTACGCAGGCGGCGGCAACGAGTACTTCGAGAATCTGAGCGTGGAGCGCGTCAATGAGATCCTGGAGGATTTCAACAAGAAGCTTCCAACGCTGCCCAATCCCGCCAAGATGCACTGAGAAACACGCAATGCTTTCCCCGCAAGTGAGGGACATTGCCGACGATTAGTAGGTAGGTAAGTCATGCTGGAAGAACGTTTTCTCAGTCGACATTTCGACATTCCCAACGCGCATACCATCGAAGTTTTTGAGAAGCACGGCGGCTATCAGGCATTTCGCAAAGCCGTGACGATGGACAGCGAAACGATCATCAATGAGGTCAAGAAGTCCAATCTGCGTGGCCGCGGCGGCGCAGGGTTCCCGTGTGGGATCAAGTGGAGCTTTTTGCCCAAAGAATCGGATGTTCCCAAATATCTCGTCATCAATGCTGACGAGGGCGAACCGGGTACGTTCAAGGATCGTTATTTGATGGAGCTTGATCCGCATCGTCATCTGGAAGGCTGCATGATCGCCGCCTGGACGCTGGGGATTCGTTACTGCTACATCTTTGTGCGCGGTGAATTGACGCTGGCGATTTCGCGGCTCGAAAATGCGATCAAGGAGGCGTACGCCAAGGGATATCTCGGTAAGAATATCCTGGGTAAGCCTGGATTTGATTTCGATATTTACGTCCATCCGGGCGGCGGCGCGTATATCTGCGGTGAAGAAACCGGTTTGATTGAAGGCCTGGAAGGTAAGGCTGGTCAGCCGCGGATGAAGCCGCCGTTTCCGGCCGTTGTCGGACTTTTTCAGGCTCCGACGATAGTCAACAACGTGGAAACGATCTCTTCGATTCCGTTTATTATCGAGCGCGGCGGCGAGTGGTTTGCGTCGATAGGCGTGGAGAAAAACGGTGGAACGAAGTTGTACGG
>JBEBUW010000115.1:0-13531 GCA_040393065.1 Lujinxingia vulgaris | reverse complement strand
CGCTCGCCAACCGGCTCTTCCCGGGAACTGACGAGGGAAGGGCTTCCGACTTGCTGGATCTGTTTTCGGTGATTTTTAGAAAAAGTTGCCTGTTATTTGCAGATAATTATTTGCAGATAACAGGCAAATTATTTTCAAACTGGATGATGGGGAAGCAATTCAGTTTTTGAGGCACCAGGCGAGGAAGTCGCAGAGCATGTAGAAGCCGCAGGGTTGGGTGCTGTTGTCGCAGGTTGTTTTGTCGGTTTCGGTGTAGCCGGCCGGGCAGGAAGAGACGTCGGACTGAGTGCAGTTGGTGGTGTTGTCGGCGGCGCAGAAAACGGTCGGGGTGCGGTCTTCGAAAGTAATGCAGCCGCGTTCGCGGTCGATGGTGTTGCCGGCGTCTGTGCACGCCGCCATGTTGTTCACCGTATGATGACCGGCCGGGCAGGCAAAGGTTTCGGGTTCTTCGGTGTCTTGGGGCTCCGAAGTGTCCTCCGGCTCCGAAGTGTCCTCGGGTTCTTCGGTGTCCTCTGGCTCGTCGGTATCTTCGGGCTCGTCGGTATCTTCGGGCTCGTCGGTGTCTTCCGGCTCCGAAGTATCTTCCGGCTCCGAAGTATCTTCCGGCTCCGAAGTATCTTCGGTGTCTTGCGCCAGATCTGTGTCGGCTGTCTGGCTGTTGTTGCCAGAATTGTCGTGATTGTTGGCGTTGGAGGGCGCGTCGTCATTTCCGCAGGCGGTGAATGTTGCGGCAAAGAGCAGCAGAGAAAGGATGGCGATCAAGGAGGAAAGGCGTTTCATGGGGTGGAACTCCAGCAGTACAGGGTTGAGAGCGAGTGCGTAAAACATTGGGATTCGATGAATCGTCGGGCAGCGTGCCACGGGTACAAGGGGATTTCAATGTAGAGGCGTATTTTGCTCGTCTGCGGCGGGTGCCTACTTCTTGAAGTATGGGCTGTAACGACGCACGCCGCCCGCAGCTTCTTTTTTAGCCGCGTCGAAGTCCTCGAACGAGGTAGAACATGCAAGTACCTTTAGAGCTTACTTTTAAAAATATGGAACAATCCGACGCGGTAGAAGCCGCTGTGCGTGAGCGTGTCGATAAGCTGGGACGTTATTTTCGACATATTATCTCGTGTCGTGTGGCACTGGAGATTCCGAATCGCACACGCAGCCGGACGGCTCGCAACTACCGGGTCAGCATTGAGATCAGCGTGCCGGGCGAGGATCTGGTAGTGTCGCGCGATCCCAGGCCTTATGAGAAATATAATGATCTGTATGTGACTATTCGCGATGCGTTCAATGCGGCCGAGCGGCAGCTTCAGAGCTATTCGGGCAGGCTCCGCGAGCCCAGAAAACCGCGTGAAGTGGCGCCGCATGCGGTGGTGTATCGGATTTTTCCCCAGGAAGGCTACGGGTTTTTGATGACGCCGGACGGGCGTGAGGTTTATTTTCACGCCAATAGCGTGGCCAGTCCCGGGTTTTATGAACTCAACGAAGGGGATGAGGTCCGGTACAACGAGACGCAGGGCGACGACGGGCCGCAGGCCAGCGTGGTGGAAGCGCTGGGCCGGGATGGCTCGCATATTTATCCGGCGGAAATCGGTGGCATGTAGCCGCCCGGGTTGGTGGGCCGGATCCTCAGTCCAGGAATGATGAAAGATTAGTCGTCGAGCCAGTTGCCGCGTGCGAATACGTAGAGGCGGTGGCATGCGCGGGAGGCTGCCACGTAACGCGCGTTGCGTGAGCAGCGTTCGTCGCCGGGAGCGATGTCGATCATGATGACGACATCGGCTTCCAGCCCTTTAAAACCGCTGATGGTGGTGTGCAAAACGCCCTGCGACCAGTCGGCTGTGCGGTGTACGATGGGCTGTTCGCCAAGCTCGGTGGCCTCTTCCAGCAAGGAGTTTTTGGGGGAGCGGGGGCTGAGGATGGCGATCTGCTCGTAGCGCAGTTTTTCGCGCACGATGAGTTCGTTGAGCAGGTCGCCCAGCTGTTTGCGGGTCTTGGAGGGCGTGGCTTGCTGGTAGATGATGGGATCTGTGCCTTCGGAGCAATCCGGATGGGATTCCATTTCGACCTGGCCCAGTTTGCGGACAACGCGGGCGATGGCTTTGGTGTTGCGGAAGTTCTGGCTGAGCGAATAAATCGCCGGGTAATCGGGCACCGGGCTGCCGTGATCGAAGATGCGCTGGGAGTCGTCGTAAAACACGGCGATTTTGCTGCTGTTTTTGTCGCGAAGTCCTTCTTCGAGGACTTCCCACCAGATCGGGGCGAAATCCTGGCCTTCGTCGACGATGATCGCGTCCCAGGGGCCGATTTTTTCCTGGGTGATGGCTTCCATCAAAATCAAGGGCGCGGTTTCGAGCCAGAAGTCTTTCTGGGCCGCGGCTTCTCGGGGGACTTCCAGGCCGTGGCCGTACAAAAGCTGGCTTGCGCGCCAGCACAGGCGGTGGAAGGTGGTGGCGTCGATGCTGCCGGGTAAATCGGGGAACGAGGCGGCGGTTTCATTGAGATGATCGCCCAGATTCGCGTTGAAGCAGACCAGCAGGACGTTTTTTCGGCGGCTGGCGTGGATGCGCGCGGCGTGCAGCGCCAGGATGGTTTTGCCGGTTCCGGCGCCGCCGGGCACGCGCAGGCGGCGGTTTGCGCGCAGATTTTCGACGATCTGAATCTGGCTGCGGGTCAGGCGGACCATTTCGATGCGCTCCAGGTTGATCTGGCCGCTTAGTTTCGGGGCCAGGTCGAGTTCGGGGCTGATGACATTGTGGCGCAGGCGATGAAAATCCCCGGGCTCGAGCGTGGGAGGGCCCTGGGCGCCGAAGCGGCGCGCGTGAAATTTCATCGCGGCGACCACGCGCGCGTGCATGTTTTCAAGCGCGTGCGTATCAAAAACGATATCCTGGTCGAGTTCCGGCGGCGGATTGATGGCGTCCCAGCTTGAGAGGGGAAATGCCAGGGCCCAGCCATAACTCAGGGGAAATTCGCTGCGTGTATGCGGCAAAAGGCGTCCGACGCCGGAGGCAAACTTTTTGATCAGGCCGGCGACCTGCGCCTTGGCCTGCTCGTTGGGCGGCGTGATTTTGTGTTTTTTTCCGTACTGGCCGGTGCGCCACCACTGGCCCTGGTTGTCGCGCTGAACGCCAAAGCCTTTGCACTCGATGACAAGCATGCCGAGCACGGGGTGAAGCACCAGAAAGTCAACTTCGCCCTGGGTGGCGCGCTCGGGCTCGAGAAATCCGAGGCTGTGATAGATATAAAAATCGTCGGGGAGCTGGTCGCGCAGGCAATCGAAAAAAACACGTTCGGAGTGGTTGATTTTGCGGGTTGTTTCTTCGCGCTCCGGCAGGCGCGCAGGAATCATGATTGCCATAATGGGAACTTTTATTTGCAGCAGATTGATAAGTTTTCAGAAAATTTTCCTGCCTGCGAAGCTATGGCACGGGCCGGGGAGGCGTCAAGACTGGCCTGTAGAATCGTGCTGACAGGACCGAGAAACTGTGTGAAAAGAAAGTCAGTTCTCAAATTGCATGAATGCGATTGTTGATAAGGTAGAAAACATCATGTTGAGCTGGTTGATCCGCTGGTTTCGCAGTCTGTTTGGAAGCAAGCCGCAACAAAAGATGCTGCCCGCGCCGCGCGTGCCGCAGCTGGTGAGTTTGCAGGTCGGAGATGTGGTGGTGCATCTGGATCGCACGTATCTGGTGACGCAGCGCATTGTGCATCATGCCAACGGTTTTTTTTGGTTTGATTATCAGCTGTATGACGACAGCGAGGATGAGCACCTGTGGTTGTCGGTCGAAGACGATGATGAGTTGATCGTGGCGTTTTATCGGCCGGTGGATTTCGTCCTGGAGCGCGAGCCGGACAGGGAGCTAATGGTGGCCGGTAAGACCTATCGCCTGAAAGAAAGCGGGGAATCCGATGCGAAAATATCGCGGGAATCAGGTACGGAGACGCGCACGCGCAGCCGCCGCTGGGATTATGTCGGGCCGGACAAGTCCACGCTCAGTGTGCAGTGCTGGGGGGATGATGAGTTCGAGGTGATGCAAGGCGAACGGGTTCGTCCTTCGGTACTTGAGTTGATGCCGGGCAGCTAACGAAAAGGACATTGTATGAAGGTTGCAAATACAACCGTTGCCGCGATTCGCCAACAGCCTTTGATTCCGCTTATTTTTGCAGCCATTGCTCTGCTGGGCCTGCTGTATTCGCTGACCGGGCAGATCAAAACCAGGCTTATGGACGAGCGCGTGACGCTGGGTGTGGGTGCGCCGGTGCTTTCGCCGGTGTTCAAACTCGATCCGGACCGGCGCTACACGCTCGATCTGGAGCAGGTCCATGAGCAAAAAAAGTACAATACCTGGGCCAGTCTGAGCGTCGCGATGGTGCACGTCGAGAGTGAGGAGGAAATCTTCGAGCTCGAAGACAACTACTGGGCGGAGCGCGGCATCTGGCGCGAGCAAGGCGAGAGCGGCACGTGGGAGGAGATCAACGCAAAAACACGTTTTCACTTTCGGGTTGCCGAGAGTGGAGAATATCGCCTGGAAATGGCGTTATCCGAGCATTTATCGCGGCCTTTTATCACGGTGCAGGCAAGAGTCAGCGAGCGAAAGCCGGTGAAATTGCACTGGATTCCGATGCTCGTGGCCGTCCTGGGATTGTTGGGCCTGGCCGCATGGGCGGCGCATCGGCGGCAGGACACGATGTGTAATTTGCTCGAGGATTTAACCGCCGGCAGCACCTTGCAGATCCTGGGCAAGCGCTACACCGTGATGGATGTGCGTATTCATGAAGATACCTATGGAACCCGGCCCGGCTACGAATGGCGGCTGCGCGCGGACGACGGCGAGGAGCGGTATCTGGCCGTGGAAACCTTTGAGTATTATAGGGGCTGGTCGGAGGACGAGATACAGGGGCGTTATTTGATGATCGATCAGCCCGGCGTTCGCATTGAGCCTGTGCCCGGCAAGGAAGAATGGCAGGCTCGCACGATTGAGCAGTGGCCGACGCTGTATGAGTTCGATGCCGACAATTCCGGGCTTGGCAAGATGACGACTCTGTTTGAAGGGGAAAGTTATGTGAGCCGCTACCAGGCGCGGATTTTCCGCGATGCGGCGTTTCCTGCGCCTTCAGCCGCCGGAAAGCGCATCGTTGAGTACGTGCGTTATATCGATACCCAGGAAGAAGAATGGTGCGTCATGCAGATTTTGAGCTGGCGCGATATTGAATCCATTAATTTTTATAAGCCAGTAGGCGCTTAAACGTGCAGGAGAGCGAATCGTGGTAGATATGGAGCAGTTAACGCGCATTGTTCTGGGGATTTTGGGCTGGAGTCTGGCGGGCATGGCCGCACTGGTGGTGGCGCGTTATGCCTACAAACTGATCGCGCCGTTCAATGCCCAGAAAGAACTTCTGGAAGATCGCAACGTGGCGGTGGGCGTCAGCAAGGGCATGTTTTTGATTGCTGCCGGCGTGATTTTGCACGGGATCATCGTCGGCGAGAAATTGGTCGGCACGCTGTGGTTGGAGATCATGTTGATGGCCGGCCTGTATCTTCTGGGGCTGTTGTTGCTCTGGATCGGGCGCCTGGTGATGGTGGCGGTGACGCCGTACAACTTCAACGAACAGATCCATATCAACGACAATCTGGCGGTGGGCCTGATCGAGGGCAGCTATTATGTGGGCTTTGCGATCATCATCCATTCCGCGCTGTAATTTTTTTGATCTTTTTGATCTTTTTGATCTTTTTGATCTTTTTGAGGTTTTTACGCTCGGCTGCTCCGATCGATTTCGCTCGATTTGGAGCTGTGACGAACGCCGAGCAAGGCACTGGCAATGACATCTGTACCTGTAATTCCTGAAACATCGGGGAATTCTGAAGCTTCAGAAAACTCCCGGGGCAGCCGGCTGCCTTTGATCGTGCTGGCGCTGAGCGTCGGCGCGATTTCGATCTGCGGCATCATTTACCAGCTGATCGTCGGCACGGTGAGTACGTATTTGCTGGGCAACAGCACGTATCAATTTTCGATGACGATCGGGCTGTTTATGTCCGCGTACGGGCTGGGCGCGTTTGTTTCGACGCGAATTCAACGCCATTTGCTCGATTATTTCGTGCTGACCGAGCTGCTGATCGGGCTTTTGGGCGGCCTGTCGGCATTCATCCTGTTTTATTTGTATGCGTCTGTGGGCGGCCTGTTTGTGGTGGGGCGCATCGCGTTGATTCTCGTTCTGGGAACGCTGGTCGGACTGGAAATTCCGCTGCTGATCCGGATCGTCGAAGATCTGCGCAAGAATCTGCGGATGACGGTCGGCCAGATCATGGGCTTCGATTATCTGGGCGCGCTTCTGGGCGGCGTCGGGTTCCCGCTGGTTTTGCTGCCGATGTGGGGATTGATCGGCTCGTCGTTTCTGATCGGACTGTTCAATGTGCTGGTCGCCGTGGTCGTGCTGGTGGTTTTTCGCACGCATCTGCGCTGGAAACATTTTTTGTGGGGCTTATCCCTGGCGTCGATCGTCTTGCTGACCGTCGCGTTCATGGCGGCCCGACCGCTCGAGCGTTTTGTCGAGCGCGAACTCTACAGCGATCCGATCGTGTATCTGGAACAGACGCCCTACCAGAAGGTTGTGCTCACCAAAAGTCGCGAGGATTTCCGCTTGTTCCTGGATGGCTCCCTGCAGTTTTCGTCCAAAGACGAGTATCGCTACCATGAGGCGCTGGTGCATCCGGCGGCCTCGCGGCTAAAGCAGCTGGAGCATGTGCTGGTGCTGGGCGGCGGCGACGGGCTGGCGCTTCGTGAGCTTGGCCGCTACGCAGAGTTTTCGCCGGGACACATCGGCCAGATTACGCTGGTCGATCTCGATCCGGCCGTGGTGCGACTGGCGAAGGAACGCCCGGAACTTACGCAGCTCAATGAAAACGCCTTTGCCAACCTGCCGGTCGAAGTGCGCAACGAAGATGCATTCAATTTTGTGGGCAACATCCTTCAGAATCAGGAAACGCAGCGCTACGATCTGATCCTGGTCGATCTGCCCGATCCGCATCATGAATCGCTGGCCAAACTGTATTCGGTGAGTTTCTATCAGAACTTGCGTCGCGTTCTGAAAGACAACGGCCTGATGGCCGTGCAGATCGGAAGCCCGTTCTTTGCGAACCGCTCGTTCTGGTCGGCCGCGCAAACCATCGAGGCCGCCGGTTTTGTGGTCCGTCCGTACCACGTCAATGTCCCGAGTTTTGGGGAGTGGGGCTTTGCGCTGGCTGCGCACGCAGAAATCTCGCCGGAACCGGTCTGGCCCGTGCATGGGCGGTTTTTTGACAGCGCCTTTGAAGAACATCTGTTTTATTTTCCGGCCGATTTGCAGCCGCGCTTTGAAGTGGAACCCAATACGCTGGTGCGCCCGGTGATCGTGGAGTACTTTCAGAAAGACTGGAAGAGTTGGAACTAGAAAATACGTGGAGAAAACCTGCGATGACGAATAGTGCGTTCAAACTCATAGTACTGAGCAGTCTGTTTTTGATTGCGTGCACGGCCGCTGCGATAGCGATGCCATTTGATGACAGCCTGCCGCCGGACCGGGATAATGTGGTGCAACGCAAGCAGGGCGACATGGCCGTGTACTGGTACGGGCGCTCGGCCGTGCATTATGGCCGGCTCGGCAGTCTTGGAAACCGCTCGTATCAAGGTGGGGGGCTGCACGGCGGCAAGTAGGGAAGGGCGGCGGTCCTAAATCGACGATCGCTTTGCGTCCGTGGCCGGGATGACCGAACAGAGGTCTATCCCGGCCACGCCCGCTTCGCGCTCCCCGATTTATGACTCGCCGCAGGCGTTGGGATGGGCTGCTTGCGCGGCCTTTTTTTGTTGGGCGGTGTGCGGTGTGGTGGGTAGAGATGTTGGGCGGTGTGCGACGTCACACCCAGGGGCAGAGCCCCTGGGCTAGCACGACCCATGCGCTCCGCAGGGGCCAGAGGCCCCGCTCCGCGAGTGGGTGAGAAACGTGTGCTTTGGGCCTCGGAACGCGATTTTTTGGGAAGAAACGTGTTCTGAGGGGCTCGCGGCGCGTTTCGCAAATGCGAAACGGGTTCTGTGAGCGTTTGGGGTGGGTTTCTGGTTTGCGAAACGGGTTCTTTGAGTGTTTGGGGTGGGTTTCGCAAATGCGAAACGCGTTGTTGACCCTTCAGCATGGCGTTTCGCAAATGCGAAACGGGTTCTTTGAGCGTTTGGGGTCGGTTTCGCAAATGCGAAACGGGTGCCTGAACCCTTCCGCGTGGGTTGGGTGGTGAAAAATCATGTGCTGAGGTGCTCAGAAGAGGATTTTTCGTGAAAAATCGTGTTCCGAGGGTGAAAGCAGGCGTTTCGCGTTTTGGGATCGCGTTCTGAGGGTAAAAGCGGGCGTTTCGCGTTTTTTGGGGGCTTTTGAGGGACGGGAGGTGGGGTGCCAGACGTGAATAAGCCGCACCGTTGTTGGCGGTGCGGCTTTTGTGTGTTTGGGGTGAGTTTGAATTTTATTCGTTACAGAGTTCTGCGACGGCTAAGTGGCTAATTTCTGGAGTGTTTATAACGGTGTAGTCATCGGGAACGCACATGTTTTTGAATTTCCAATAGTTACCCTGGCTGTCTTTGGCGATGGCTTCTGCCTGGTCACATCCTGAAAACCATGAGCCGTAGGTGCCGGCGTCTTGTTCGTGGCCCCAGCAGGAATCGGTTGCGTTCCATTTGCGGGCCTGGACGTCAGCTCCGACGCATCCGAGGAGCAAGGTAGAGAAAAGCGTAAAGGCGGCGAGTAGTATGGTGGATTTGAGGATGATCTTGTTTTGCATGGTGGGCTCTGTGGGCGACGTTTTTTATGCGTCTGGTGCAGGCAGATTGGTGAAAAGTCCGGTGAAGTGATCGTAAAAGTATCTGGTTCTTAAATCCATGAATCTTTATCAGGTCGTGCTATTCAGGATGCCAGACGTGAAAAAGCCGCACCCTTGTTGGGGGTGCGGCTTTTGTGTGGATGAGGACGTGTCCAGGAGGATGATGCGTGGTGGTGAGAGGGGATGGAGTGGTTTGACGCGTGTCCCAAGGGCAGAGCCCTCGGGCTGGCACGGCGCCAACACGCTCCGCAGGGGCCAGAGGCCCCGCTGCGCGGCGGGTTATTTCATGGCCGGGATTACTTCAGCGCTTCGGCGTGCATTTTGAGGTGCTCGGGGATGAAGGTGGCGATGAAGTAGTAGGAGTGGTCGTAGCCTTCGCGCAGGTTGAGCTGGAGGGGTTGGCCGGCTTTCTGGGCGGCGGCTTCGAAGAGCTCGGGTTTGAGCTGGTTTTCGAGGAAGCCGTCGGCTGCGCCCTGATCGATGAGGATGGTGATGTCTTTGCGTGGGTTATTGGCGACGAGTTCGGTGGCGTCGTATTGGGCCCAGTCGTCTTTGTTGGTGAGGTAGGCGCCAAAAGCGTCCTGTCCCCACTGGACCTGGGAGGGGGCGACGATGGGGGAGAAGGCGGAGATGGCGCGGTATTTTTCGGGATTGCGAAGGCCGATGACGAGTGCGCCGTGGCCGCCCATGGAGTGGCCGGTGATGGATTGGCGCGTGGTGTCGACGGGGAAGTTTTCGGCCAGGAATTTGGGCAGTTCTTCGGTGATGTAGGTGTACATCTGGTAGTGCTTTGCCCAGGGTTCCTGGTCGGAATCGACGTAGAAACCGGCGCCGATGCCGAGATCCCAGCGATCGGGAGTATCGTGGACACCTTCTTTGGCGTCGCTGTTGCGGGGACTTGTGTCGGGGGCGACGATGGCCAGGCCGAGTTCGGCGGCGTCGCGCTGGAAGCCGGCCTTGGTGGTGACGTTTTCCCAGTTACAGGTCAGGCCGGAGAGATAATAGAGCACGGGCGGGTTTTCGACGCCGGGCGGTAAAAACAGTGAAAAACGCATGGGCACGCCGCAGCTTGTGGAGGGGTGTTCGATCACAAGCTGGCGGCCGCCGAAGGATTTCCATTCAGAAACAATGGTGAATGCCATCGGTAGGCCTCCTTAATTATTGGGAAAAAATTATTGGTGAAGGTGGATGATGCTGCGGATGGCTTCGCCGGCCATCATTTTGTCGAAGGCTTTGTTGATGTCTTCGAGGCCGAACTCAAAGGTGACCTGGGAGTCGATGTCGATCTTTTTGTCCATGTACCAGTCGACAAGTTTGGGAACGTCGGTGCGGCCGCGGTATCCGCCGAAGGCGCTGCCTTTCCAGGTGCGTCCGGTGACGAGCTGGAAGGGGCGGGTGGAGATTTCCTGGCCGGCGCCGGCGACGCCAATGATGACGCTTTCGCCCCAGCCTTTGTGGGCGCATTCCAGGGCTGTGCGCATGACTTCGACGCTGCCGATGCACTCGAAGCTGTAGTCGGCGCCGCCGCCGGTCAGATCGATGATGTGCTGGGTCAGGTTGCCTTTGACTTCGTTGGGGTTGACGAAGTGGGTCATACCGAAGGCGCGGCCCATGGCTTCTTTTTCGGGGTTCAAGTCCACGCCGACGATCATGTTGGCGCCGACCATGCGGGCGGCCTGGATGACGTTCAGACCAATGCCGCCAAGGCCGAAGACAACGACGTTGGAGCCGGGTTCAACTTTGGAGGTGTTGATGACGGCGCCGATACCGGTGGTGACGCCGCAACCGAGCAGGCAGACTTTGTCGAGCGGGGCGTCTTTGCGGATTTTGGCGAGCGCGATTTCCGGGACGACGATGTACTGGGAGAAGGTGGAGGTGCCCATGTAGTGGTAAATCGGCTTGCCGTTGAGCGAGAAGCGCGAGGTGCCATCAGGCATCAGGCCTTTGCCCTGGGTGAGGCGGATTTTCTGGCACAGGTTGGTTTTGGGGTTCAGGCAGTATTCGCAGTTGCGACATTCCGGCGTGTAGAGCGGAATGACGTGGTCGTCGGGTGCAAGCGTGGTGACGCCGGGGCCGACTTCCATGACGATGCCTGCGCCTTCGTGGCCGAGAATCGAGGGGAAAATGCCTTCGGGATCGTCGCCACTGAGCGTGAACGCGTCGGTGTGGCAGACGCCGGTGGCCATGACTTTGACCAGGACTTCGCCTTCGCGGGGACCGGCCAGATCGAGTTCAACGATTTCCAGGGGTTTACCAGCTTCAAAGGCTACGGCTGCTTTTGTTTTCATGTGAAATTCTCCTCAAAATTCACTGCAATCATCCAAATTGCATGACTAAAAAAATAGCCGGGCAGGCAAGACGGGGTGTTTCAATTGTCTCAGGTGATTGCCCGGCGGAATGGGGCATGGACAGAATTAGGTACGGCGCTGGTTTATTCCAGCGACAAAAATGCCCGCAACCAGAGTTGCGGGCGGGGGGGCGGCGATGTAGCCGGGATCGGGGATCAGGTCAAGTGCTTACGTGGCTCAGGCCGAGATGCAGACGCCGGTGGATTCGCCCGAGGGGATGGCGCAGAGCGTGGAGCAGCAATCCGAGGCTTTTTCGCAGGCGTTGCCGGCCGGGGCGCAGGTCGGGGCCTGGCAGGTACCGGCGCGGCAGATCAGATCGCCGCAGCAGTCGTTGTCGTCGGAGCAGCTTTCGTTGATCGGGGTGCCGCAGCTTAAGCTGCCGCCGCAGCCATCGGGAATGGTGCCGCAGATGTCGCCGGCTTCTTCGCAGGTGGTGCGGATGCAGTCCGGGACGATGCATGAGGACAGGTCAAAGAGCATGAAGACCAGGGCTTTTTCCTGCGGCGAGAACTCGGAGGTGGTGCAGCCGCCGGGGAAGCGTTCGCCGGGGGTGTTGCCGTAGGAAACGTGGATGTCGCTGAAGACGACGCGGCCGCACTGGTCGGTGTCGGGCGCGGTGACGGGCGTGTTGAAGCTGAAGTACTGGGGATTGCGGCTGTGGTTATCGCTCATGGAAATCCACTGCTGCGCAAATTCCGCGTTTACGGTGCTGGCGGAGTGGCGTCCTTCGTTGACTTGCAATTCGCCCAGGCGCGTGGAGCCGCCGACTTCGAGCATCCAGTCGGCCAGACGTTGGCCTTTTTCGAAATTCTGGTTGATGTGAATCGTGGAGCCGTCGCTGATGGCGGTGCTGGAGCGGTTCCAGTTGGCCACGGAACGGAAATCAGCCGGGCCTTCTTTGATCCAGCCGCGGTGCCAGTGCGAGAGGAAGACGCGGCCGCCGAGGTCGGCGTAGTCCTGGAGGGCCTGGCGTGCGGTTGCCGACTTGTCGCCGAGGTATTCCTGGCCTTCGCAGGAGTGCAGGACGATGTCGTATTTTTTGAGGTTATCGAGGCTGTCCCACCAGTCGGTTGCAGCCGTGAAGCGTGCGCCGCCGTTGAGGCTGTCCTGGAAGCGGGCGCTTCCGTCGCGGGCGCGGTAGAAATTGACGCGTCCTTCGGCGGTTTCCGGGGTGAATTCGGACAGGTCGAGTCCGAGTTTGGGGAGCAGGCATTCCAGGGCATCAGCGCCGCCGGTGGTCAGGGCGATTTTTGGGATGTCGCCTTCGCTGCGGTTGCGCGGCAGGTGCGTCAAGGTAGAGGGCAATTCGGTGTCGGTGCAGGGTTCGACAGCGGGGACGACGATCTGGCGGCGCCATTTTCCGACCTGGATGACGATCGGGATGTCTTCGCCGGCGGGCATGTTTTCGAGCACAAACTCGCCCAGGATATTGGTGGTCGTCTGGACGAGCGGATCGCCGGAGAGTGCGTCGTCGCAGCGCTCGCAGGAGGCGCCTTCGACAATGGGGGCGACCGGGGATGTGGGAACGTAGACGGTGGCGTTGGGCAGGGGCAGGGTGCCGGCCGGGATCGTAACGACGCCGGAAATGCTGGTGGTCTGGCCGGCCGTTTCGCAGACGACTTGCTGGCATTCGAGGCCTTCGCAGGGCGTTTCGCCGGGGCCGTTGTTGTCGCCGGAGCCGTTGTTGATGCCGGGGTCGTTGTTTGCGCCGGGGCCGTTGTTGTTGCCGGGGCCGTTGTTGTCGCCGGAGCCGTTGTTCTGGCCAGGTCGGGGCACGCATTGATCGGTGGCGGAATCGCGTACCTGGCTTATCGGGCAACCATCGGGCCCGAGCTGCTCCGAGGCGGTTTCGTCGGAGCAGGCTCCGAGAGTCAAAATCAGGAGAGCGATTCCGACGACTGACACTGTGCGGTTCATGAATGTGCTCCGGTAGGTGATTGAAAAGGCAGGGGAATGTTGGTGCGGCGTTGTCGCAGGTGCGATTGTATATCAGTCGGGAAGGTGTGTCGATGTTGTGTGTCAAAGGAATGACGGTGTTGGGTGGTGTCACGCCCCCGGTTTCACCGGGGGTTAGCACAGACGCCGCGCTGCGCACGGGTTTCACCCGGCTCCGCGGGTGCACGGATTGTGGTTCGAGCACGATTCGCAACACATGCACCGCGGAGCCGGACGAAGTCCGTGCGGAGCGCAGCGTCTGTGCTAGCCCCGCATGAAATGCGGGGTGTGACGTGTCGTTCCGCCCAATATCTATGGGGCGTGCCGTGATGGGTGGTTTGCGGTGTGGTGGGTAGAGGTGTTGGGTGGTGTCACGCCCCCGGTTTCACCGGGGGTTAGCACAGACGCCGCGCTG
>JBEBUW010000114.1:0-13640 GCA_040393065.1 Lujinxingia vulgaris | reverse complement strand
CCTCTCCCGAAGAAGAACCGTCGACATCAGGCGGGATTTCCCTATGGCCACTCGGGAAAACTGCTAACCCAACTCACTGACGCTCGCCAACCGGCTCTTCCCGGGTACTGATGAGGGAAGGGCTTCCGACTTGCTATATTTGTTATCGGAAGAATGGCTCAAAAAGTTGCCTGTTTTTATTTTTATTTTGAAGCAGGTTCGTTGCGCCACCAGGGAGTGGTCAGGTTGGTGGAGGAATCGGGGGATTCGATGGGTTGCCCGGGACGTGGCAATACGAGGCGTGTGTGGGTTTGTTGGGTGGCCAGTTCGAGGAGGTCTTCGATAGGTTGGTTCCAGGGATGCAAGCCGAGGTCGAAGGTGCCCCAGTGGATGGGGAGCAGGTGGCCGCCGCCGAGAAGTCTCATAGCTTCGAGGGCGTTGTGGGGGCCGAGGTGGATGTCGCCCCAGGCCGGGTGGTAGGCGCCGATTTCGAGCATGCACAGATCGAAGGGGCCAAAGCGTCGGGCGATGTCGGAGAATTCGGGGGTGAGGCCGGAGTCGGCGCCGAAAAAAACAGTGTGGTCGGGGTCCTGGAGGACGAAGGATGACCAGAAGGTGCTGTTGCGGTCGGTGAGGCCGCGCCCGGAAAAGTGTTGGGCCGGTGTGGCGGTGATGGTGAGTGATTCCAGGGTGATGTTTTCCCACCAGTCGAGTTCGGTGATGCGATCGGGGGCAATGCCCCAGGCTTCAAGATGTGCGCCGACGCCGAGCGACGTGATGAAACGCGGGGCGATTTCGGGCTTTTCGGTGAGTTGGAGGATGGTGGGGTGATCGAGATGGTCGTAGTGATCGTGGGAGATCAGGACGGCGTCGAGTGGAGGTAGATCGTCGACAATGATGGGGGCGGGCTGAAAACGGCGCGGGCCGGCGAAACCGACCGGTGAGGCGCGGGGACCGAACATGGGATCGGTGAGGATGCGGATGTCGTTGAACTCGAGGAGCATGGAGGAGTGCCCGAGCCAGGTGGTGCGCAGTCCAGTCCGGGGTGCACTTTGCCAGATGGGGCGCGGATCGTCTGCGGGAAGTGGAGCGGGTGGGATGCGTGGTTTTTTGCTCTGGAACAAAAAGCCGTTCATAAGCTCGAGTTTGTAACCGCTTTTGAGACCGGCACCGACCGGGGCGGTATTGTGGAAACGGCCGTTGCGGAAATTTGGCGAGGCGAGGATGCGCTCGCGGCGTGTTGTGTGGTGGGACATCGGAAAACCCTGCCTGCTCTGACTGATGAGGAAGCGCCGGGAGAGTAGGTGCGGCGCGCGCTCTTTCATACCATGAGTGCAGGGTGGATGAGGATTCGAAAGTTTCGATGTCGATTTTGGCGGTGAGGAGCTTGAATTATTTGCGGCGCCGTCTGGTGATCAGGGTGCCGGCAAGCGCAAGGGCGGCCAGAGCAGAAGCGGTGAAGGGGTTTGTATTATGGAGGGAGACGATGGAGCAGGAGGATGTGTCAATCTCGTCAATTGTAGCGGTGAGTTCGATGTCCAATTTGTAGGACTCTTCTTGAGATGTGACGTCGAAGGCGACGGCGTAGGGCGTATTGTGTTCGAGGCTGTGGCCGTAAATTTTGGTGAAGGAATCGCCGGCGACCAGGGGAATCGAGCTGCAAACGTCTTCGTATGGGAATTCGTCGCAGACAGGTGTTGGGATGGTCTGTTGAAGGGTTACTCGTTCGCCTGAATTGGTTGAAGGTGATATCGGGTCTGCGGGCAAGGCAGGCTAGTCGATGTCGAGATTGAATTTCTCGAGCAGGCCGCCCAGTGCAGCGCGGGAAAATTTGGCGCGCTGCACGGTGTTTTGCGCCGGATCGATGGAAAAACGTAGCGTGGTGCGGAAATCGGCGGACCTGAGGTTGGTGCGATAAAAAACGGTGTTGCTCAGATCGCATTCATCGAAGGTGGCGTTGGCGAGGTCGGCTTCGGTGAAGTTGGCTTCATGGATTGCGCAGTCGCTGAAGGTCGTGCCGGGCATTTTCTTGCGTAGAAACGATGCGAAATTCAGATTGCATCCCAGGAAATTCGGGGCAAAGGAAAAGTTGCTGCACTGGGAAAAATCCACGCCCATGAGTTTGCAGTGATTGAACTGGACGTGTTGCAGGCGTGTATTTTTGAGGTTCGCCAGGCTGAAGTTGCAGGTGTTGAATGTGCAGTCGATGAAGGCGACGCTGGAGAGGTCGGCGCCTGTGAAGTCGCATCCATCGAATGTGCACTGGATAAGTTCGCCGTGGAACGGGCGGCGTTCGGTGAAATCTTCGCGTTCGAAGGTTTTTTGTTCCAGACGTTGGTTGGGCAAGTACTAGCTCTCGTTAGGGAGGGGAGATACGTTGGGGTTGACCTTTTTGTCTTCGGCGCGTTCGGCGCGGACTTCGGTGGGGGATTTTCCAGTCCAGCGTTTGAAGGCGCGGTGGAAACTGGCGGGTTGTTGATAGCCTATTTTGTAAGCAATTTCATGGATAGAAAGCTCGGATTTGAGCAAGAATTCCAGAGCGAGTTTTTCTTGCACGTTCTCCACCAGGGTGCGGTAGGTCAGGCCGTGTTCGCTGAGGCGGCGTTGCAGGGTGCGTGGTCCGATGCAGAGTCGGCGGGCAATGGTGGCCTGCTCAAAGTCCTGGGCGAGGATGGCTTTGTGGAGCTCGAGTTTGATGAGTTCGAGAAAGTCGACTTCTTTGACGGCTGCGGGCGATACGTGGGCTTTCTGGGTGAGTGCGAGCTGTTCGAGGAAGGGACGTGTTTCGGGGACGGCGGCGCGAATGGGGCGATCGAAGTCGGCGGAGTGAAATACCAGGCGGTTTTCGGGGCAGTTGAAGAAGACTTCGCCGCCGAAAAATTCTTCGTACTCGGTGCGAAAGCGTTCATCAGGTAGCATCAGATGAACAGAATGCACATCCAGCCTGGGCTCGCCTAAAATTCCTCGGAAGATGTTGAGGCCAAGCGCGAGCGGGTAGACCAGGCGCGATTCGTCGCTTTCGACAAGTTCGGGAGAAAAGAAGGGGTTGATGACCAGAGAGTCGGTGGATTGTTCGGGATCGGATTCCAGTCGAACCGAGCCGGGACGCGTCATGGAGCGGTAGTGCAGATACATCTGGTGCGCGTGTCGCAGTGAGTTGCAGTGCTGCGCGATCTGTCCATCGAGCCCGAGGTCGGCCAGGTTTCCGTGTTCGCCGATGATCAGACCGACGGGCTGGGCGGGCATGCTTTTTTGCAGGTCGACAAAGATCTGGTGGGCTGTCCAGTGCGAGACAAAGCGGGGTGGCGTCTCCACATCAGGTAGATACTGATGGATGGTGATACCGCATTTGTCCATCCATTTGACGATGGGGCCAAGGGGAAAATCCGGCGTGTTGTAGTTCATGGCGTATTACTCAAGGGTTGGCGTCTTTTGCAAATGATTTGGCGCTTGATGCACTGCGGATAATCGGAAAGTTGTTGTATGGTTTCGGGTAGCTAAGGCTGTCGATATCTAAAATCCTGGACAGGGAAACTACAGAGGGTGGGGGATTGCCTGGAAAGCGTCATCAAAAATAACGCAGAAAGGCCAGCGCCATCAGCGGCACATAAAATATGTGCGGTTTGACAGGCCGCTTTGCGCGTGTCTCCCACCCGTCCAGTCACGAGTTTACATGAGCTAGCATAAAAACATGCATGAGACATCTTGAAAACGGTTTATTTATAGATGAATACATGCATATGACCATGGAAATATGAGGAGTCGGACCATGAAGAGAGCACAAAACCCCTTGATGAAGGTGTTTTGGTGGGGAATGTGTTTGTTGTTGCTTGGTGGCTTGTTGAATGGCTGCTCGGAAAAGGAAGTCGTCGAATTTCGTGGCGAGTTTGAGCAGCCCTGTTTTAGCAACGGATCATGTAACGAGGGGCTGACGTGTGGGGAGGACAATACGTGTCAGGAATGTGCGCGGGGGCTTGAGGGCTGTGGCTGTGAAGATTTCTGGCGCTGCGGTGACGGCCTGGTCTGTCAGCGCGATATTTGCGTTTCGTATGCATGTGAAAAGCCCGGAGATCTGGGATGTGCATGTGATGTGGGCAATTCGTGTAATGAGGGTTTGACGTGCAGCCCGAACGGTCAGTGCCTGGAATGCTCAAGCGATCTGGCGGGCTGTCCGTGTCGCGATAACGGGACGTGCGGCAGCGGCCTGGTGTGCAATGACAAACAGATGTGCGAGCGCGATCCGGCGCTGGGAACGCGTCTGGTCGATCAGTGCTACACGCCGTGTCGCTCGGATCTGATAGATGAGGATGGCAAGCGCCGTCATTGTAGCGCGAACGGGCTGATGCTGGGTTGCATCGGCCACACAACGTGCGTGGAAGGCTCGTGTGTGCCGGATGGATTTGGGCCGCGCACGTGTAGTCATGAAACGGAATGTCCGGATTTCCAGACCTGTGAATTCGGGCAATGCTATTCGACCTGTCAGGGCAATAACGACTGTGGCGGTGGCGCGGTTTGTCACAAGCATGTTTGCCGGATGCCGTGCTCGGCCAGCAACGCTGCGTGTGCGCAGGGCAATTATTGTCATCTGGTCGATGGCGTGGCCGGCTATTGCATGCCGCTTGGGCCGGAGGATGCAAGTCTGACGACGCCGGAGTACGAGCAGGCAACGTATGCGGAGTTGAGCGCGTTTCCGACGCACTTTGGATTTGATGCGGCGAAACTCCAGCATGTTGCGCGGCTGACCAATGATTCGCGGTATACCGAACGGTTTATTATCCGCAAGCAGCGTCATGTGGAGAATCCGGACGAGGCTGGCAGCACAGATCTTTCGAACCGGGAGGTGGTAGTACATGGCCAGGGCAATGTGCTGCCGTGGCTCAATCTGGGGCTGGCGGATGACGTGCCGGGCAATGTCGCCGAGCTCGAAATCACGCTCGCTCCGGGGGAAACAGTCACGTTGACGATGCTGGCCGATCGCGCGCGTGCACCGGAGCGTTGGGAGGGCGAAATCGCGATCCTTCCAGCCGACGAGCACGTCAAAATGGCGCCGAAGTTGTTGTTTTTGAACGCGAAAGGCTCGCCGGAAGGGCGTTGGGCAGGCACGGCGTATTATTTCACGAGTTTTGGAACCAATGGGCTGGACGCCTGGGTCGCCAACAAAAACGGCGTGAGCGTCGAAACAGTTGGTAATGCGTTTGTGCAGCAGTGGCGCAAGTTTTTGGAGAGTCAGAAGACCGGTCAGCCGATTGCGTACACGCGTTTTCAGGAAGTTCTGACGGCGACGACGACGGAATCCTGGGATTGGCCTTCGGTGAAGTCGATTTGTCCGCCGGGTGAGCTGGGCGATCATGCGATTTGTTATCTGTCGGGTGTATCGCAGGGATTCCAGTATTACACGCAGTCGCCGGGAACGAGTCCGGTGCCGAGTGGTGTGACGGAACTTCCGATTGCCTTGAATTTGCGCCGGGATTTGCTCAGCGGAGGCGAGGGCTTCCAGCAATTGATCGGGCGAATCGATTCGGACAGTTCTCTGCATTATCCGGGAAATCCGCAAATTCGCGTGGCGTTCTCGGAAGATCCGAGTGCGTGTCCGAATCAGGGGATTTCCGACAAGAGCACGTGCGCGGTGCCGATGCAGGAAATGGCTTCGACGGTGATTATTTCCGGCCGCACAGGCCTGCAGGATGCCGCGGATACGTGCGGTTCGGCGGCCAATGGACGCACCTTTGTGAAGGCAGAGTATCCGTGGCTTGTGCCAGGGTTCTTGCGCGCGACGCGGTACGATTCAGATTTGCAGGCGCATTTAAAGTATGAGTGCCGCGGCGAGAAATATCCGTATGGGCCGGGTGAAACGTGTGTGGGCGGCAATTGTCGTCCGGTTCAAAGCGGCGGCATGACATCGGAGGAAGCCGAGCTGAACGCGTTGCTTTCGCAGGCCAACCCGGTGGCGGATGGTTTGCAACGGGTGCGTCGTCTGGAGCTGGTCGATGGTGCACTGATCGACGGCAACAAGATGATGGTGATCTTCAAAGAAACGCTGGAATCGTTCATGGGCGAGGAAGGCGGCGCGGGCGTGGATTTTGAGGTGTACGGCTTTATGCTGCTGACGCGTACGCCGACGACGGTGCCGGCCAGCGAATATGCGGGCGTGGACCTGGAGAATGCTGCGCCGGTGCAAATGCAGGAAGCGTCGCTGACGTATCAGTGCTCGGATGAGTTCGTGCGCATGGTCGATGACAACGCAAGCTTTGATGCACTGAGCGCGGCGCAGATCCGAGATCTGGCCAGCATTATGCTCGATGGTCGTGTGGAATCAGCCGATATCACGAGCATGCGCCTGGCGGATAATGGTTGGAACAGTGCTTCACAAAACACAAACGGAGAAAAAACGCATTATCTGTGCAAGTATCAGGTCGTTGAGCCTGGTGATTTGTCGGATGCCGGAACGCGCAAGATCTATGGTGTGTTCAATCAGGGATTCTACGAAGAGGATGCGTACTGCCCGGAAGACGCCGAAGTGACGTTTTTCACGCTGCAGAATGTGAATAACGAGGATGTGCGCAACCTGGCCTGTCAGAAAGATCGTAGCTGTCACAACCTGTACGATCAGTGGGTCAGCGGCGCGCGTAAGCATCAGAAGTTTGGCAGCCAGACGGTTGAGATCGGCAATGTGTTGCGCACAAATCCGTACTGGGAATGCCAGGATAATCAGGTTTTGGAGTGCTCGGAGAATCGTTTTGAGCTGCGTGAAAATAAGTATTTCTACGAGCAATCGGAGACGCTACTTTTCATGAAGCCGATCGACAATGAGATTGCCGAGGCGTTCCGTTTCCGCACGCAGTTCTTGAGTCGCGACAACACCGCCCTTGGTTTTGCGCCGGATATCTGCGCGCCGAACGTGACGACAACGCCGTTTTGCTACGATCCGGCCAAGATCGAGGAAATCCGTGATCGTGTGGATTGCTTGATGAGCATTTACACACGCAAGCGCGACGATCTGGGCCCGCTGGAAAGCGGCAGCCTGACGGAGACCGTACGCAATTATCTGCGCAAGAACTTCTCCGAAGAAATCCACTACCACATCAACGGCAACCCCAATTCGCCGAGCTGCGAGCCTGGCACGGAGCGCCCCTGGTGTGAGTCGGTGAGCCGGATGGGATTTGAGCGCCTGTATGCAGAGCTTTTGATCATGCTGGGCGATGAAGCCTATACCGAAGCGTTTGCGTCGCGTTTTGACCTGGCGCAGAGCCGTGGACGTACTTTTTATGGTCAGAAATTCGAGGGCAATGCGCTGGGAATCAATCTGTCGGGCGGTGTGGGCTCGGAGATGTATAACCTGTATCAGGCCGTGCAGTACCATCAGATGGTTCTGGATCGATTCTACGCGCTCAGCAAAGGCATTCACTATAGTCTGACGCAAGATCTGGGCGGTTCCACGTCGCGTCAGCAGGAGTCGTTTGTGACGCCGAAGATGGTGACGCTGTATTTTGACCGCCTGATCAAGTCTTCGACGCAAAAAGCGCGCGCGTACAATGAGATTTCCAAACACTATGTGAAGCTCAATCGCCCTGAGCTAGCGCGGCGCGTGATCGAGCGCGGTTATGTGTCGGCGTATCTGGAAGCGATCATTTTCTCGCGGCTGATGGATAGCTTCGGCAACGTGACCAGGCCCGAAGATCTGCCGCAGATTGCGCAGGTGCTGCAGCGTTCGCAGACCAGCTACAAGGTCGCGCTGCTCGATATGCGCACCGCACATCGTGAGATTTCTGATGATCGCACGCTGTTTGGTTTTGCGCCGGATTATATTCCGTTCCCGGTACTGGGTTCGGGCGATGCCAATGCGTTTGAGCGGGCGCTGGGAATCGCTTCCCAGCGCGCCCAGGTAGCAGCAGCCAAGGAAGTGCTGGCGCTCAATTCGCAGCAAACCAAGAAGACCAATATGGCCGAGTTCCAGACCGAGCTGTATGCGATTTCCAGCAATTACGAAGGCGAATTGCAGGAGCTCTGCGGCAGCGTTCAGGGCAGTGATGGCGTGTTGTATCCGGCGATTCCCAAATACGTCGAGTTCTTCAAGGACGCCGGCGTGTTGGGCGCGCTCGACAAGGAAAACGAAAACATGCGCTTTATGCGCCAGCTGATCTACCAGGATCCTTGCGGGCGTTTTGGAAGCGGCAGGTATTTCCAGGCGCAGTACGCTGTGAGCACGGCGGAGATGGAGTATCAGATCGAGCGTCAGAAGTGGAAAAATATTTTGACGGCGATCGATCTGGCCAATGAGCGCGTCAAGGCATTCTGTGAGCTGCCGGTCGATTTTACCGCTTCTGAAGAGTTTACAAAACTTAATGATAAAATCGGCTCGCTCGCCCAAAAAATCGCTGAAACGGAAGATGAGATCGACAGCATCGATCGGAGACGTGATGCCACGCTGGATTCCATCGGAGCTGCTGCAGATTGTGTGAATGCCATAGCTTCCGCGTCGGCAGAGTTGACGGGGGCTGCCAGGATTGCGGCAGGCGTTGCCTGTGCTGCCAATACTGTGGCGACGATTGCTGCCCACGCATCAACGCTGCCGATGATCGAGAGCAAAAAGAAGTCGCTTCGTCGGGACACAGAAATACTTGGCGGGTATGAAGAAGAAATGGAAGTTTTGATGCGCCAATGGGAGCACGATCTGGAGTGCGATGTGGCCAAGATCGACCTGAACGAAACATTGGGCAATCTAATCGCAGAGACTCTCACGCAGAAAATCGAAATCCAGAAGGCGATTTTGAATCTGGAAATGGCGCGGGCGGAAGTGCACGGGATCTATTCGCGTGTGCAGCGTCTGCAGGCGGAGTTTGAAGAAACCGAAAACCTGGCGATCAATCTTGCGGCGGCGGCCAACGATCCGAACGTGCGGATTTACAAGAACGACGCGGTGATCACGGCCGATCGCACCTTCCAGTCCACGCTCGAAGCGACCTACAAAGCGACCAAGGTTTTTGAGTACTACACCGGTCAGAGCTACGCCGCGTTGGATAAGCTGTTTCTGGTGCGCACGGTGACCTTTGGCGACTACAACCTGGAAGGTTATCTGGCAGAGCTGGAAGACGCCTACATCCAGTTCCAGGAAGCCAACGGCGTGCCGGATACCCGCGTGATGATCGTGTCGGTCCGTGACGATATCTTCCAGACGCTGCTGTACGACCAGAATGGCATGGCCAGCTCTCAGAAGGTGCGCGATGAGGATTTCCGCAGCCTGCTGACCGATCCGAGTCGTCTGAACGAGCAGGGCTACATCACGATCCCATTTGCCACCGCGCTCACGCAGACTTCGCCACTGACCCACAATCACAAGATTACGAAGATGCAGGCCGAGTTTGTGTATGCCGGTGAAACCGATGCGCTGGCTCGATTGTACGTGCGCCAGAAGGGCACGGGCATCGTGCGCACGGTGGATGGCGAGCGCAATCTGTACCGCTTCCCGGAGCGGACGGCGGTGATCAATCCGTTCTACAACGGGCGCGTACGTCAGATGAGCGAGGACAGCATCCGCAGCGATGAGCTTGACCAGGATATCTACAATACCTTGCGCTTCCGCGATCTGCCGCTTGTGAACACGTCCTGGGAAATGGTGCTCAACCTGCGCAACGAACAGGTGAATCTCGATATCGCGCCGGAAAATCTCAAGGATATCCGCCTGTACGTCTACTACACCGATTTTACGAATCTGAATTGATGACACGTGGTCGCGTGGCCGAGGGAGATCGGCCACGCGATTTGGAAACCAGAAATCTGGTTGGTCTGGGAATCTGGGACTGGGAAAAGGAGTATGCATGTTGAAACGATTGTTGGTGCGGCAGGCCTGGGCGCTGTTGCTGTTGCTGACTGTAACTGCCTGTTCGGAAGAAACGTCTCAAAGCGACGTTGTAGCGTTGTGCGAACGAGCTGGGTGCAGTGCGCAAAACCGCGAGTGTTCGGTGCGCAGCACGGGCGCCGTCTGTGAAGAGTGTCTGGAAGGATTTGCGCTGGAGGACGGGAGCTGCGTGGCGGCGGTTTTGTGTGCAGATCTGGATTGCGCGAGCGAAAACCGGGTGTGCACCGAAGCCTCGAACGGCGCGCATGCAGCGTGCTCGACGTGTCGCCCGGGTTATTTCCAGAGCAGCGAAGGCACGTGTCTGGAGGATGGCTCGGCGGTCTGTACGCCGGACGTTCCGGGAAGCATTTTGAATGATTGCCGCATTCGCGAAAACCGCGAGTGCGTGGAAGGCGCGACGGGCGCGACCTGTTCGGGCGAATGTTTGCCGGGCTTCAAGTTGTCCGACGCCAGCGATCCGGCCAGCAGTTGTGTGCCGATTTTGACCTGTCTGGACATCGAAGAAACATGCGATGGCGTGTGTGTGCCGCATGCCCATGCAGACGCCGAATGCGTGGAAAACCCCTGCGGCGATGGCAAAGCGTTTGTGCCGGGCGCGCAGGGCGACAACACCTGCGTGGCCTGTAATTTCGAGGGGCTGGAGGGGTGCACGGAGAAAAATCTTCCGAAAGCCTCGGGCGACGATATCTGCGTGTGCGAAACGAAGCCCGGGTATTTCTGGAATCCCAATCGCTTCCCGGTTGCCGGGCCGGAGCTGTGCGACAAGGACGGCGACGGCTGGGTGGACAAGCGCGCGGCCACGTTCTTTAGCGATCCGACCGGAGATCCGACGCTGCGTAAGGCGGCGAGCTGTGATTTCCATGTTGTGGACCGCTTCGTGCTGAAAAACGATATTTCGGGCGACGAAGACCGCGAGGTGATGGTTTCGGAGCTGACGGGGCGCACGCCTTCGTCGGTGATCTTGCAGGAATCGGTGCGCAACGACGATCCGGCGATGCTGGCCAACGCGTACAATGCCGGCGAACTGGTGAAGTTGAACGGAACCGAGCAGTTTCCGGCGGCGGCGCTGAACTCATTGACCAAGGTGTGCGGAGATCTGAAGTCAGATTTCAACGACAACGGGATCAGCGACGTGAGCGAGTTTCAGCCGGGCGGCATTGCCGGTGATGCGGCCGAGATTTTCAACCGGATGAGCTATTTCATGATGCTGGCCGATGGCCGTTTTGAGCCATCTGGCGAGGAGGGTAAGCCCGGGCGTTATGTGATTACGGAGCGTTCGCGTGGTGGAAATCTGGCGCTCACGTATGCAAGCGATGCGGGTAATTTCTGGAAGAGCTGCCCGCGCTTTCCGGATGCGATTTATGCAGATCGCACGGTTTTGACCAAGACCGGCACCGACTTTGCTCGCTACAGCACACCGCCGCCGGAGCATCGGATCACGGATTCGAGCAAGTGGCAGGGATTGAATCACAACAGCCAGTTCAAGTGCCTGAATGTGGTGGCGACCGAGCCGACCAACGCCGATGAAAAAGGCCCGCATGTGGTTTTGCGCAGCAAGCTGGAATCGGAGAAAGCCTACACGCTCAACAGCTGCGCGGTGATCGGTGAAACACCGGCGGCCGGCGGCGTGAATCCGACGGTGATGCAGTTTGCGTGCAACGCGATTGCTCCGCAGACCGGCGTGCAGTGGGCGGCGGTGAACTACATTGCCGGACCGTACAGTGATCCGGCGCATTCAGGGCCGTCGGATTACGCGTACCAGCACGGTTGCGCCGATATGTGCGAGGCCTGGCGCGCGCCGGGGTGCGCCGGCTCGACGGTGGGTGGCAGCAACGATGCGGGCAAGTGTTTTGCCGAGAAAGAAGACTTCGGGCGGCAGTTCTGCGGATGCAGCCTGACCTACGGCGGCCTGGATTGCGACAACGGCTGCGCGTCGATGGACAACGTGATGGTCAGCCCGCTGTTGCTGGAGAATCCGACGCTGCGCGCCGGTCAGTACTGGATGTGCGGCGGAGTGAGCGGCAGCTATATGCCCGCGCCCTTTGTGGAAGACGAGCTCGATCCGCAGAGCGGTTATCAGGTGCGCGGCGTGATTTCCGTCAGCGGCGCGCGCGGCAGTTCTGTCTTGAAGAAAGAATGTGCAGAGGGAGAGCAAGGCTGCAAAGCCTATACAGTGCGTTGATGAATCAAAGCGTCTGCATAGATAAATTATCGATACGAAAACTTATATATTCGGGAGTCATGTCATGAAATTCAATACTATGAAAAGTTGGTTTGCTCGCGTTGGAACGGTGGCTGTGATTGGCACGGGATTTGGCGTGCTGGGAGGGCTTGGCGGCTATGTTGCGATGTCGTACGCGGCGGGCCTGAATCTGGGAGCAGCCAATGATTATCAAATTCCCTACCAGGGCATGCTGGAGCTGGGCGGCGTACCGGTAGATGGTCCCAAAGAGTTTGTGTTTACGCTGTACACTTCGGAAACCAGCGAAGATGAAAACGATATTGTGTGGATTTCGAATCCTCGCACATTGCAGGTTTCACGCGGATATTTTGCGACGGTTCTGGGCGATGAAACGGACGCGGGCAATCGCATCGCAGCGGCTGTTTTTGCCGAGCCAGTTCTCTACATCGGCATGAAGGTGGACGGTGTGGAGCTGAGCGGTCGCCAGCGGATTCTGGCCGTCCCCTACGCGCAAAACGGTATGCCGGGCAAGACCTTTGTGGTGGATGGAAAAATCCAGACGGTCGATCTGGAGGTGACGCGTAATGCCGTGGTGGCAGGGACGTTGCGGGCCAATGGGAAAGTGACGGCCAATAACGGGCTGGAGGTGACGGGGGCGAGGACAGAGCTTAAAAACGGCTTGAGTGTGACCGGCGCAACAACACTTAACAGCACACTCGGCGTTACGGGATTGACCACGGCGACGGGTGGTTTGCGGGTGGATGGCAATGTGACGGCAGGCGGGACGGAGGCAGCAAATAAGTTGGTGCAGATTCGTTACTATGCAGGAAGTGCTGATACAGGTTTCTCCGTTGATGATTGGGACTGTATCACGGCTGGCGTACGGTTCACCGGTGATATTCAGGAAGCTGGCAGCGGGACCATTATGGCTGCTTATACGTTTCGCTTTTTAGGAAGATGGCATGTCGCCAGTAGCTTCAGAACACATAATACAAATGGCCCGTATAATGTTGCTGTCGCCTGTTTTAGTAAAAAAATATCGAATATTGGTAGTACCTGGTTTTAATGTTTTTTATTTAACTATTCGGCTTGATTTTTTAAGGCGCTTTTTGAATAGTTATTCATAAACGAGCGCAAATATGGCCGGGAGAAATTTTGTGAAGCTACCGGTGATGAAAAGTTGGTTTTGACGGGTTGTAAGATCCTGGCATGTTTGTAGTGTGATGTTGTTTACGACGCCGTGGCAGGTCGATTGGACCTGCCGCGGTTTTTTGTTTTGGGGGCGGCGCATGATTTGTTGATGGCGTGGGGAAGGCGTGCGTCGGTTGGACACGTGTCGGGTAGAGACGTTGGGTGGTTTGCGGCGTGGTGGTGATCGGAAAATTGGGTGGTGTGCAACGATCCCGGGGGCAGAGCCTCATCCATCAACACATTGTTTTCAAACGAAGACCCCTGGCGGGCCTGGATTCGAAGACGGGCCGGCTCGTTTACGATGTAACCGGTCTGGCCAACTGTTCTTAGGAGTTCTTCGTTCAGGAGTGAGCCGGTCAAATGTCATGCGGGCCGGTCGGAACTTTCACAAGCCAGGCAAATGTCGTGCGGGCTAACCGGAGCTTTTGTACT
>JBEBUW010000113.1:0-13757 GCA_040393065.1 Lujinxingia vulgaris | reverse complement strand
CTATATTTGTTATCGGAAGATCGGGGCGTTTTGTTGCCTGTTATTTGTAAATAAAAATGATCTGCTGAATTCGAGGTTGAGTCACCGTGAGGCGAGGTCGAAGGCGTGAATCCCGGGGCGCAGTGGTCGCCGACCGACTCAGATGACGAAAAATGCCATGCCAGGTGGTACTCGACCGACTCAGATGATCAAAAACTACAAATCTGTGCGGTACTCGACCGACTCCAATGACGAAAAACGCCATGCCAGGTGGTCGTCGACCGGCTCTGATGGTCAAAAACTACAAACCTGTGCGGTACTCGACCGGCTCAAATGGTCAAAAACTACAAACCTGTGCGGTAGTTCAACTCTTACCTGCGCAACGGCCAGGCCAAATCCCGTTCAGGGCAGCAAATCGCGCCGGGCAGCGGCCGGGGTATGACCGGTCCAGCGCTTGAAGGCGCGATGAAAACTACTGGCCTGGGTATAGCCGAGCATGGCGGCAATTTCCTGAACCGTCAGCTCCGGCCGGGCCAGATACTCCATCGCCAGCTCGGCGCGCACTTCCTCAACGAGCGTGCTGAAATCAAAGCCCTGCTCGGCCAGGCGCCGCTGCATGGTTCGCAGGCTGACACTGAGCTTGCGAGCGATCGTCGCTCCATCAAATGCCCCGGCCGGAATGCTGACGCGGAGCTCCGTGCGTAGAACCTCTACAAAATCTTCGCTCGTGGCATTGACTGTCGCATGGCGCTTGAGCTGCGTAAGCGCAAGCTCTTCGAGAAAAACACGCGTGCCCGGCACCGCACCCGAAACCGGACTGTCGAAGATCTCGCTGGCAAACGTAATGCGGGTTTCCTTGCACCCAAAAAGCACACGCCCGCCAAAACACGCCTCATATTGCGCACGAAAACGCTTGTCATTGTGCCCGAACGCAACCTGTTCGACGTGCATATCGGGCAGTGCCAGCATCTGACGAAAGATGCTCAAGGTCTGCGCAACCACAAAACTCAGGCGAAACTCCAGGCTTTGCGCAAGCCCCGGCTCTCGGTCTGGTGGAATCACAATCGTGCCATCACCCGTGTTCGGATCGAACTCAACCCGCGTCTGGCCGGGCACCGGTGAGAGGCGCTGGTAGCGCGCATACGTCTCGGCGGCCTGGCGCAGCGTGCTGCAATGCTGCCCGATCTGTCCAAACAGCCCCAGCGTATCCAGGGTACAGCTACTCCCAATCATCAACCCAAACGGCTGATCCGGCAGCTTCTCCTGAAGAATTTCGTGCAGGCGATGCATGGCTACCGATGAAACAAACTCGGGCGCGACGTCACCCCAGGTTTTCCACGCATGAAGATCGATCTGATTTTCGTCGGCCCAGTCCAGAATCGTGGCAAGAGGAAATCTATCTACGAAATTCATAATCTTCGGAAATTTAAGAGAACGAAGAGACCAGAAACTTCTCCATCAAGGGCACACATGAAGTCCGGAGTCCGGGCCCAACCGGAGTCGGGCAGACTGTACGCAACAATGGCGCGAAATGAAACATCATTGTCATCCAATGTGCTCGGGCATTTACGGCAGGACTCCTAAGCTGCAGCAGCTGTTAATTTACGTATACAGCTTCCCAAAAACATCCTTAACCCTCGTGAGAGCTACCATGCACCGTAATGCTGTAGGTTTCCATGCACGACCATGTCGCCCGAAGTACTTCCGCTGCTTCTTGGTCTTGTTTTTACTCACCGCTCTGGCCGGCTGCGGCAACGAATCGCCGGACAAAGCCGACCTGAACTTACCTCCCGCGCCCGTCGCGGCGCCACAGACAGCCCTCGAGCTCAACTCCCTGTCCACCTGCGCGCTCGACACCGATTGCGCGGCCGGCAATTACTGTTTTCAGGGACAATGCGTCTATGAATGCGACGCCGAAAACACCTGCGCTCAGGGGGGCGTCTGCACGCCGCGCGGCCGCTGCGAGTTTGGCCAGTCAGGCGTACATGCACAACAGGTCGGCCCCAATTTGCGCATCGTCAATCAGGACACCAAACCCCAGACGCGCCACGCAAGCGAACAGCTCGTAGGCAGCAATCTGCGCGTAGTGAATACACCCGAAACGGTTTTTCACGTCGACCGCGGCCAGCGCGAAGTCACGTTCAACCTGCAACTCAACGCGCCGGCACCGGCCGAAGGACTGATCTACCGCATCGAGCGCAGCGACGATCCGGACTCCGCCAACAGAGCGCGCCGCACAAACGGCAGCTCGACCAGCGTGAACATCAAAATTCCTGTCGGACTTGCCGATTCTGAGCTCGCAGAGAGTGCTCAGGTAAAGCTCAAAATCTTCACCGCGCTTGGCAACTATCAAGTCGCGCTCATTCCCCAGTATCCGGTCGGCGGCAGCTATATCGGAACGGCCGAGGTCGCGACTTTCGGAAACACAGGACTGCCCCTCGAATTTCAGATCGTCACGCGCCCCGATAACGTTCCACTCGCCCGGGCCGAGCAGGCATGGCTCGTCCTTCCGGTCGGCCCGGCGCATCTTTTTAGCCCGGTTTATTCACGGGATAACTCCATTGAATATGCCGCCAGCGAACTGATCTACGATGATTTCGTAGAAAAATGGGTCGCCAAATTCGAATACGCATTTGATCTGACACAGAGCTCGATGGTGGCCAGTACGGATGCCAAACAGGTGCGGCGCGCCCTGCGCTTTCAGCTCGAAACGATGGGTGCCAACACCATCCTCGGCGAATTCTCAGACACCTGGGCCGGCATCTACGAAGCGCGCAGCACGAGCGGTGTGCGAAACCTGCAGGACGTAAAATTTGAAGGCACGATCTCGGCCGATCGCTACACCGCCGGCATGAAGCATAAAGACCTTCCGCTCGTCCAGCATCCCACCGCCGCACCGGGCCCGTTGCCACCGCCACCGATCAGCGCATGCACCAATGATGTATTTGACGTCACGCCGATCGAGCTGCATGGCGAGGAGTTAGATTGCGCCAATATCGCCTCCACGAGCGGTTTTCGCGCGGCCAGCCCGGCCGACCAGGCACGGTGCGCGATTGCCGTTGCGCACCACGCGCTCTCCGGCGAAACCACCGGCGGACAAATTCGCGCATTTTTGGACGGCGACCAGGCCAACAGCACCGGCCAGAGTTTTGCGGAGTTCATGGAAGACTGCGCTGCCGGCACCAACGGCATCTGCCGCGCCAAACCCGAAGTTTTATGCGGCCGCCAGCTTGTCGCCCACGCCTATCGCAGCCAACAGGACGATTCGACGCTGATCACCGAGCTGGTCAACCAGTACGATCAGGTCACCCGCGAAGCGTATCTGGGGCTGGAACTCAGCGCGTTCGGCACCGATGCTAGACTGCGTCTGGAATGGCTCAAAACCAGCGATTATCCAGCAGTCGTCGCCTCGGCCGTCAAAAGTCTCAACGAACAACTGCTCAATGAGTGGAAAGACAAAGTTCTCGAAGTTCATCTGCAGGTTCTTCAGGGACAATTCGATCCCAGCGGCCTCGAAGTCCTCTCTCGCCAGGTTCTGGGCCAGGAATCCGCAGATCGCCGCGAACAAATCTTGACCGACATGACCCAGAGCTGGCGTGGCTCGCTGGATTCCCTGACGCTTGCCACCACGCGCTGGCACACGCTGCTGCAAGGTGATTCCGAACGCGCCGAAAAACGCGACTATGTCTCCGCGCGACTTTTCGATCTCTACCTGGCTGCGGGTATCCTCAAAAACCTGAACCTGTCCGCCAACGCGGGCTATCTGTCCGCGCGCCTGGCCGGCGGTTTCTCCAGCCTTTTGCGCGAGCTCAACCAACTCAGCCTGCCCTTCGACAAACTGATCTATGCGCGCGATGCAGAAGTCGTCATCAACACTTCGGTCGATCCCCGATCGGGTAATGAAACACTATTGAGCGAGCGCAAAGACGATGCACTGCAAGAAATCGCGCGCGGGCATCAATCCGTGCTCGAAGTCCTGGAGCGCGCCCAGGCCGAGGCTCTGAGCGAAACACAACTTCGCGACCGGATGGCCAACGAAATCAATGACCTGCGCGATGGACTGGTCGAGCTGTGCGGAATTCCTGCCGGCTGCTCGGCCAGTGATTTCCGCACAGATCCGCTGTGCAGTGTCCGCGTGGCAGCCGGAGAATGCGGCTTCACCATCGATAAAAACACCGAAAAGATCACCTCGTTTGGCCCTGGCGAACAGAGCATTTCCGAGGCCGGCCGCGCACTTCTTGCAGTAGCCGATGCCGCGCAAAACATCGGCATTGCCAATGAAGAATTGCGCGCCTTGATGCAACGCGCCGAGCTGGAATTCGTAGAACTGCAAGCGTTTTCAAAAGAAATTAAGAACTGGAATGAGATACGTCTGGAAGGCGTGAAAGAGCTCGAAGAAAACATCGCTCAACGCGAAAACCTGCGCAATGAAACGATCAAACTTATCTTCGACAATATCGCTCAGCGCGCGGCGAACAGAAAATCAGAGATCGAGGACAGCCAGAAAAGCTTCGATGAGTGGGATCAGATCCGCATGGCCGGCGTCGACGAGGATATTGGGCTCATGGTTCGCGCCAGTGCCGCACGCGCAGCCGCCGACGGTTTGCGTAACTCCGCGGAATCCGTCAAAGACTTTGCCGAGGCAGCGGTCGCCGGATTTCCAACCGTATCGGGCCTGTCCAATGACCTGTCAGCGCCTGCACGGCTGGCGGTACTCCTGGGCAAAGCCAGCTCCGTGTTGGCCATGCGTACCGCCGCGGTTGCGACGGATGCCACCGCTGTGGCGCTAGAAATTGCGCGTGAGAAAGCCGCACTGCTTCGCGACGCGGAACTGGCCAGACTGGAAGACGCCAATGCCCTTAGCGACGCCATCAGCGCCGACGAGCTGGAAACCCTGAAAGAAGAAATGCTCAAGGCAGAGAAATTGAGCGCGGCCGAGCTTGAACGACTCAAAGAAGTCATCGAAATCGCCCAGGCATACCGCGAAGCCGAACTCACCCACCGCCGCGATCTGGACCAATTCCGCCAGCGCCGCCTGAGCCTGTTTCAAAAACTGACCACCAAGGCCGGACTCGATCTGCGTGTCCAACAGGCGCACCTGCAGTACAACCAGGCAGTCGCCGTGTACCTGAGCATCGTGCAGCGCGCGCAGTTGCAAAACGCCAAATTCCAGGACCTGTTGCGCCAACGCGAACAAGTCAACCGTCTGGTCGGCTCGCCGGCCGTTATCTTCGGACGCGCCAACCAGCTGACCCAGGCCGAGCTGCGCCTGGAACGCGCCAAAGACAAGCTCATGGATTGGCTCGTCGCGCTGGAATACTACGCCGTACGGCCCTTCATGGATCAGCGCCTGTCCATTTTACTCGCCCGCAACACCTACCAGCTCGAGAAAATCGCCGAAGAACTCAAACGCCTGGAACGAAGCTGCGGCGGCCCGACCAACGCCATGACTTCCGTTCTCTCGGTCAAAAACGACCTGCTGGGAATCACGCATCCCATCCTCGATCCGGTCAACGAAACCGCGCTGAGCCCCGATGAGCGCTTCCGCGAAATACTGAGCCTGGGCTACGTCCCGGTCGATAAACGAGTGCGCTACAGCACCGACGAAACCATCGGCAGCCTGATGGCACGCGATCCCAATATCCTGGCTGCAACCTTCTTCATCGACCTGAGCGATTTCGCCAACCTCGAACTGACCTGCAACGCCAAAATCGCAAACTTTGCCGTCAATCTGATCGGTGACATCGGCGAGGCACGCCCGACCGTAAGCCTTCTGTACGATGGCACCAGCAAATTGCGCTCCTGCCAGCCGGGAATCGACGACTACGTAGAGCTCTTCGGACCGGACACCACCAATTATGGCCGGATCACGCACCTACGCACAGTCGGTCGCAGCACATCTCCCGTAGCCTCCATCAACGGCTTCTCCTCCGGCACTCAGACCAGCGAAACACTCGCCGGCCTCCCCCTGGCCTCGCAGTACACCCTGCTCATCAACAAGCAGGCCGGCGAGAACCACAAAATCGACTGGAGTAAGCTGGAGGATATCGAATTTCAGCTGACCTATGCCTACCAGGATATTTTCCCGGTCGGACAATGCGAATGACGCTGCGAATGACGCACAGCTGAAGAAATAACGGGCGGCGCACACCGCGCCGCCCGCTCATCGTTAACTCAAAAATTATCGAGAAAAAAATGAAGCAAAAACTATGGATTCTAAGTGCCGTCTGCATCCTGGGCACCTTTCTGGGGACAGGCTGCGGTGATACCAATCTGGCCAAAACACGCCCCGATACCGGCTGGAATGTCGAAGAAGACCTGGACACAGATTTTTTCGACGCCGATCATTCTGATTCCAATCTCAACGACACAGAGCTGGATGACGACGATACCAACGACGGCGAGGACGCAACGCAGCCGAATATTCGCACGATTTCTGATTACCGCCTTTGCGAAAGCGACAGCGATTGCCCGGTAGGTCTGGGAAGCTGCGTCAAAGAAATTGCCCTGAACCGCGCCGATAGCGACGGCACGCAATCCGTCGCAATCGACGAAATCTTCGAATCGCTCGAACCCGGCCAGGGCATCTGTACCTTCGTTTGCACCAACAACCCGGATGCGTGCACAAACCTGTCGGTCAACGGAACCATGGCCGATCCTGCGCCCCACGTCTGCCAGATCATCGTGCAGGGCAGCGCACTCTACCCGGAAATTGCCCCCGCATTTCCTTTCGACGACCAGCTCAACCCCGCAGCCCTTGCTGCCGGACAGGCATTCGGCGCGATCTGCCGACCGCCCTTTGAACTCCACGCAGACATCGCCAGCTCCATGTGCACACCCTGCCAGGGTCCCGACAGCTGCGGCGACAGCAATTCGATCTGCTGGAATATGCTCCACCAGGCTCCCGCACAGGAAGACCAGGCCGGAACCTGCCTGAGCGCTTGCGACGACACTTCTCAGTGCCCGCTCGGATTTGCCTGCGACGCACAAGAAGGCGACCAGAAATACTGCCGCCCCCTGCTCGACACCTGCACAGCCTGCCGCGATCTGGACGGCGACGGCTTTGGCACCGGACGTTGCGGCGACGCCATCGACCCGGTCACACCCTACGATTGCGACGACGCCAATCCGCTGGCTTATTTCAATCCCGACAACATGAAACACCCCTTCCCCACGCATTGCAGCACGCAGGATTTCAACTGCAACGGTATCAGCGACGACATCGAACAGATCGGCGCGCAGAATTTCCCGGAAGAACACTGCACAGCTTGCTTCGACACCTGTCAGGACGCACTGCCTAACGGCCAGTACGCATGCCGCAATCTGGGTACGATGAATGAACCGCAATACGCCTGCATCACGACATGCGAGCGCGATACCGAAGGCAAATTACTCTTTGCAGACTGCGACGGCGATCCCACCAATGGTTGTGAAATCCCCACCGACGACATCAGCCGCCAGTATTATCGCGACATCGACGGCGACGGCTTCGGAGATCCGAACGACGTTGTCTTTGCCTGCGACACCAACATCGCACCGGCCGGTTACGTCAGCAACAATCTGGACTGCAACGACAGCTCGCCGGCAGCACACGGCGGCCCCAACCCACCCGCAGAAATCTGCGACGGACTCGACAACGACTGCAACGGACAAATCGACGATGGCCTTGCCCAGGTCGGAACCGCCTGCTCAACCGGCCTGCCCGGTGTCTGCTCAACCGGCACCTGGCAATGCGCAGGCGTGCAGGGCTTCGTCTGCGAGCCCGACATCCATCCCGGCACCCTGCCCGAAATCTGTGACGGTCTGGACAACAACTGCGACGGACAGATCGACGAAAACTGGCCCCAGGACGGCACCACGCCTCCCGTGGACAGCAATTACAACGCCTATTTCACCGACAACGACAACGACGGCTTCACCGCCGCCAACGCAACCACACCACTCTACGCCTGCTCCAAACCCGCAAGATATTCCCTAAAAAGCGCCGAAGATGACTGCGACGACAACAACGCCAACATCAAAGGCCCACGGACTTTCTACAAAGATCAGGATCAGGATAGCTTCGGCGTAGCCACCGATTCCATCTCCGCCTGCAATCCCTCCGGTGTCTACACCGCAACCCAGACCGGCGACTGCAACGACAACAACGCCAGCGTCCATCCCGGCGCGACCGAACGCTGCAATGGCATCGATGACAACTGCAACAACCAGACCGACGAAACCTTCGATATAGGCGCTACATGCTCCAGAGGTGTGGGCGAATGCATGAACACTGGTGTTATGATCTGCACGAACCAGACTTCGACCGACTGCAGTGTCACGGCCGGCACACCAACACTTGAAAGCTGCAATGGTTACGATGACAACTGCAATGGCAAAACAGATGAAGGCTGCCCTGTAGCAAACTCCACGCTTACAACTGGTTCAATGGTCAAACGTGGCGAAGTAGGTATTATCTATAATTTTATAGATGCAAAAACATATACCTGCCCTGGAAACAAAGTCTTGATAGGAGCAGAAGTCTATCAGGAAATTGCCTATGACGATATCCAACGCATCTCCTTGATATGTGCAGATCTGATAACAGCACGAACATCAACATACAATTACAACATCAACAGAAGTTCCGCGCCTGTATCTTATGTAGCAGGCCCCGAATATACATACAAAACTTACAAAGAAAGGTATCAAGGACAATTTATTTGTCCGGCCAACTCTGTCGTCAGCAAAATTGATGTCCGAAAAGACACCCATCACATTACATGGATCTCATTTAGCTGCCGTTCCCTTACGCTCAACATACAGCCTGGCCAATTTGCTGCATCGACATCCCTGACTCCCGGAATGGATGTCGTTGAAGCTTCCTTTGGAAACATCAACAAGGGAGATCCTCAATTCCCCGTTCCTGATTTTGGATGCCGAAATGATGAAGTCGCAGTAGGATTCCATGCCGCCCCGGACAAACAAGATGGTGGTAGTGACGCGCTCACATACATTGCTCTGCAATGCAGGAAAATATCCGTACCTACCATTTCTCCCTGACGCTTCTTCTCTAATCTAAAGTAATCTTATTTATTAAAAAACAGCCTCGAGGCCATTCTCGAGGCTGTTTTACATCGTGCAACGTAACAGTGCGCGGCCAAGAGCGCTTTTCAAACCTCCAACCCCAGCTCCCTGCGCAAATTCTCTTCCAGCGGATTGTAATAATCCGAAGCTCGCAAAAACACGCCGCTCAAGCCCTTCCCGCCGGTGTACGGCCGGAAAACATCGGCGAACGTGCCCTGCTCAAGCGCCTGGAACATGCCGTCGTTTTTGACCTTTTCCAATAGCGCGGCCGCTTCACGAAGCACCGTTTGCGCCCGCGTCTGAATCCGGCCGCCCTTCTTAAACTCCACTTCCTCGCCCAGATCTCGCGCGATATTCATGACATACTGCGCGTTCTCAAGCGCCAGATACCGGTCGCCCATGTGCGGCGTGTGCATCGCCTCGGTCATCATCCCCAGCAACTGAATCCCCTGATGCGTCCAAGCGCCGATCAGGTTGAACATCGCGTCCTGAATATGCCCGCGGAAAATATTGCCCGTCATATACTTGGTCGGCGGCATGTATTTAAGCGGCGCTTTCGGAAACAACTCCCGCGAAAGCTGCGCCTGCGCAAGTTCCAACAAAAAGCCATTTTCCAGCGCCGGATCGATCTCCATCGCATGACCCAGCCCCATCTGTTCCTCCGGCAAACCCGAACGAAGCGCAAACTGCTCGTTGATAAACTGGCTCGCGATCACCGTATGCGCCGCCTCCACCCCGTCCGCCGTCGTCAGATAATTATCCTCGCCGGTATTGATCACAATCCCGGCAAAGCTATTGATCATGCGGCTGAAATACTGGTCCACAAACGTGCGCTGCGGATTGATATCGCGAAACAAAATCCCGTACAGCGCATCGTTCAACATCACATCCAGCCGCTCCAGCGCACCCATCGCGGCGATTTCCGGCATGCACAACCCGCTGCAATAATTGCACAGCCGAATATACCGCCCCAGCTCCTCGCCGACCTCGTCCAGCGCCTCGCGCATGATCTTGAAGTTCGCCTGCGTCGCGTACGTGCCGCCAAACCCCTCCGCCGTCGGCCCGTACGGCACAAAATCCAGCAGACTCTGCCCGGTCGAGCGGATCACCGCGATGATATCCGCCCCCTGCCGCGCAGCGGTTTTCGCCTGCACCGCGTCCTCATAAATGTTCCCGGTCGCCACGATCACATAATGCAAGGGCTTCGGACGCTCCGGATAACGCGCCAGATATTCATCGCGCGTCTGCCGGTTTTTACGCACGCGCTCCACCGCTTCCCTGGCCAGACGCTCGCCAATCTCACGGATTTCGTCTTCCTCCACCAGCGGAATGTCCTGAATCTTAAGCTGCCCCGTCGCCACGGCCTGCGCCACCGTCTGCGCATCACGCCCGGTGTGCACCATCCCGGCGGCCAGCACACGCGTCACGCCCTCGCCCAGCAAACCGGCCTCGATCACCGCATCCACAAACAGATTGGGCACCGGAACATCGTCCGCGCCCACGCCGTCGATGCCATACAAACGCAACGTCGTACGCTCCAGCGCACTGGTCGTGCGCGCACGAATAAACTCGTCCATCGCATCGGCAATTTCGTTGGCTGCGCTGCGTGCACGTTCAATATCGTTGGGATCAAGACCAAGCAAAGACATGGGCTCCTCATCGCTGTTGCAGTGGATTGGCTGCGTTTTTATCGATTTCTGCGCCAGAGCAAATTTTTCGCCCGCGCAAAGCGTTCCGGTTGTGCCACCGGCCCGGGCCTCTTGGCAAGTGCGATGCTGGTTGCGCTCCGCATCGTACACGCCGCATGCTTGGCAAGATTTGCCAGATGCGTTATGCCTGCGCAACGGTCTTACGCTCGTTTTTATCGTCTGGTTTTACAGCGTCCGACCCTCGCTAAATCCCAAACCAAACCTAGAAATGGAAGGTCAGATGGACGCTCCCAATATCGCAATTTTTTCCGACTTCGAGAACGTCGCCATCGGCGTACGCGATGCCAAATACGACACGTTCGACATTCACCTCGTGCTCGAACGCCTGCTCGACAAAGGCAACATCGTCGTAAAAAAAGCCTACGCAGACTGGGATCGCTACAAATCCTACAAAAAGGTCATGCACGAATCCTCCTTCGAGCTGATCGAAATCCCGCACGTCTCCTACTCCGGCAAAAACTCCGCCGATATCCGCATGGTCGTCGACGCGCTCGACCTCTGCTACACAAAAGCACACGTCGATATGTTCGTGATCATTTCCGGCGACAGCGACTTTTCGCCGCTCGTCAGCAAATTGCGCGAAAACAACAAAAAAGTTGTCGGCGTCGGCGTGAAAAACTCCAGCAGCGACCTGCTGATCGACAACTGCGACGAATACATCTTCTACGACGATCTCGTGCGCGAAAAACGCAAAGCCTCGCCAAAAACCGAGCGTCGCTCCTCCTCCAGCTCCTCCTCCAATGGCCGCGACACCAGCAAAGATCGCGCCGCTGCCAGTACCTCCACACCCGCGACCGCGTCGACACCCGCAGCCCGCACCACCGAAACAGAAACCAGCACCACCGAAGCCGAAACCAGCCGCGAGACAACCCGCGAAGACGCCGCCAGCAGCCAGAAATCAGGCCGCACCGCCGCAGCTTCCGCACCCGCATCCGCTTCCAAACCCTCCCAGCCGGCCGGCGCCAAAACCAAGGCCGACGAAACCGGCAGCCAGGAAGAAGCCCTCGACATCGTACTCGACACCGCCGAATCCCTGTTCCGCGAGCGCGACGAAAACCTCTGGGGTTCCATGGTCAAACAAACCCTGAAGCGCAAACGGCCGCACTTCTCCGAAACCTTCTTCGGCTACCGCAACTTCAGCGACCTGCTCGAAGACGCCGAACGCCGCGGCCTGCTTGAACTCAAAAAAGACGAGAAATCCGGCGGTTATCTGATCATCGGATTCGGCCCCGAAGCCTGACAACCAGCACGTCTGAAAAAGAAGTTTTTATCATGAAACAATATCTCGATCTGATGCGCCACGTGCTCGAACATGGCGCACGCAAAGAAGATCGCACGGGCACCGGCACGCTCAGCGTGTTCGGCTACCAGATGCGCTACGACCTGGCCGCCGGCTTCCCGGCCGTGACCACCAAAAAACTACATTTCCGCTCAATCATCCACGAGCTGCTCTGGTTCTTGCGCGGCGATTCCAACATCGCCTACCTGCGCGAAAACGGCGTGAAGATCTGGGACGAGTGGGCCGACGAAAACGGCGACCTCGGCCCGGTCTACGGCGTGCAATGGCGCTCCTGGCCCACGCCCTCCGGCCAGACCATCGATCAAATCGCCCAGGTCGTGGACGCGATCCAGAAAACCCCCGACTCGCGCCGCCTGATCGTCAGCGCCTGGAACGTGGCCGACATCGAGCACATGAAGCTGCCGCCCTGCCATGCACTGTTTCAGTTCTACGTGGCCAACGGCAAACTCTCCTGCCAGCTCTACCAGCGCAGCGCCGACATTTTCCTCGGCGTCCCCTTCAACATCGCCTCCTACGCGCTGCTCACCGCCATGATCGCCCAGGTTTGTGGTCTGGAGCCCGGCGAGTTTGTGCATACGCTCGGGGATGCGCACTTGTATAGCAATCATCTGGAGCAGGCCGCGCTCCAACTTGAGCGCGAACCCTATCCGCTGCCCAGACTCTGGCTCAATCCCGACTGCAAAACGCTCGAAGACTTTGGCTACGACGACATCCGCATCGAAGATTACCAGTCGCACGCCACCATCAAAGCGCCGATCGCAGTCTAGAACACGCCTGTCTAACTCTCTGAGGTTTCCATGATCCTCTCCTGCATCGCCGCGCTCGACGAAGAAATGGCCATCGGCAAAAACAACACCCTGCCCTGGCACCTGCCCGCCGACCTGCGCGCCTACCGCGCCACCACCATGGGCAAGGCGATGATCATGGGCCGGCGCACCTACGAATCCATCGGCCGCCCGCTACCCGGACGCACCAGCATCGTCGTTACCCGCGACACCACCTTCCAGGCCCCCGGCTGCATCATCGTCCACTCCCTGGACGACGCCCTGGCCGCAGCCGAACAGGACACCCGCACCCGCGACACCGACGAGGCCATGATCATCGGCGGCGCCGGCATCTTCAACGAACTCCTCCCCCGCGCCGACCGCATGTACTTAACCGTCGTCCACGGCACTTTCGGCGGCGACACGTTTTTCCCCGGCTTCGACGAAACCCAGTGGCGCATCACCCACGCCCACAAAACACCCGCCGACGACGCCAACGCATTCGCCATGACCCTGCACGTCCTCGAACGCATCGCCGAAAAACCACTGACCGTGCACCCCAACCACGGCCCGGCAAATCTGCCCCGTATCTTGCACAGCTAACCCCGCACAAATCGGGGCTCCAGCCCCATTTCGACCTTACACCAAGCCACTTTCCCGGCCACGCACCCTGCGTGCACGGCCCGGAACACCCCCGGATGAACCACCCCAAAACCTCTTGCCGTGCCGTCCACCGCACACAAAAAACCGCCCGCTTTCTTCACATTCTCCCCTTCCTTACTTTGTTCTTTGCTTTTCTTAACCTTCCTTCGCTTATTCCTTCGCGGCTTCGCGGCTTCGCGTGCGCCTTTTGCCCTTTTATTTTGCCTTTAGGTTCGCACATGCAACACCCACCACGCCGCACACCACCCAACATCTCTACCCACCGCGCCGCCTCAG
>JBEBUW010000112.1:0-14037 GCA_040393065.1 Lujinxingia vulgaris | reverse complement strand
GGGCGGGCCGTTTTGCGGCGCGGATAAAAAATCTCGTCATGGCGTTGAACTCGGAGAAAACAGTCAAGAAACAGCAGACATAAAAACGTCTTTGCAAATCAGCCCTGTTAGGCTAAGCGTACCACACCGTCGGAGAGGTGAAAATGCCGGCGAGATCTAGTCCTGGTAACTGGATTTTTGAAGCTGCGTCGGTCGGAACTATGCTTATGAAAAGATTGAGCATTTTGGAAGGCCACGGAAACTGTTTGTTTCAATGAACGTATTTGAAAGTTCGTGCATATCGCAAAGAGGTTTTTTGTATGGCCCAGTCCTTGGCGAGTCTGATTCGTAGCGGAAACGCCCAGTCATTTCATCTGGCAGTTCAGCAATTGGTGGAGGACGAAGAGCCCATGCCAAGCCTTGAGAACGAGAGTTTTCGGGATCTGAGTCTGACGGGCTTTGATTTCGTTGGTTTTGATTTTACGAACGCAGTGTTTGAGGGTTGCACACTGACGGATGTGAATTTTGAGCAATGCGTGCTGGAAGGCGCATATTTCAATGGCACGACGTTATTGAGCAGTCGGCTGGTTGAGAATCAGACCGATGGTCTGGCGATCGATTCGTGTACGCTGAGCAATTGCGAGCTGCGGGAGTTGACGCTTGATAATTGTGAGTGGAACGATTGTCAGTTTACGGACTGCGAAATGATGCAGATTCGTGGCGAAGATCTGGTTTTTGAGCGTCTGACGTTTAAAGGCGGTCAGTGGCAGGATGTGCGCCTGGGATCGGGTGATCTCGAGTATGTTACGCTGCGTGCGCTGAGTCTGACGGATTGCGATTTTGGCGAAGTTTCGGCCAAGAGTTGTTATCTGGTGGAAGTGCAGAGTTCGGGAACGCAATTGCCTGCTGAGTTTCGTGAAAAAACGGGTCGTCGCAAGACGATTTGAGGGATTTACGGATTTGAAGGAAACGCCATGTCATTGATTGGACGAGTCGGTGCAACACCTGCGGATTTAACGCGTGTGCGTCCCTATGGCGATACGCTGGATGATGGTCAGGTGCAGCTTTCGTTTACGCTTCCGGTGCCGTGCGGCGAGGAGGCGCGGGAGGCTGCGAGGCGGGTTGTTCGTGAGATGGGGCTGAGCGATCCGCGGATTTATCACATGCAGGATCTTGGCGAGGGCTATACGTATTTTATTGCGTACGGGCGTTTTGAGAAAACGATTGATTTCACGCAAATTCACGTGGCGAAGGTCGAGTCGCAGCGGATGGATTTTTACGAGATCAATGATTTTGTGCGTGAGCATATCGGCCGCAAGGTGACGATCCTCGGTGCTTGCACGGGAACGGATGCGCATTCGGTGGGGATTGATGCGATTATGAACATGAAGGGATACGCCGGAGAATTTGGGCTGGAGCGTTATCCGATGTTCAATGCGTACAATCTGGGAATGCAGGTTCAGAACGAGGATTTGATAGCGCAGGCGATCGAGAAAAAGGCGGATGCGCTTTTGGTCAGCCAGATTGTGACGCAGAAAGATGTGCATATTCGCAATCTTTCGGAGCTGATCGATATGCTGGAGGCGGAAGGTTTGCGCGAGCGATTGATCGTGGTGTGTGGCGGTCCGCGGATCTCGCATGAGCTGGCGCTGGAACTTGGATTTGATGCGGGATTTAGCGCAGGGACCACGGCGCCGGATGTGGCGAGTTTTGTGGTACATGAGATTGTGCAGCGCGGCCTGATCTAGGTCGTCTGGCTGCACTGCTTGCGTAGCTTACGCGTAAGAATTTTTAAGAAATTTTAAGAAACAGGTGGGAATGGCTGCTCCCAACTCGTGATCGGATTGGTTACGAGGTGGGAATTGCAGAAGCGGAGGTCGTGCGAGACTTCTTGTCCGAGCCAGTCGGGTCGTTCGAAGGATTCGTCTTCGGATTGCAGCTCGATTTCAGCGAGGATGAGGCCGGAGTTCTGGCCTTCGAAGACGTCGATTTCCCAGCGATGTTGGCCGTGTTGTACCCAGTAGCGTGTTTTGGTGAGGCTGCGGCCCTGGCAAAATTCATCGAGCATGGCGGCGGCTTCTTCGACGGGGATGGGATATTCGAATTCGCTGCGACTAAAACCTCGGGTCGGACCTTTGATGGTGAGAAATGCCTGGTCGTCCTGGCGACGGATGCGGACGGTGGCCTGGCCGGCGGTTTCTATGTAGCCCTGTTGGATAAAGAGCCTGGCGGAGATGTGGTGTTTCCAGGTGTCGTTTTGGACGAGGAATTTTCGTTCGATTTCGTGGGCCATGGAGTTCTCGAGGCTGAGTTCGAAAGATTTTGAGGGAAGGTGTTTTTGTGCAGGCAATGCTGCGTGGTGGGGATGGATAGCGGAGAAGGGACGGAAAAGGCAAGTGGGGCTGATTTTATGGGCAGTCAGCGCTCGGGAAAATTGTTGGTTGGGGGCGGTGGGCTGGGAGATCTGAGAATGTGGTGGAATGTGATTTGACATTGGCAGGTGCGTGGAAAGATTGCCCACTATCGCGACCGTGTAATTCTGACTGATCGAGATAATGAGGCGTAACCGTCCAGGTTCGTGGCACACATCTTTATCTATATACTGCGGAAGAAGACATCATGAGCTTTAGAATCGACCTGAATAAGACGACGGATCTACTTTCGCGTTTCCACCGCCAGTTCATGGAGCCGGAGGGGGCGGGTTGTCTGGGGAATTTGCGAACAGAGCATTTGCCTGCGGAGCTTGTGCGGGAGGCGGGCGAGCAGTGGGCGGGGCGTGAGGTTGCGAGTTATTATTCGTTGGCGCAGGCCTCGGATTTTACGCAACGTTTGATAACGCTCGGGGCACCGGTGGAAGTTTTGTCGGGAGCGTTGCAGTCGCTGGAGGATAGCTATCGGACGATGGTGCAGTGTACGCAGATTTCGCGAAGTCTGGGGCAGGAGAGGACGCGGCAGGTAGTTCCGGCGCAGCTTCCCCTGTTTCAAAACCTCTCGGATCCTCTGGTCGCGCTCTATCAACTCGCCCTGGTTCATTTTGGGTTCAGTTTTACGCTTTCGATTCCGATGTTCGACGCGTTGGGGACGATCGTAACGCAGGATAAAATCAGTGATATTTGCCTGACAATTGCAGCAAACCTGGAGGAGGATGCGGATTATGGCTGGGCGCTTTTGCAGTGGTTGTATCATCGCATGACGGCGGCGCAGCAGGCGCAGGTTCAGCAGGAACTGCCGCAGATCATGGCGGTTTTTGAACGGCGATGTTTTGGAAATGCGGAAATGCTGGAGGCTCTGGCCGGCAGCGAAATTATTGTGGAGCAGCAAGAACCGAATCTGGGGACGCTGACGCCGACGCAGTATGCGGCGATTTTTTATCATACGATGACGGAGCTGATTTTTCCGAAGTTGCAGATGATGGAGATCGATGCTCCGGCTCTGTGGCGGGAGCATTATCATCTGGATTCAGTAGCATCGGCGGAAGGGATGGGGATTGTGGCGATCGATATTGTTTCGTGAGGGCGAGCGTAGGGCTGTTAACGGGTAGAATTGAAAGAATTTCGTGGTAAGCAAGGGGAATGGAGTTTTTTCGGAGGAACCCGGGTTGCTGGCAGGTGTTTTGCAATGTAGGGTTGGAACCGTTCGTTTTTTGACGGTTTTGGAGGTTTTTAGCCGGCGTTCTTCCTCAAGATGGATATAAATGTCATGAGATTTTATAAAAGTGTGGTTTTTGTCATGCTCACTTTGTTGGTGGCATGTTCTGATCCAGGGCCTGAAAAAGAGGCTCTGATTATTTTTGAGGACGATCCGATTGAGGATGTTGGTGGAAGTCCGCAGGATACGGATCGCCAGGCAGACACGTTGGATCCTGAAGAAGATGTCGGTCCTGACGTTGAGCCGGATGTAAATCCTGTGGATGCAACGCCATCAAGCCTTGCCGTGGATGGCGAGGCGTGTGGGCGGCATTCGGATTGTGAGGGCGGGTTGTGTTTGTTCGGGGACGACTGGCCGGAAGGATATTGTACGACTCAGAATTGTCAGACCTGGGAGGACTGTGCGAGCAACGGAGAGGATAATCGTTGTTTGCAGGGTGATGGTGGCGTGAATTTTTGTGTTCGCATGTGCGAAAGCAATGAGGATTGCCGTCCGGGTTACGCCTGCTCGTGGATCGGGCGCGGCGCGGCGATTTGTCTGAAAGATCCGGTGCAGCCGATTGAGCCTGGCAGCGGGACGATTGAGCTGACGTGTACGCCTTCGAGCAATCGTCAGGTGACGCTGGAGTATGATATTTCTCCGGACACGGTGGCGTATATGGTCACGCCGGTTTCGTTGGAAGGGCGGCGGATAAGTCCGTCGGCGATTTATACACCGTCGGGCAAGACAATTGATATGCGTCGTGGAAATGCTTTTCAGTCGACGCCTGCCGAGTTGTTTGGATCGATGAATCCGACGATTGTTCCGGCGACTGCGTATCATGCGAATCAGTTGGAGAGCGGGCGACATTCGTATGTCTTGCAAACCGATAGTCGCGAGGTTTGCCATTATCTGTTGGAAGAAAAAACGTTGGGAACCAGGCTCGACCTGGATGTGTATCTGGTCGGTGTTCCGGGGATCAGTGCAGCGACGGCTTCCGGCAATACGAATATGCAGAGTGTGCTAGCTCATTTTGAGGAGATTTTTCTTCAGGCAGGCATTGGTGTGGGGCAGGTTCGTTTTCACGATATTGGTGGGGCAGATCAGCAGCGTTATTCGGTGATTCGTTCGGAAGAAGACGTGATGAATCTGGTGTCGTTGTCGACGACTCCGTCCGATATTTTGAGCATGAACATCTTTTTTGTGCAGCAGTTCGCGTTTTCGGATGGCGGTGGAACGATCGGGATTTCGATGGGCTTGCCGGGGCCGGCGGGATTGCATGGCACGTATGGTAGCGGGGTTGTTTTCACCAGTGAGTATATGAATACGACGTTCCGGGAGTGGGAGGGTGGCGAATGGGTCAGTGGCGACGATTTCACGGGCATCGTGCTGGCGCATGAAGTCGGACATTATCTGGGATTGTTCCATACCAGTGAACAGGGTGGATATAGCCACGATCCATTGTTGGATACGCCGGAATGCACGCGGAATAATTTCCCCAGCCGTTGCCCGGATCTTGGCAATCTGATGTTTCCATTTGCCAGTATTGAGAACACGGTGGTTACCAATGATCAGGCATGGGTCATTCGTGTGAACCCGCTGACCAAGAATTGAGTGGAGTTTCCAATGTTTTCACGCATTGTAAGGATAAAGTTTCTTAGTGTTGCTCTGTTGCTTTGCGCGAGCCATGTGGCGTTTGCACAGGGCGCTTCTCCGACGAAGTCTACGGGAGGAGATAAGCCGACCGTAGAATTGAAGGAGCTGCAGTTGGATAAGGCTCGGATGTTGCTGTCGGCGTATCATGGTGTACCGACGAAGCAGGAGCTGGTGGAGGCTTTTCCGAATGCGCGGGATTTGATGATGGTGCTGGCGACGGACGCGGAGACGTTCGAGTTGCATCGTCAGCGTGCCGTGGCTGCGCTTGGGTATTGGCCGGATGCAACGGTTTATGGTTTGTATGCGAAAATGTTGCGCGCGCCGGAAACCAGTGCAGGGCTGAAGCATCAGCTGATCAGTCATATGGTTCGGGTGTTCGGTGAGGCGGGGCTTGAGGAAGTAGCTTCGTATTTGAAGCATGACGATGTGCAGTATCGTTTGACGGCGGTGCAAGCGATTGGAATGCTGGATAGCGATGCTGCGCAGAAGCTGCTTTCGGTTGCGGCCGAAACCGAGAACAATGAAGTGGTCCTGGAGCGGATTGCGCGGGCCCGCCAGCAGGTTCGGTAAGTTGTTTTTGGGGTTACTGTAGTCGTGCAAGTGTTTTGAAAACCGTCCTCGTCAGGGGGCGGTTTTTTTGTGGGTGATGCTGCGCGGAAAATGGGCTTTTACGCCGTTCGGGGTGATGGAGCATCGTGCGCGGTGCGATAAAATGCCATCCCGGACGATGGATCATGGCAAGGGAGGGGGGGGACTCCTGTTGCGATGTTCAGTTTTGGGTCGAAGGTGGGAGCAAGGCGCCGGCTGTGATCAGGAGCGGGAGCGCTGCTGCGGCGGCTGCGGTGTAGAGCATCCAGCGGCCGATAAGGGCGGTGGGCCAGAGGCTGGTCAGGGGGATGAGGCTGAGGAGCAATAGAAGGACAGATGCTTGAAAGCTGCGGGGAAAGCGAAAGGCGTGGTGGCCGAATGTTTCTCGGGCGAGTGCGATGAGTGTGAGGGAGACAAATCCGAGGAAGATGATGTGGAGGTAGAGCAGACGCAGGCCGCTGCTCTGGGCCCAGCGGGCGATGAAGGGGATGCCGGCAGCGATCATGGCGGCGGCTTTGATGGCAAGCAGGCCGAGAGCGGGTTGGAGGTTTTTATGGGTTTTCGTGAGGGGCCAGAGGGTGCGGAGATGTCCAAGCAGGCCAAGTCCATAGAGGAGGGCACCGGCGGAGGCCAGGTACTGAAAGGGCGGCCGTGTCAGATGGGCAGGCAGAGCAAGGAAATACAGCGTGGTGAGGCCGGCTAGCATCAGCGCGTTGGATGTGCGCAAAAGTGGGGTGAGGGGCTGATCGTTTCTGGTGTAGATCAATCCGAGCGTTGCAAAGACGAGCCAGCCTTCGCCGAAAAGGTCGACGAAGATGTGGATCATGAGGGTGAGCCAGAAAGGATCGGTGACTCTGGCGGCGATGAGGGCGGCTTCGCCCCAGGCGCCCAGCGAAGAGATGACCAGAAAGATGACGGCGATATCGAATGCGCGCAGGGCTGCGGTGCGCGGGCGTTTCCAGGTTGCGTGGGCGTAGGCGGCGGCGAATCCGTACCAGGCGATCATAGCGAAGCCGCTCAGGATCGGGGCGAGCGGCATGGTGGCAAATCCGATGTCGTAGCTCTGGTAGCCGTGGGCTAAAAAAGGCTGAAAGCAGAGCATGGCAAAAAGCCAGGAAAGCCAGATGGTGAGGCGGGTTTTGGGGCCGGCGGGCGTGCAGAGTCGGTGTGTGTTGGTAGGACCGAGTTTGTGCCAGAGGGCCGCCATCAGGGCCATGGCGGCGGGTGTGACCCAGCCCATGAGCATGAGGTGGGAGTGAGCGTGGCGGATGTGGGCAGGTTCAAAGCCGGCTGAAAAGCCGTCGATCATGCCGATGCGAAAGAACAGGCCCGTGGCTGCGGCGATGACAAAAGCGAGGAGCGAGGCTTTCCAGATGTGGAGGTTTTTATCATGCATTGTTCGCTTCTTTTCACAGGTTCGCGGTTTGTGAATCGCGACTTGCCGACAGAAAAGGAATTGTAGGCGATGTACATTCCTGCCGGTATGATCTGGATCATAATGAAGCGTGCAAGATGTCGCAGGGGGCTGGATTGCAGCAGGAATTGGATAAACTTGAATGTTCAGCAGGGGGTGGAGAAGGTAGACTTCTTGGGGGCACCACGCTGTTGAGAGTCGGATTGGCGGGGCCTGGCAGGGCGCGATGTGGGTGTCTTGTCATCGACTGCATACGAGAAGAGATATGGATAAGTTGGCAGCACTTCGCAAGTTGGCGTTGTTCGAGGATATCAATGAGGCGACGCTTAAGCCCTTGCTGGACTATTTTGTGGTGAAGCGTTTTGAGCGAGGCGATTCGATCTGGCGGGAAGGTTCGCTGGCGACTCATTTCACGTTTGTGGTGGATGGGACGATTAAGATTGCGAAGTATCGCAATGATGGTCGCGAGGTAATTCTGGGGGTTTTTGGGGCGGACGAAGTGGTGGGGCACGTTGCGGTATATAACCAGATTGCGTATCCGGCTTCGGCGGTGGCGCTGGAAGATGTGACGGTGCTGGAGATTTTTCGGGGGCATTTTTATGGAACGATCCAGCGTACGCCGGCTCTGTTAGAGGCGATTTTGAAGAATATGATGGAGCGCAATCGTGCGCTTGTGCAGCGGCTGCATGAAGTGACGGTGTCGAGTGCGGAGCAGCGGCTGGCGTTGTTGTTTTGTAAGTTTTCGGAATCGATGGGCAGGCGCGTTCCGCTCGGGGATGGTCGCTGGGGCGTGTATATCGAAATTCCGCTGTCGCGCAGTGATTTGTCGGAGTTGATCAATGTGCGTGTGGAAACGGCGATTCGGCTGATGAGTAAATGGAATAAGGAGGGGCCGATTCGTACGGAAAAGAATGGATTTACGATTACCGATCCGGATGTTTTGCTGAAGATTTCGCAGAGCAGCGGCTGAATTCGGGGGTGTTCTCTGTGGCGCTATGATCCAGATCAGTGCCGAGCGCGTGTGCGGGTGCCATATTCCGAGTGGTCAGGGGGCTGAGAAAAATATTTTACGCGGAAGGAGGCATACGATGTCTGAGACGGAGAGCGTTTTGCACAGCCATAGCACGATGATCCGGTTGCTGGAGGAGATTCAGGTGCACGCGAGTTTGCTGGCAGATCCGTGGCTGGATCACAGGGAAAGCAAGGCGGTTTTGGACGAGCTATTGGGGTTTGTACAGAGTTTTCATCGGGAGCTTCACGAGCACATCGAGGAAGAGGAAGAAGAGATCTTTCCTGCGCTCAAACGTCGGCTGCAGAAAAAGCAGGAGCTTTCGCCGGTGCAGGATTTGTATGTGGAGCATCGTGCGCTGGAAGCTGCGCTGGGGCGTGTGATGTATGAGGTGGAGCGCGCGCTGGCGACCGGTGAGGGAGGAGCGCGGTATGCTTCGCAGATTGTGCGGTCGGTGCAGGAGCTGAGCGAGTTGTTCGAGGCGCACAGTCACAATGAGCGGGCGGTTTTTACGCTTGCGGGTGTGCAGTGAGTGCGGTGAATCCGGGCGGCTGGCTGCGTTGAGATTTCTTTTTGGGGGCTTGCGGGAGTTCGAGGCATGGATTAGTTGATGTTGCGGGATTGTAAACCGTAAAAATCACAATTTTTCAGCCTTGAGGAAAAATCCATGTCCGAATATCGCCCGGGAGAAATCGAGCCGAAGTGGCAGGCCGTTTGGGAAAAAGAGAAAACATTTCGCTCGGATGAGGGCGGCGGCAAGCCGAAGTACTATGTGCTGGATATGTTTCCGTATCCATCGGGATCGGGGCTGCATGTAGGCCATGTGGAAGGATATACGGCGACGGATATTGTGGCGCGCTTTAAAATGGCGCGCGGCTACAACGTGCTTCATCCGATGGGCTGGGACGCGTTCGGGTTGCCGGCGGAGCAGTATGCGCTGGAGACGGGCACGCATCCGAGTGTGACGACGGAAAACAATATTGCGACGTTTACGGCGCAGCTTAAATCGCTGGGTTTTGCGTACGACTGGGATCGCGAGATCAATACGACCGATCCGAAGTATTATAAGTGGACGCAGTGGATTTTTACGCAGCTCTACAAGCGTGGCCTGGCGTATATCGCGGAAGTTCCGGTGAACTGGTGTCCGGCGCTGGGGACGGTTCTGGCGAACGAGGAAGTGATCGACGGGCGCAGCGAGCGCGGCGGTCATCCGGTGATCCGCAAGCCGATGCGCCAGTGGATGCTGAAGATCACGGCATTTGCGGATCGTTTGCTGGAAGATCTGGACCTGTTGGACTGGCCGGATAACTTGAAGGATATGCAGCGCAACTGGATTGGTCGCTCGCGCGGCGCCGAGGTCGATTTTGAAGTCGATAAGGAGAGCACGAACGGGCTGAATGCGAAGATCCGGGTGTACACGACGCGGCCGGATACGTTGTGTGGTGCGACGTATATGGTGCTTGCGCCGGAGCATCCGCTGGTGGAAGAGCTGGCGGTGGGCGAGCAGCGCGAGGCGGTGCTGGCGTATCGTGAGGCGGCCAGCCACAAGAGCGATTTGCAGCGCCAGGAATTGCAGAAGGATAAAACCGGTGTATTTACGGGCGCGTACGCGATCAATCCGGTGAACGGTCACAAGATTCCGATCTGGATTGCGGACTATGTGCTGTGGGGTTATGGCACGGGCGCGATCATGGCGGTTCCGGGGCATGACGAGCGTGACTGGGAGTTTGCGACGAAGTTTGGTCTGCCGATTGTCGAGGTCATTTCGGGCGGCGATGTGACGGTTGCAGCGCACACGGGCAACGGAGAGCTGGTCAATTCCGGGATTTTGAACGGCCTGGAAGTGGAAGCTGCCAAGGAAACGATCATCAAATGGTTGGAGGAGCGCGGCGCCGGTCAGGCGACGGTCAATTATAAGCTGCGTGACTGGTTGTTTTCGCGTCAGCGCTACTGGGGTGAGCCGTTTCCGGTGATTCATCTGGAGGATGGAACGCATACGACTCTGCCGGAGGAGATGTTGCCGATTACGTTGCCGGAGGTAGAGCGTTATGAGCCGAGCGGCACGGGCGAATCGCCGCTTGCGACGATTGAGGACTGGGTCAACACGACCGATCCGGTGAGCGGACAGCCGGCGCGGCGCGAGACGAATACGATGCCGCAGTGGGCGGGATCGTGCTGGTATTATCTGCGCTATATCGATCCGGAAAACGATGACAAACTGGTCGATCCGGAGAAGGAAAAATACTGGATGCCGGTCGATTTGTACGTGGGCGGCGCGGAACACGCGGTGTTGCATCTGTTGTACGCGCGTTTCTGGCACAAGGTTTTGTACGATATCGGCGTGGTTTCGACGAAGGAGCCGTTCCAGCGTGTGGTGAACCAGGGGATGATTCTGGGCCTGACGTTTCAGTATTACAAAACGCAGGATGGGACGCCGGTTAGCTATAAGGAGCGGTCGTCGAAGAATGCGGCGGAGCTGACTTCGTTTACGGTTCGCGCGGACGAAGTCGTCTGGAAAAACGAGAAACCGTACCATCCGGAGTACGATATTTTGCTCGAAGAAATAACCGAGAAAATGTCGAAATCGCGCGGAAACGTGATCAATCCGGACGACGTGATCGCGGAGTACGGCGCGGATTCGCTGCGTCTGTATGAAATGTTCATGGGACCGCTGGAGGCGACCAAGCCGTGGAATCCGCGGGGCGTGAGCGGCGTGCATCGCTTCTTGTCGCGCGTGTGGCGTCTGGTTTGCGAGGGCGAGGGCTTGAGCGCGAAGATCGCTGATGTGGAACCCGGCGAGGAGCTTTTGCGGGAGTTGCACCGCGCGATGAAGCGGGTCACCGATGATACGGAGGCGTTGCACTTCAACACGGCGATTGCGGCGATGATGGAGTACGTGAACTTCTTGTATAAGCAGGATGTCGTGCCGAAATCCGCGGTCGAGCCGCTGGTGCAGATGCTCAGTCCGTTTGCGCCGCATATTGCGGAGGAGTTGTGGCATCGCCTGGGGCACAGTGAATCGGTGACGCATGCTGCGTGGCCGGTTTACGACGAGAAATATCTGGCGGTGGCCACGTATCAACTGGCAGTCCAGGTGATGGGCAAGATGCGCGGGATGTTAACGGTACCGGCGGATGTTACGCAGGATGAGGCGCTGGCTCAGGCCCAGGCGGATAGTGAGATTGCGCCGCATCTGGAGGGCAAGGAAATCCGGCGCGTGATTTTTGTACCCGGCAGGATTTTGAATCTGGTTGTGGGTTGAGCCTTTTTGAAAACGGTTATTTTCGAGGGTGACTGACCGCGGGATCGCTCTTTGCGAGGAGAGATGGTGTGTGTTAGCACTTTAGGGATGGAGACAATCGTTTACTTGGGACGCAACCTGAATAATCCTAACGACAGGTGACGCAAAATGGCGAGCAATATGGAAGGAGATTCGGTGGAACAGTTAAAATATGCTGCGAATGGTCAGGAAAAGCCTGGCGTAGCCGATGTAAAAAGTAAGTATCGTGGCCTTTCTGCGGATGATCTGGTCGAGATGTATCGCCTGATTTATCTGTCGCGAAGGCTGGACGACGCAGAGATCAATTTAAAGCGCCAGCAGAAGATTTATTTTCAGATTTCGGGTGCCGGACACGAGGCGGTGCTGGTCGCGGCCGGTAAGGTTTTGCGTCCGAAATACGACTGGTTTTATCCGTATTATCGGGATCGCGCGCTGGTGCTGACGCTGGGGATGACGCCGACCGAGGTGTTGGCTTCGGCGGTGGGATCGATTGAAGATCCGAACTCGGGCGGTCGGCAGATGCCTTCGCACTGGGGGCATAAAGATCTGAATATCGTGAGCCAGTCGTCGTGCACGGGGACGCAGTTTTTGCAGGCTTCGGGCGCGGCGCAGACCGGCCGGATTATGGCGGCGATTTCGGAGCTGGCGGAGCGCAACGATCTCTATAAATCGGATGAGGTCGTGTATGTGTCCTGCGGCGATGGAACAACGAGCCAGGGCGAGTTCTGGGAGGCTGTGAATACGGCTTCGGCGCTGAAGTTGCCGGTGTTGTTTGTGGTCGAAGACAACGGTTATGCGATCAGCGTGCCGGTCAGCGTGCAGACGGCGGGCGGCTCGATTAGCAAAGCAACGAGCGGCTTTGAGGGGCTGTATCAGACCGAGTTCGATGGCTGCGATCCGATCGAAAGTTATTATGAAATCAGCAAGGCTGTGGCATCGATTCGGGCCGGAAATGGTCCGGCGCTGGTGCATGCGCATGTGGTTCGTCCGTACAGTCACTCGATGAGTGATGACGAGCGTAACTACCGCCCGGAGGAAGAGCGTGAGGCGGATGCGGCGCGCGATCCGGTGACCACCTTCCCGGCGTTTCTGGTGCGTGAAGGGATTTTGAGCGAGGAGGAAGTCGAACAGCTCAAGGCCGAGGTCGATGCCGAGGTTCGTGAGGCTGTGGATGCCGCGCTTGCGCTGGAGATGCCCGAGCCGGATAGTGCGCTGCGCTATGTTTACAGCCCGGATGTCGATCCGACGTCGGATGCTTTTTCGACCGAGCCGCAGTGGGATACCGACGGCGTGGAAGGCACGATGGTCGATCTGATCAATGACTGCCTGCGCACGGAAATGCGTCGCGATTCGCGGATTGTGATTTTTGGCGAGGACGTGGCCGACGTTACCAAGGAAGAGTACCTGGGTAAGGTGAAGGGCAAGGGTGGTGTGTTCAAGGTCACGCATCGCTTGCAGGAAGAGTTTGGAAGCGTGCGCGTTTTCAACAGCCCGCTGGCCGAGGCGAACATCATTGGTCGGGCCATCGGTATGGCGACGCGCGGTTTGCGTCCGGTCGTGGAAATTCAGTTCTTCGACTACATCTGGCCGGCCTACATGCAGCTTAAAAACGAGCTGTCGAACATGCGCTGGCGCTCGTACAACAACTTTTCGGCGCCGGTGGTCGTGCGCGTTCCGATCGGCGGTTATCTGAAGGGCGGTGCGCCGTACCATAGCCAGTCGGGTGCGACGCTGTTTACGCATATTCCGGGGCTGCGCGTGGTGATGCCGTCCAACGCAGCCGATGCAAACGGACTGTTGCGCACGGCGATTCGCTCGGAAGATCCGGTGATGTTCCTGGAGCACAAGCACCTGTATCGCCAGACCTACAACAAGAGTTTCAATCCGGGGCCGGATTATATGATCCCGTTCGGGAAGGCCGCGGTCGTGCAGGAAGGCACGGACGTGACGGTCATCACGTACGGCGCGCTCGTGGAGCGCAGCCGTCGCGCAGCCAGGGCGGTGCCGGGCGTGAGCACGGAGATCCTCGATCTGCGCACGCTCAGCCCCTACGACTGGGATGCGATCAGCGCGTCGGTGAAGAAAACCGGCAAGGTCATCCTGGCGTACGAAGACAACATCAGCTGGGGTTATGGCACGGAAATCGCCACGCGGATTGCCGACGAGTTGTTTGAGTATCTGGACGGGCCGGTGAAACGTGTGGGCGCGGTGGACTCGTTCGTCGCGTATCACCCGGACGTGGAAGACTATATTTTGCCGCAGATCGAAGATATTGCAGAGGCAATTGAGTGGTTGGCTAAGTATTAATAGAGGTGTTGGCGGCGGTCCTGAATCGCCGCAGATTTTGGGTTATAGGGCCGCTTGCGCGGCCTTTTTTTTGTGGGTGGTGGGTAGAGGTGTTGGGTGGTGTGCGTGGTGGTGATCGGGGGATTGGGTGGTGTGCGGCGTCCCCACCCCCGGTTTCACCGGGGGTTAGCACAGACG
>JBEBUW010000111.1:0-14155 GCA_040393065.1 Lujinxingia vulgaris | reverse complement strand
GAACGTCCCAATTATTATGGCAGAAACTGTCCGAGAAAGTAGAGCCATGTCAGCCCTTGGGCTAGCACAACATTAACGCGCTCCGCGGGGGCCAGAGGCCCCGCTGCACGAGTTGTTGGGTGGTTGTTTGGGGTTGGAGAATCATTGTGTGGGGTGGGGTTAGAAGAATTTCTGGTAGGCGGCGGGCAGATCCCAGGCGGGTTGTGCGGAGCGGATGCGTTCGCCTAAGTCGATGCTGTTGAGCGTGTGCCAGTAGAGGACGGGGCGGTTGTTGAGTTCGAGGCGGTCGCGTTCGGCGACGATGGCGGCCAGAACTTTGGATGTGTAGGTGGGGTCGAATTCGAGGTTTTCTAAGTCGAGGGCGAGGCGTTCGCAGACGGAGCCTTGCGGGGTGGGTTCGCCGTAGCCTTTGCCGATGTAGCCATCGAGGATGGTGACGTCTTTGTGGGTGATGCGGGGGATGTTTTCGAGGCCGGATTCTTCGAGCCAGAGAGCGCAGCGGTTGGCCAGGTGTGCGGTCTGGCGTGTGTTGGCGATGATTTTGTCGACGACGCGGACGCCGATGATGTTCGTGTTGAGTCCGGCCATTTTGGCGCCGAGGATGAGGCCGGCGAGTGTGCCGCAGGTGCCGGCGGCGACGAAGATGGTGTGGGGTTCGGGGAGTTCGCCGCGTTCAATCTGGGCTTTGAGTTCGAGGGCTGCGTTGACGTAGCCCAGGGTGCCGATGAAGGAAGAGCCGCCGCCGGGGATGTAGTAGATGTCGGGATTTTTGGCGAGCCATTCTTTGAGGTGGGCGCGGGCTAAGAAGACGGGGATCTGGGCGACGTGGTCGACCAGGGTGAGTTCGGGCTGGGTGGTGCTCAGGGCTTTTAGGACGTCGAGGACGTGGGCTGTGACAGTTTGTGGATAGTGGAGCGCGGCTGGTTGCAGGCCCACGTGCCGGGCGTAAATTGAGGTGGCCAGCACGTGATGGCTGCCGATGGCGCCGACGGTCCAGACTTTGTCGTAGCCCCGGGCGATGGCGTCGGCGAGGACGAATTCTAGTTTTCGGACTTTGTTGCCGCCATACAGGGGGCCGCTGATGTCGTCGCGTTTGATGTAGAAGTCGGATAGTCCGAATTGTTCACCAAGGCGTTGCAGGCGCTCCACGGGCGTGGGGAAGTTGCCGAGCGCGCGGTGTGCGATGTTTTGTGCGGCGGGATAGCGGTTGAAGAGTTCGAGGGTAGATTCGGTGGTAGGCATGGCATCTCGTTTGGAACGCGGCGGGGGCCAAAGAAACGATTGGAGTCCAGATGGTTATTGCAGGCATAGCACATTGGCCGGGGAATCGGTATAAAGGCCGCTGTAATTGTTTGCGTGTAATTTGTTTGTGTGGATCTGGGCCTGCGTGGAATGCGAGCGGGTGAAATTACGGTAGTTTTATTGGGTTATTTGCAGGTTTATTGACTGGATTCAGGACAGAATCGGGAGAGTTTATCATGAGTAAGAACAAGCAAGTCTACGATCAGGACAGCAAGACGGTGCGGGTTTATCGCGTTTTTGAGAAGGAGAAAACGCTGGTTCCGCCGGAGGAGACGCAGAAGTTTATCGGGGTGCTTCGCGATCGCAAGACCGACAAGGGGCAGCCGGTTGAGCGTGTGCAGTATGTTTTTGAGAGCGAGGCGACGGCGGAGTACAACCACCAGGCGTTGGCGTTCGCCGGGATTGAGACGTATCTGGGCGACGAGACGAAAAGTCGGCCGTACGGCGATGCGCCGTCGTTTTCGGTGCGCGAGGATTTCGGGATCGATTGAGGCGAAAGAACTGGCGGCGGGTGTTGCCGGGAGGGCGGTCAGGCGAGGATCAGGAAGGCAAAGATCGCGATGATGACCGCCGCTGCCAGGGCGCCAATGAAGGCGGAAGGAATGGGGTGGCTGCGGACCCAGTCGGTGACGGGCGTCGAGGACGTTGCGTCGGGCAGCGGTTCGGGGTTGGGGTTGATCAGGTTCTGGAAGCGCTGGTGGGCTTCTTCGATTTTGTGCTCTTCGATTTTGCGCGTGTGCTGATGACCTGGCCGCGGACGTGAGAAGGCGGGTGGTCCGACGGGATACGGATCGTCGAGGATATTCTGGGGCGTGGATTGTTGAGAAGGTTGAGAGGACTGGTTGGAGCGTGGAACCGGTGTGGGTTCGGGCGCGGACCAGTTGTTTTCTTCTTCGTCAGGATAGGGGGCGGCGTTGTATTGACCGGTATGCAGATCGGTATCGTGAGCGAGGCTTTCGTCGAAGTAGATCTCGGTGCGGTCGTTGGCATTGGCGTGCCAGGGATCGGCGTCGGGTTGGTGCTGATCGGTGGGTTCGGATGAGGTCGGCGTGGGCGTATGAGAGGGGTGGGATGGGACAGCTTCGTGAAAAAGTGCGTGCAGGAAGTTGCCGGTATCGAGTGGCGTCAGGGTCGGATCGAGCTGAGCGATGATGGCAGATAGCGCGAGTTGGAATTCGCGTGCAGAGCGGTAGCGCCGGGCCGGGTCCGGGGCCAGAGCTTTCATGATGACGTTGTCGAGTCGTTTGGATATCTCGGGCCGGAAGGTGGAGGGTGGTGCGATGTCTGCTTCACGGACTTTGCGGAGCATGGCGATCATGTCGGAGGATTGTCCGTAGAGGGATCGTCCGGTGAGCATTTCGTAGAGGCAGATTCCGAGGGAGAAGACGTCGGAGCGTGCGTCGAGGGTTTTGTCCCAGGCTTGTTCGGGGGACATGTATCCGAATTTGCCTTTGATGATGCCGGCACGGGTTTTTTCACGGATTTCGGAATCGATTTTTGCGACGCCGAAGTCGATGAGGCGGACGTCGCCTTCGTAGCTGACGAGAATGTTGTGCAGGCTGACGTCGCGGTGGACGAGCTGGAGCGGTTGGCCGTGTTCGTCATTGCGGGTGTGCGCGTAGTGCAGACCGGCCGCGGCTTCGCGGGCAATGTAGAGCGCCATGCTGATCGGAAATTCTCGGCCCTGGCGTACAGCCTGGGCGAGCGAGGCGTGCATGTCTTTGCCGTCGACGTAATCGAGGACGACGTACAGGACGTCGTTGGCGGTGTCGTAGCCGGTATCGAGGACCGGGACGATGTTCGGGTGACGAAGCGAAGCTGTGAGCTTGGCTTCTTCGAGCAGCATTTTTCGGAAGGACGGATCGGGATTGAGCCGTTCGTGAAGCAGCTTGAGGACGAAGTCTCGTTCAAAACCGCCGTAGCCAGGGCGTCTTGCTCGGTAGACTTCGGCCATGCCGCCTTCGCCGAGGCGTTCAATGAGTTGATAAGGTCCGAGTTGCAACACGATGGGAGAGGGGGCTGGTTAAGGGGGATTTGGAGGCGTTGGTGTTGGTGTTGATGAGAGGCGTTGGGTGGCTCGCGGTGTGTGGGAACGGAGAATTGGGTGGTGTGCAATGATCCCAGGGCCAGAGGCCCAGGGCTGGCACAACGTCGACGCGCTCCGCAGGGGCCAGAGGCCCCGCTTTGCGGATGGGTGTTTGTGGGTTGGGGTTATTCGTCGTTGTTTTGGGTTGCGGCTTTGATGGGCTCGGCGACGGTTTCTTCGGAGAGGCTTTGTTCGGCGAGGTCGGTTTCCTCTTCGCGGACAGGGCGCACGAAGGTGGAAGGGTGCCAGTCGATGTTGAGGTCCGCGAGCGAGAATTTATCGCGGTCAAGTTGGGACTTGGCGATGGTGTGGCGAACAACATCCCAGATGCGGAAGCCGAGGTGATCGACCTTGCGGGGATTGTGGTCAACGTCGATTTCGTTGGGGCGCAGGGTGACAACATCAAAGATCACGGAATCGACCTTGGGATCATCGAGTCCTCTGGCGAGGAGCATGTAGATGTCGGGGCGATCGATGCGGATGTGTTCGAGGACAAATTCGGATCCGGCCGTGATGTGTGCTTTTCCGGCATCGACATCCTGGAGGAACTGGGTCACATCGGCATAGCGTGCGCGGAAAGGGCCAAGCTCGTGCGCCATATCATGGTAGAGCGCGTGCATGTTGTTTTCGTTGACGTCTTGCAGGAGCTTGAAGAACTTCCAGGGGTTGGTGCTGGGGCTGATGAGTTGGGCGGCGCTGGTTTTTTGCTTGGCAGCTTCACGTTGGACCTGATGCGCACGGAAGCAGCAGCGCTTGTATTTCTGGCCGCTGCCGCAGGGGCATGGATCGTTGCGGCCGATATCTTCAGGGATTTCGCCAGCAGAAATAGGTGTGGTCATGATGAGCTCCTCAAAATGTATGTACAGCACAGGTTGAAGTGGGCTGTGTTGTTTTTGTTGTCAGAACGATTGAAAGCCTGGATTAGCGCGAACGGAACTGTGTGGTTTGTCGTTGGACGGGTGGTTTGTCCAGGTGGAACTGATACCACATCATATTCCAGCTACGCATTTTCATTTTCTTATTGTTTTGCAAAGCCGTCAGATTGCTTTTGGTTTTGGCATCGGTGGGAACGGCTTCGGTGGCGCGGTTCAGCACGGCGATTGCTTTGTCGGTTTGTCCGGATTTCCACATACAATAGGCGTAGATATTCCAGAGTAGGGCTTCTTTTTTGTTGGCTTTGGCGGCTTCTTCGAAGACGGCTTCCATTTCGACGTAATTTTTGCGTTTGTAGTACAGGGCGCCGAGCATGGCGCGTGCGACCCAGTTTTTCTTGAAGGAGGTCTTCAGATAGGGTTCGGACTGATCGAATTTCTGGGTCATGTAGAGGATGGAGCCGATCTGCGCGTCGATCTGGGATTTGATGAGAAATTGCCATTTGCCAAGCGGGTAGCATTGCTTGAGCAGGGCGATGGCGCGCTCGACACGTTGGGCCTGGAGTTCGGCCTGGGCCAGTCCGACGGTGGTCTGGACTTTGTTGAGGATGCGGCGGGCGAGCAGGACGTAGACGACACCCATAGCGATGATGCCTGGGAGGATTCCGTAGGAAATTCTTAAATCACCACCGCCCAGGGCAAAGCCCAATATGAGAGTGGTGAGAATGCCGGCTGCCAGTGAAATGAGCAGGTTGTACATAAGATACGACTCGTTTTGTTGCGTAGTACGAAGAGGTTAATCGGTACGGATCAAGGGTTCGGGTACGTGCTTCAGGGGACTGGGAATTGCTGGCAGAGTTCGTGGACTTCGCGGCCGATGGCGTCGAGTTCGGATTGGTTGTCGAGGTTTTCGACGGTGCGAGCGATCCAGTCCGCAATGCTGCGCATTTCGTCTTCTTTCATGCCACGTGTGGTGGTGGCTGCGGTGCCAATCCGGATGCCGGAGGGGTCAAAAGGCTTGCGTTTGTCGAAGGGAATTGCGTTGGAGTTGCAGACAATTCCGGCTTTTTCGAGTGCCTGGGCTACGGGTTTGCCACCGACGTTTTTGGGAGTCATGTCCACGAGGATAATGTGGTTGTCGGTGCCACCGGTAACGAGGCGAAATCCGTGCTGGAGCAGGCGGTCGGCCAGGGCGTGTGCGTTTTTGATGATCTGTGCCGCGTATTCTTTGAAGGAAGGTTCCAGTGCTTCTTTGAAAGCGATGGCTGCGGCTGCGATCTGGTTCATGTGGGGGCCGCCTTGCAGAGCGGGGAAGACTGCGGAGTCGATGGCTTTTGCGTACTCGGCTTTGCTCATGATCATGCCAGAGCGGGGGCCGCGCAGGGTTTTGTGGGTGGTGGTCGTAACGACGTCGGCGTAGGGGAACGGATTGGGATGCTGGCCGCCGGCGATAAGGCCGGCGATGTGTGCGATGTCGGCGACGAGTTTGGCCCCGGTTTCTTTGGCGATTTCGGCAAATTTGTCGAATTCGATGATCCGCGGGTAGGCGGATGCGCCGCAGAAAATCAGGCGCGGTTTGACTTCGTGGGCCATTTTTCGGACCTGGGCGAAGTCAATGCGCTCGGTTTCGGGATCAAGCGTGTAGTGGTGTGCGTCGTAGAATCGGCCGGAGAAGTTGACTTTCCAGCCGTGGGTGAGGTGGCCGCCAAAGGGCAGTCCCATGCCCAGGATCGGGTCGTTCAGCTCGGCCAGGGCATAATAGACAGCCAGATTTGCGGGCGAGCCGGAGTAGGGTTGGATGTTGACGTGTTCGGCACCGAAGATGGCTTTGGCGCGTTGAATGGCCAGGAGTTCGACGCGGTCGGTGAACTCCTGGCCCTGGTAATAACGTCGACCAGCATACCCTTCGCTGTACTTGTTGGTGAAGACGCTTCCGGTAGCTTCTTGAACAGCGCGTGAGGCGTAGTTTTCGCTGGCAATCAGACGAATCGTATCACGCTGGCGTTGTTCTTCGGCACGGATGATGTCGTAGACTTCAGGGTCTGTGTTTTGTACAGCGTTGAGGGAATCGGTCATGGGTTTTACTCCGCAGCAGCTTCCGAGGGGAGGTCGGTCGCCGGGTTGACTTCATCAGCAAGATTGGAGGCGATGATCTCAGCCAGATCGAGCAGCTGGATGCTTTCAGCGCCACGGTTTTTGAGTCCATCGTCGAACATGGTCAGGCAGAACGGGCAGTTGACCGCAATGGCATCGGGTTTGGTAGCGATCGCCTGATCGGTCCGCTCAATATTAACGCGCTTGCCCTCGGTTTCTTCCATCCACATACGGCCACCACCGGCGCCGCAGCAGAATGCCTGCTTTTTGTTGAGTTCCATTTCCTGGACTTCCAGGCCTGGAACGGCGGCGAGGATTTCACGCGGGTTCTCGTAGGACGAGTTCCAGCGACCGATGTAGCAGGAGTCGTGGTAGGTCACTTTCATGGCAGTGGCCGGATTGACCTTGATTTTGTTGTTCTTGAGCAGGTCATTCATGAACGAAGTATGGTGAATGACTTCGTAATTGCCACCGAGCTGCGGGTACTCCTTGCCGATTGTGTGGAAACAGTGCGGGCAGGTCGTGATGATTTTGGTGACGTTGTAGCTGTTGAGCGTTTCGATGTTTTGCGACGCGAGCATCCAGTACAGGTATTCGTTACCGATGCGGCGTGCAGGATCGCCGGTGCAGCCTTCTTCGGGTCCAAGGATTGCGAACGAAATGTCGGCAGCCTTGAGGACTTTGGCGAAGGACTGGGTGACTTTCTTCTGGCGCTCGTCGAAGCTACCGGCGCAACCCACAAAGAAGAGGTATTCGGGGGCGGTGCTCATTTCGCTGAGCAGGGGAATGTCCAGACCGTCGGCCCAGTCGGCGCGGTAGGACGAGGAGATACCCCAGGGGTTGGAGCTGTTTTCCATGTTGCGGAAGGTACGAGCAACTTCGGCGGGGAAGTCCGCTTCGTTGAGGGCCAAATAACGGCGCATATCAACGATGGTATCGACGTGCTCGATGAATACCGGGCAGTTTGCAACGCAGGCGCCGCAGGTGGTGCATGCCCAGAGTTCTTCTTTGGAGATGATTCCGCCAGCCAGAACGGGGTAATTGTCGGCGTTCTCGGTGTTTTTGTTGCGCAGAACGTCGGTGCCTTTCTCTTTGAGATGATCCTTGATGTTGTGGATGATCTGCATGGGGTTCAGGGCTTTACCGGTATTGTAGGCAGGGCAGTAGTGCTCGCAGCGTCCGCATTCGGTACAGGCGTAGGTGTCGAGCAGCTGCTTCCAGGAGAGTTCTTCGACCTTGCCGGCGCCGAAGCTTTCGATGGATTCGTCTTCCATATCGATCGGGTACAGCGCACCGTTGGGCTCGAGTTTGCGGAAGAAAATATTGGGAATGGCGCCGATCAGGTGGAGGTGCTTTCCGTTGGGGATGTAGTTTGCGAAGAACACGACGATGCCGATGTGGATCCAGTAGGAAACGTGATGGATCCAGAACATGCCTTCGGATGTGGGAGAAGCCCCCAGCGAGCGCATGACGTTGGCGGTCATAAGAGCAAACGGAGTCCAGCGCGGATCAAAGCCGGGGTCGGTTACAAACGCGAGTTCGGCGCCGTGTGCGATGTATTTGGTGATCATGAGTCCGGCGATCAACATCAGGATGATCGCGGCGTCCATCGAGACGATGACGTGGCGCGGCCGGATGATGTAGCGACGTACGGCTGCCAGCGCGATGGCTACCAGAACCAGCACGCCGAAAATATCCTGCAAAAAGAGCAAGAAAGCATAGGTTCCGCCACCGATGTAGGTGCTAAAGCGGAAATCCCATACAAAGGCGCGGATTAAATACTCGATGGTTTCGAGCTGCAGGATTAAGAATCCCCAGAAGATAAAGAGGTGCAAAACACCGGCTGGTTCCAGGATTACGCGTGCCTGACCGAGAACGTTGATGAGAACGCCTTTGAGCCGGTTGGGAATGTTGGTTGTTTTTAAATCTCCCTGGCCCCAGGCAACATAGCGAAGTAGCCAGAAAACCGTGCGTCCCGCGAGGGCAAAGCCCGCGAGACCGATTATGCCGAGTACGACGCGCAGCAGGTAATGTGCGCTACTGAGTTGCAGGAAACTATCCACGATGTGTCTCTCCGAAAAATGAGGCGTCTGGTAGTGAACGTTGAATCGCCCGGGAGTTGTTGGTGCCGCAGCGGCCTGGAGTGTTCCGGCGCATGCGGTTTGGCCGAACCTTCGTTTATCTCTGAATCGCTGGTCGGCTTCGGAACCCGGGCAGGTTATGAGCGAACGAACCTGAATTGCAGGCGAAATAAAAAAATGATTCTCACCCTAATCATTCTCGGCGAGCCCTGACAAAAAAACTCGCCGAACAAACATACCGTACATAATCGACTCCCGGTAAAACGGCAACCGGGCAGCCTGAATCGCCTTCTTTAATCACCAGGCTGGCAATTTGTCTACCACAACACGCCCGAGAAGCCGTGTGAAATCTGAAAAAGTGAGGACAAAGCGTCGTGTGGAGAATTTGATCGACGAGGGTTTCGGTTCAAGTTACAGTGGCACGGTTTTCAAAGGCGCGCCGAAAGTTACGACCCAAAAGAGAATTGTGAAGCCAACCAGGGCCAGGAAATAGACAGGGAGTCACAGACGATGACAGATGTCGTTGTAGGGATCGATTTAGGAACCTCGAACTCGGTAGTTTCAGTGATGCTAGAGGGGCAGATGCTGGTTATTCCCGATGCTTATGGCAATACGGTGCATCCCTCGATTGTGCACTTTTTGGAGGATGGCCGAACGATTATTGGTCATGATGCCAGGCCGTATCGTTCCAGCGATCCGGAGCACACGGTGTTTTCGGTCAAGCGCTTGCTGGGGCGTCCCTTTGAAAGTCCTGATATTAAGATGCTGATCGGGGCGTTTCCGTATCGGATTATTTCCTCGGCGGATGGTGCGCCTCGGATCCAGATTTATCAGCAGCAGCATCCGGCCGAAGGGATCAGTGCGCGTGTGCTGTACTATTTGAAAGGTCTTGCGGAGGCGTATCTCGGGCAAGAAGTGACGAAGGCTGTCATAACGGTTCCTGCGAACTTTGATGAAGGTCAGCGTCGGGCGACAAAACGCGCGGGAGAGCTGGCCGGGCTGGAAGTATTGCGGCTGGTCAACGAGCCGACGGCCGCAGCGCTGGCGTATGGTTATGGTCATAATCGGCGCGAGCGCGTGGCGATTTACGACTTCGGTGGTGGCACGTTCGATATTACGTTGCTGGAACTTCGTGGAAATGTTTTTGAGGTGCTGGCAACGGCCGGTAACAGTTATCTGGGCGGCGATGATTTTGATCATCGTCTGGTCAGTGCGATGCTCAACGCGTTTGAGCGTGAGCATGGTTACGACCTTTCAGGTGATGAACTGGTGCGTCAGCGCTTCCGCGAGCTTGCCGAACAGCTCAAGCACGGGCTCACTACGCATGCGTCCCAAACGGTTGAGATCGTTGAGTATATTCCGGGCACGGTCACGGATCTGTCCCTGATGTTTACGCTGACGCGTGAGCAGTTCAACAAGCACTGCATGGATATTGTGGAACAGAGTTTGTTGACGTGTGATGACGCGTTGCGTGTGGCGGGTTTGCAGCGCGCGGAGATCGATCATCTGGTGATGGTCGGTGGTACGACGCGCGTGCCGCTGGTGCAGCAGCGTGTACGTGAGTTTTTCAATCGTGAGCCGACGCTGGGCATCAACCCGGACGAGGTGGTCGGGATCGGAGCGGCGATCTTCGGGGCTTCGCTGGTGGAGCAAAGTCAGGCGCCGGAGGAGTACACGCCGCTGCCGTCGTACGATGAGTATGAGCAGGGCGATGAATCCTGGCTGGAAGAGCTGGACGACGATCCGGCCGAGGTGTCGGGTGGCGGACAGGGCGGCAGGCGACCGCCGGCGTTTCGGGCGCCGCAGGCGCAGGCACCGCTTCTGATCGACGTGACGCCGCATGCGCTGGGCGTGGCGACGGTGGGCGGCGTGATGGATATTATCATTGAGCGCAACGGCCAGTTGCCGCTTGAGCGGACGCGGTATTTTTCGACGTCGCGTGATGATCAGACGCGGGTTGTGTTGCCGATTTATTCGGGGAACAGCCGTCGGATTGAGGATAATCAGCAGCTCGGGATTTTGGAGTTGAATGAAATTCCGCCTGGGCCACGCGAGCATGTGCGGATTGAGGTAACGTTTGAGGTCGATACAAACGGCATGCTCAGCGTACGTGCTACGGATATGCGCACGGGATTGAATCAGTTTGTACAGCTTTCGATTCAGGGAGAAAGTCAGGTTCTGGAATACGATGCATCGAGTTTGTTGCTTGCTTGAGGGCGTCAAGGTGCGCTATGGCGCGAGCAAATTGTGGCGGCGAACTCGGATCGATAAGAGTCTGGCCGTTTCTTGAGAATTTCAATCAAGGTAAAAAGCATGAAGCGTAGTTCAGTTGTAGCGTTGCTGGTGGGGCTTTTGTTGGCCGGCGGTTCGGTTCTGGGTGGTTGTAAGTCGAACGAGTTTGCGGATGCACCGAGCGTGAAAGCGCCGCCGTCCGAGGGCGTGGCGCGGCCGTTGTCGGCCAACGAAGAATTGCCGCCGAATCATCCGCCGCTGGGCAGCGGTCAGGCGGCCGGTTCGATGGGCAATCCTTCTATGGGCGGCGCCAGAATGCCGTCGGCCGATCCGGCCACGTATGGCAAGCAAGGGCCGATTTTGTGGGAAGCGCCGGCAAGCTGGCTGGCGGTTCAGCCGGGCAATGAAATGCGTGCGGCGCAGTACAATGTGCCTGGCCCGGAAGGTCAGGAGCCGGGTGAATTGACAGTGTTTTACTTCGGGCCGGGCGGTGGCGGCGGTGTGGATGCCAATCTGGAACGCTGGGTTGGTCAGCTTCAGGGCGGGCCGCCGGCGGTGCGTGGTGAGCGCGTTGTCGATGGGATGAAGGTTTATACGATCGATGGCTCGGGTACGTTTGATGCGGGCGCGGCCATGATGGGGGGCGGCGCGCCGAAGGAAAATCAGCGTGTGCTGGGAGCGATTGCAGAAACCGAGGTCGGGCTCTATTTCTTCAAGCTCGTCGGGCCGGCAGCGACACTGGGTGAGAACGAAACACAGTGGGAGCAGTTTCTGGCGAGTCTGAAGAAAGGCCAGTGAGTCTGCAGGATACTTCAAGTGGTTTCGTAAGGTTTTTGCAACTTCTGCGGGCTGTCTGAACGATGTTCGATGCACATTGTCATCTGGATTTTGAGGCTTTTGACGCGGATCGCGATGAGGTTCTGGCGGAAGCTCATGCGGCGGGCGTGCGGGGGCTGATCATCGCGGGCTATGATCGGGAGCGTCGTGCGCTGGCGCGGAGTCTGGTGTCGGAAGGCAGTGAGACGCGGCCGAGCATTCAGGCGACGGCCGGGTTGCATCCGTGGGCGCTGCAGGGGCGGGACGATGCGTGGCTGGAGGAAGAGCTCCGACTGTTGCGTGAAGATTTGCTGGCCGGCGGGTTTTGCGGTGTTGGAGAGCTCGGCCTGGATTTCGTGCGTGCGCGTGAGCCGGCCGAGCGCGCGTTTCAGGAGCGTGCTTTTGTGGGGCAACTGGCGATTGCACGCGAGCTTGATTTACCGATCGTGATCCATGCGGTGAAGAGCCATAACACGCTGTACGAAATTCTGCGGCGTGAGGGTGTGCCCCGGGCCGGTGGGATGATGCATGGCTACAGTGGTTCGGCGCGGCAGGTCGGAAACTTTTTGATGTTGGGGCTGGATATTTCCATCGGTACGCCGGTGACCTATCCCAATGCGAACAAAATTGCGGATGTGGTGCGGGCGGTGCCCGCAGACCGTCTGCTGGTGGAAACTGATGCGCCGGATCGGCCGCCGTATTCTTATGGGAATCAGCGAAATACTCCGGCACTTTTAGAGCTTGTTGTTCGTGCCGTGGCTGCGGTCCGTAATTGTTCGGAAGCAGAAATTGCACGGCAGACGGAAGACAATGTGAGATCGCGCTTTGCGCAGCAATCTGTATCGAGTGAGAGAGAACGATGACAACGCAGTATGATGTGACGATTCCCCCGGCCGGTTCCGGCGCTTCGAAGGCGCGTGGTGTCTTGACGGAGCGCAATGCCAAGGATGATGCGGGCACTCTTGTGTTTGAAGGGCGGGCGATGGAGGCGTGGAAGTTGCATCGTCGCTGGGATCGCGCAGGGCGCTTGCTTGGCGAGGACGCGATGCGCTCGCTGTACGACGCGCATGTGATGGTTTTTGGTCTGGGCGGCGTGGGAAGTTTCACGGCGGAGAGCCTTGCGCGCAGCGGTGTGGGCAAGCTCACGCTGGCGGATTTTGACCGCGTTTGCGGTACGAACACCAATCGTCAGTTGCATGCGATGAAGGGGACGTTCGGGAAGTTCAAATCGGATTTGATGGCGGAGCGTTGCAGTCTGATCAATCCGGAGGGGACGGTGATCGGGCGTCGGGCGTTTTATCATGCCAGCACCAGCGAGGAGTTTTTCAGTGATCGGCCGGATTTTGTCGTTGATGCGATCGACAACGTGACGGCCAAGGTGCATTTGCTCAAGACCTGTCTGGAACTCGGGATTCCGGTGGTTTCCAGCATGGGCGCGGCTGGAAAGGTGGACCCGACACAGATCCGTCTGGCGGATTTGAATGATACGCATGGCGATCCGCTGGCGCGTTCGATGCGCAAGATCATGCGTCAGCAGGAGATCATTCCAGCTTCGGGGCCGACGGGCATTATGTGCGTTTATAGCCCGGAGCCGCGCAATATGCCGCGTTCGCTCAGCTACGACGGTACGGAAGGCTTCAAGTGTATTTGTCCGACCAAGGGCAATGATTTGAACTCCTGCGATCAGAAGAATCTGGTCGAGGGCACCGTGAGTTTTGTGACCGGCGTGTTTGGTATGATGGCTGCCAGCGTGGTGGTGCGCGCGATCAGCGAAATCTAAGCGTTGAGTCTGCTTGTTTGCGCCTGTGCGCGGCCGGGTTTGTGACTGGCTGTGCTGGAAGAAGATTGCGCAGAGAAGTTTCCGATAATCATCAAGCCATGTTGCATACCCTTAAAACCTCTACGGAGCCTCGCCAGGGGATGCTGCATATTCTGGCGAGGGTTTATGGAGGCTCTTTGGGGTATGCCGGATACCTTTTGGAGGCTCGCTGAGGCTTTTTTGGGTATGCCGGATACCTTTTGGAGGCTCGCTGAGGCTTTTTTGGGTATGCCAGATACCTTTTGGAGGCTCGCTGAGGCTTTTTGGGGTATGCCAGATACCTTTTGGAGGCTCGTTATCTATGGGGAGGGTATGGGAGATGTCGGGTAGTCGGCCACGATTCCAGGGACAGAGTCCTCGCTGCGCGGGTGGGTGATTTACTTCATCCTTCAACACATCTTTTATAGGCGCACTACACCTCTCTGTTCGCCCGGGGAAAATCCCTCATCCTTCAACACATCTCTTGCAAACGAAGGCTCCTGGCAGAACTGGATTTGAGGACGGGCCGGTTTCTCTGCGATTTAGCCTGTTTGGCCAGTTGTTGTTGGGAGTTCTTGCTTCAGGAGTGAGCCGGGGAAAAGTCGTGCGGTCTGGCCGGAGCTTTTGTATTTTGTGACGTTTGCAGGAAAAATTCCGGTGCGGCCGAAAATTGTAGAAATGTAGAAATTTACAGGACCGGCCGGCCAGGACAGAACAGTTCTTGAAAAGACATGAAAATTATAGAAATTTCTGTAATTTCAGAAATTTTCTGCCTGAAATTTCACACAACTGAGCCTCGTCACTGCAAAATTTTTCTTCTTTTTTGCCGCCTGCTCATGCGCCTCCCCGCGCCGTCTGACCACTGCTACTTCTA
>JBEBUW010000110.1:0-14170 GCA_040393065.1 Lujinxingia vulgaris | reverse complement strand
TAATTAAATAACTCAACGAAACACACGACCAGACAACATCCAACCTACCAGACAACACCCAGCACGAATCACTCCTATAGAAAGTGCCCACCGACACATCCCGACACATCCCAACCAGGGTGCCTCCAGAAAAACTCTGACCTGCCCTGAAAAAAAGCGCTACGAAGAGGCAGCAAATTGCACACGACGTCATAAAAAACGAAGGCTCCTCCCCCTCCCTAAGCAAAACCGCATGGCATAAACAGTGCCCCCCCGGGGCCCCCAGAGCCATTGTTGGCAAAACACCCCTGCTCTCCCCACTCTCCGAAAGCCCCGAGGATGTCTGCGATCCATCTCAAAGAGGTGCCTGACATCGATTTCTTATAAAAAACTGTCTCAATCCCCTCCCAAAACTCTACAACGTGCTCCAGCCACGGGTGGTCCTCCCTTCTCAAAATACAGAATAGCTCCACAAAGCCGGGAGAAGACCGGTCGCCACAATCATTTTTTCTACGTTAAGACGCCTCCTCTCCCCCTGAAATATCCCTGCCCTCTCGAAAACAGCGCCCTTACCTCCAATTTCAGAGGCACCAGAGATACCTGTCACCCATCTCAAACAGGTGCCAGACATCGATTTCTCATCACGGCTCCGCTCTCTCCCCTTCCAAAAATTGCGCCTTTGCCAAAAACCAGGGGTTTCACCATGCCAAAATTTCGTCGGGCCCCTATTTTTTGCCGGTGGGCGCTCCCTCCAAAAATAGAAACCGAGAATTTGAATCTGCTCGTTCCCCTTGATTTTCAAAAAATTGCTCGTGCGCCAGGGGTTGCCCTGCCATCGATTTGTCAAAATCGACCAACCTGCCCCCCTTTCACATCAGTTTTGTTCAGTACCACGGTGCCCACTTACCCGGTCTCCCCCCCGGCCATTTCCCCGGCCCCCCTCTTGCGCCCGGGCACAATCCCCTTGCCAAACTTGCCCGAATACACCTTCGTCAGCTCCGCTCCAAACAACACGATCGCCCAAGAGTAATACGTCCACATCAAAATCACGACAAAACTACCTGCCGCTCCAAAAATCGACCCGACCCCGCTGCGCGCCAGATACATACTGATCGCAAACTTTCCGAGCGAAAAAAGCAGCGACGTAATCCCGGCCCCCACCCATACATCCTTCCAGGCGATTATGACGTCCGGCAAAATCTTATAAATTGCCGCAAACAAAATCATAAAAAATCCAAACCACACCAGCACATCCAGGCCCTGCCATAGATACCAGGGCGTTGCGATCAAATCCTGAAAATACACCTGTAAGGTCGCAAGCGTTGCCCCCAGCGCAAACGACACCAGCAGCATCAGCCCGCACAATAGAATCATCACAAATGCCAGCGAACGCCGCCGCACCGTGTACCAGATGCTCTGTTTTGGATCTTTTTGCACACCCCAGATCGTATTCAACGCATCCTGCAGAGCATTGAATACCGCGATCGCGCCGACAAAAACCGTCGCCAGCCCCACAAGCGCCGCGGTCGCGTTGGATTGCTGCTCACGCATTTTCAAAAGCATATCTTCAATGAAAATCGCCGCCTCGAACCCGACCACGTCCTCGATCTCACCGACAATCAGCCCCTGCACGGCCGCCTCCTCAAACACAATGCCTGCCACACCGATCGCAATCAGCAACAGCGGCGCCATCGAAAATATCGAGTAAAACGCCAGCCCCGCAGCCTGACGCATCGCATTGTCGTTCAGCCAGGCTTTCGTCGTCTCAAACAGCAATCGCCAGACAGAGTGCATCACGTTTCGTAGAGTTTCCATCATTCGTCCCATCATTCTCTTACAAGAGTGCACCACACATTCAGCAGCACGCGCCTTAGTTCCCAAAAATTACTTTGTAGTATACACTGCCGGTGTTCTTAACCGCTTGCGAAACCCCGGACGATCCGCTTGCGAAACCGTTTCGCCGTAATCATCACTCTTTTTTCGTTGTCGTGTGCCGCATTCATGAATGAAGTTTCCCGCTCCAAACCCGCCCGTTCCTACGACTATTCACCGACCCACCGCAAACTCGAAATCGTTGCCATCGCCGCGTTCTTCGTTCTGATCTGCGTCTTCAGCTACCGCACCCTGCAAGGCCTGCTGACCATGAACGCAATGACCGCCGTCTTCGTTTTGTCCTCTTCTGCCATTCTGGGATACATCATTGCCGACTTTATGTCAGGTATCGTGCACTGGATGGGCGACACCTTCGGCGACGAAGACATGCCGGTGCTGGGCGCCGGATTCATCAAACCCTTTCGCGACCACCACACCGACCCGCTCGACATTACCCGACACGACTTCATCGAGGTCAACGGCAACAACAGCCTGGTGCTCCTGATCGTTTTGTTGCCGGCTCTGTTTATATTTAAACAACCGGAAGTGCCCTGGCAGGCTTTCTCACTAAGTTTTCTTGTCTGGTTTGCCTTTGGCATCTTCATGACCAACCAGTTTCACAAATGGGCACACCTCGAAGAACGCCCACAATGGATGAAGCGCCTGCAGTCGTACGCGCTGATTTTATCGCCCGAAAATCACAACATGCATCACACCATGCCTTACGACACCTACTATTGCATCACCAACGGATGGCTTAACCCCATCCTGCACCGCATGCGCTTCTTTGAGCGCGCCGAACGCCTGGTCCGCTGGACATTTCGCATCCCGAAGCAATCGCTTTAACACCTCCTCACACCGCGGAGCTGCCGATGAACAAGCCGCAACCCAGAATCAAACCCTCGCCCGTGCTTCCCCGGCCACGCATTGCGCCCGAACTGCTCCGCCGCCAAATCGGCTCCATGGTCATAGACGGCTTTTTTCAAGGCATCTCGCGTGTCGCACAGTTTCTACCCGACTCGCGCCCGGAGCGTCACGACGTCGAAGTCATCCGCGACATCCCCTACCTGCAAACAGGCAGCAGCGCCCACACCCTGGACATCTACCGCCCGCGCAACCACGCGGCTTCGGGCCCGCTGCCCGTCGTGCTCTACATCCACGGCGGCGGCTTTCGCATTCTCTCCAAAGATACCCACTGGGTCATGGGCCTGTTCTTTGCCAAACAGGGCTTTGTCGTCGTCAACATCAACTACCGCCTGGCACCCGCGAACCCGTTTCCGGCAGCCATCGAAGACGCCTGCGCCGCCTATATATGGACCGTCGAAAACGCGGCGCGCTACGGCGGCGATCCCTCACGACTCGTCGTCTCCGGCGAATCCGCCGGCGCCAACCTGGCCACATCCGTCACCATCGCCTCGACCTTTGAGCGCCCGGAAACCTTTGCAAGCGATGTCTTTCAAACCGAAATTGTCCCCACCGCCGTCATCCCTGCCTGCGGTATGCTCCAGGTCAGCGACATCGACCGACTCGCCAGGCGACGCCCACTACCACGCTGGCTGCTTGACCGCCTGGAAGAAGTCCCCGCGGCCTATCTCCCGCCGGAACTCCCCGACAACATCGATCTGGCCGACCCGCTACTCGTTCTCGAAAGCGACACCGAACCCGCCCGCGAGCTGCCTCCGTTCTTTGCCCCGGTAGGCACCCGCGATCCGCTTCTGGACGACACCCGCAGACTACACACCGCCCTCACCCGCCGCGGCACTCCCTGCACGGTTCGCTATTATCCCGGCGAAATCCACGCCTTCCACGCATTTACCTGGCGCCCCCAGGCCCAGAAATGCTGGGACGAAAGTTTCTCGTTCCTCAAACAACACATGCAATAATCCCCCAAAAAACGCATCTACCCGCGCAGCGAGGGCTCTGCCCTCCGCGGAGCGCGTGGGCGTCGTGGCAGCCCGGGGGCTCTTGTCTGCCCCCGGAACACGTGTCCAACCACGCACCATCCCCTACCCACCACGCCGCGCGCCCCCGATCACGACGCCATAACATCCCGCAATCACGCCCCGTATTTGTTCAAACGACCGCACTCGGCCAGCGCCAGCGGCAAAATATCGCGCGACGCACGGATTCCGAGCACGCCCCGGACACACTCGCGCTCCGTATACGCCTGCGTTCCACCGCCCAGCACGCGTTTACCCCAGAGCGCGGTTGGAATCGGATGCCAGGAGTGATCGCCGAGCACTGCAGGCGTGCAATGATCGCCAGCCAGCACAATCGCATCAAAATCCAACTGCGTCGCGCGGTGAAATAACGGATCGCATTCTTCAAACACGCCTACCTTGCCATCAAAATCAAATTTGTGGGCGTAGCTGTCCGTTTCCTTGATGTGCAAATAGAAGAAATCGTATTTGTCGAAATTCTCCTCCAGCACCTTCACTTCGTCTTCGTGGCTCAAGCTCGGCACATGCAAAACGTCCATGCCAAGCAGGCGAGCGATGCCTTTGTACATGGGATAGGTGGCGATGGCGGCGCAGCGGATGCCGTAGAGTTCTTCAAGCGTTGGAATCTGCGGCGCGCAACCGATGCCGCGAAGCAAAACCGCATTGGCTTTCGGCTGGCCTTTCAAAATCTCTGCGGCCTGACGCACCATCTTATTGACGGTTTCGGCAGCAAGCACGGCTTCGGGACGTTCTGCCTCGACGTATTTCGGCGGCAGACCCGACTTCTGCGGATCGGCATCGGTCAGCCCACCGGCCAGCCCCGGACCGCGCAACAACACCGCGAAACGATGCTGTTCACCGGGGAAAACATACACGTCATAGCCCTCGAGCTTTATGTTCTCGCTCAACAGCTTGCAAACCTGATGACTTTCTTCGGTGGTGATATTATTTGCCCGGCGATCACCAATGACGAGCTCGCCGCCTTTCAGCTCCAGCGACGCAAAATTTCCCCGCATGGCCAGATCGGCCGATGTCAGCTCAACATCGCGCACAGGCTTGCCGTTCAAATACGCGAGTTCTGCGCCGAGCACTTCGAGCACACCGCGCGGCAGGTCAAACTCCTCCAGAGGATAACCAAACAACGAAAGATGCCCCGGACCACTGCCCGGTGTAATGCCGGCGCCGTAGGGCACCAGACCGCCGCAGGCCGATTTCTGCGCAAACGCATCCAGGTGCGGCGTCTTTGCCGTCTCAAGCTCGGTTTTCCCGGTTTCAGGATGCGGCAATCCACCCACACCATCAAAAACCCAGAACAACAGTTTGCTGTCATTCTTAAAAACCAGCTCGCGCATCAACTCCAGACGTTTCATAACTTTCTCCGATAGATAACAGGCAGCTTCTCTGGCCGATAACCGCCTCGATTTATGATGATTTTTTGATTCGCTATGACAAGTTCTCTGCAACGACGCACCTTCCGATAGACCGACAACTCGGAAGGCCGCGCAATTCCCAAAATTGCCACGCAACACTCACTGTTTGCTGGCCGCCTCGATGCGCGCGCTCAGGCGTTTCAAACGCGCAGAAGCCTCTTGATTGGCGGGATCGATTTCCAGAACACGGCGGATTCCATCGCGCGCTTCCGTCCACTGACGGCGCCGCTCGGCAAGCTCGGATTGTTTCAAAAACAACGGAACCGCATGCGCCAGTTTATACTCCGGCATGATTCGCATGCGGTACGTATGGCGGCTTTCGCGCTCACGCAACGTCTTATAAGCCAGCTCAATCCGATCCCGAATCTCACCCGCACGCTGATGCACCTCGGCCTCAAGCTCCGCCGGAACTTTGGCCGGATCGAACTGCACGATCAGATCCTGATAGGCTTTTTTCACCACCTCGTCGTAACTCGACCAATGGATATTCAGTACTTCAAAATAGCTCGCTTTATGCACGCTCAGATATTTGACCGTGATGTTTTCACGCACACGCTCACGCACAACGGTGTCATGCAACGAGCGGTCAAAATGCAGCAAGCCCATGCGGTGCAGCGCAAAAATAACGGCGAATGTTTCTACCGGCGCAAGTCCGCTCTCGGTAAATACTTCTCGCAACCGCCTGCGCCCCGTCACCACGCGATCCAGCAGCTCCATATACTGCGGCTGCACCACGGCGATTTCCAACCGGTCGCTATCCTGGTCGACAATTTCCGGATAGCTGTCGATTTCCTGTCCGACGATCCGGTCACGCTCTTTGGCTGGAAGCCCACGCAGATGCTTGGCCAGACGCTCAAAAACAATCCGTTCCACGGCGACATGCACACGAAGCGGCGGCTGCGGCAAAAACCCGGCTTCCAGCGCATGCGAGCCGTAAACGCTCACGCGCCCTGCATCTTGCCCGCAAATCTCGCGCAACAAATACGTTAGACGACCGGCAATTCCATGACGAATTTTGCCCGCATCCACAATATTCAATTCCATCAGGCTGCGCTCGACAGCGAACCCGAACTCGTCGGCATGCGCAGCAGCCATCGCCAGTTGATGCTTCGTAATATGATCAGCAGCCTGGAGCATGGGCCCCAGCTCCTCGCTGGCCAGCCGCTGCCTGCGACGAATCTCCGCCACATAACCGCCATCGAAATATACCTGGCGAGCGACTTCGGGGGTTTGGATTTCCATGATGCCGGTAAAACCGCTCTCAGAAAGCTGCAGCAACATGTCGATGATGCGCTCTCCCGCCAGCTCCTCGATTCGATCCGGACTGGCCGAAGGCGTCAGCCACGGCATCGCAGGACCATAGAACTCCCGCTCGATGCCGCCGGAAATCGTCAGACCACTTGCATTCAGAATCGACTCATCCGGCGTGGGCAAATCCATCTTTCGACGCGGCCGCCCCGAACTGTGCGTCATGCCCACATCGAGCTTGCTGATTTCCAGCGTGGGAATCGTCGGCGTTGCATCGCTATCAACGGTTTCCACCAGGCCTTCGGGAGGATTCGTCAGACGATCATACATCGCCTGCATGGCAGCCAGGTCTTCCTTATTGAGATTGAACACCTCAATCGCTGTGCCGCGCTCCGACACATGCACAACCCGACCACGCGTCTCCACCGTCAGATGTTCCTGCGGAAACTGCAACGTCACGGCAACCATCGCATTGAGCGCCGGCCCGGACGTAAGATTCACCAGTACCGCACCAACATGAAGCGCCTGATGCAAAAGGCTCGTGACATGCTCATGCGTGTCCGCCTCAATAAAAACAGCCGCCTGATTCGAGCCCTGCCCACCCATCTGACTGTCCGAAGGCGTCAGCGGCCGAATCACCTGCTGATCGATCTGCTGGCTCCACCCCAGACCAGAATCCTGCCGTGCATTGGCAGCGGCTCTGGCAGGATCGGCTAGTTGCGCGCTGTAGCGCCGCCCGAGCTCCTGAAGAACCCTCCCAATTTCTGCGGTCGATAAAGCTCCAAACTCTGCGGCAATGAGCTTCTCAACACTTCTGGCAAGCGTGCTTGCTTCCTGGCTTTGTCTGGACTGACTCATGAGGTGAAACCGACTCTAGTTGTATGTTTGTGCGTGAAGAGCACTTCGCATCTGCTTAGCGCAGCGTAACAAATCATACTCTGCATGCAACAGCCGCATCACGGCACCTTACCAGCATCATCACCGGGCACTACCTGCTCGGTATCCGCACTTTCCTCAGTCGACTCCTCACTTCCTTCCTTCTTGTCACCTGGTTCGACAGCACTTTCCACCTCGCCATCCGCTTCCCCGGCCACAACCTGCGCACTGGCCTGAATCAGCGAAACCTCCTCGACCGGCGCATCTTCCGCACGAGCAGATTGTTCAACATTAGACTCCGCCACATGCACCACATGCATCGCCGGCACCACAGGCACACCCGTGTAAAAGGAATTCTTCTCATACAGCGCCACAAGATCCGGCAAAATCACCTTGAACGCACCTGCAAACGGAATCGCCAGCAAAACGCCCAGCAAGCCCGCAATATGACCACCGATCAACAACACGATGATGACCGTCACCGGCTTCAAACCCACCTTATCGCCAACGATTTTTGGCGTAATCAGATAACTCTCAAGCAATTGAATCACGCCGTACACGATCAAAACACCGATCAACGGCCCCCAGCCCGACCAGTCGATCACTGCCACCAGAACCGCCAGTACCGAACCAATCGCAAACCCGAAGTACGGCACCACGTTCAAAAAACCGGTCAAAAGACCAATCACAATGCCCGACTGCACATCCAGCCCGAAAATCCCGAAAACAATCGCAAGTCCGATGGCATACAAAACCGCAAGAATCCCGGAAACCTGAAGCTGACCACGGAACCATTGCCCCACCGCAACGTCCATCAATTTCAAACGATCGATCACCGTGTCGCGATTCTTCGCCGGAATGTAGCGCACCAACGACAGCCGCCCCGTGTCGAAATCACGCAGAAAATAAAACGTGAAAATCGGAATCATCACCAGGTTCAAAATGCTCGAAACCAGCACGCCGGTACGCGTCAGCAAATTCGTGCCCCACTGTCCGGCCTGCTGCAACGCGCCGGGCAGCGCATTGCTGATCTGCTCGCCATAACGATCAAACGCAACCGAAAGCGTCGGCGGCAAATTAAAATCGAACTGACTCTCCAACCAGGGCAGCAAATCCTCCTGAAGCGTCGTCAGCAAACGAGGCACATGCTCCATGATCTTACTGACCTGCGTGGTCAACGTCGGATACAAAAACACCGAGAACAATGTGACAAAACCCAGCCCCACCAACAAAATCAGACTGATCGAAAGCGTCCGACTCAAGCCCCGCTTTTCCAGACTATCCACCGTCGGATCGAGCAAATACGCCAGCAGCAAACTCAAAAACAGCGGAAACGCTACGCTGCCAATCGCGCCGATCGACCAGAGAACCCCGTAGGCAATAATTCCAAAAAACAACAACTTCGCCAGCAAATACGGATACCGCCCGTACCGCTCCCACTGCTCGCCGACGCTCATCTGCACCGGAATCCGGCCACCTGCGCTACTTACTTCACGTTCCGACACTTCTTCCGGGCTCTTCTTCACCATTTCAACATCCTCAACTGCGAGCCAGTGGTCTTTCAGCCATTGCATTTCATCCCAATGATTTTCATCCAAAACGATTGAAAATCATCGAAAACCATCAAAAACCTTTCAAGAAACTTAAAAACCCTCTTGCTGCAGCGGCTCGACATAAAACTCGGCCAGCTCCGCCGTTTGCGCACTCCGATTGCGGATCAGACGAAACCCGTCAAACGTATGGTTCTCAAGCACGCGCAACACGTACTCAATCCCGTCTGCGCTGTCCAGCTTCTCTGGATTCACTTCCAGCGCAATGATCCCCTCACTGGCCCAGCGCTCACGCACTGCATCCACCGATTCGATCTGCCCCAGAAACGCCTTCACTTCCGTCAGCACGGCTGCGTTTTCGATGTTGCGAAGCCCGATCAAACGCTCCGCCGTCTGAATGCCCACCGGCCCACTGGCCTTGGACAAGGTCCCCGCCACCAGCCCGCCCACGGCCTGCGCCGTCTGCGCACGAATCTCCTCAAGCACCGCTTCACGATCTCCACCAAACCCCTGGCGCTCCACCGTAAAACGCTTGATCGCGCTCACATCCGCACTGCCCGCCGCCAGTAGATGCAGGGTTGCATCGGCCTCAAGCCCCGCCAGATTCAACGGCTGCACCGGCGCAAGTTCCCGATACCGAATCTGCCCCACCACAACCTGCTGCGCGCCCAGAAGCGCACCCAGCGCCGAAGCATTGGCCATCGACATATGCGCCGTCCGATAAATCCGACTGATGTTCGCACCCTGCGGCGCCACCGTTTCAACGCCCGCCCGCTTCAGCGCATCCAGCATCACCGCATCCGAGGGCGTCCAGGCCGGATTCTGCGGCGAACTCCACCAGAACCGAACCGCCTTCTGCGCATCCGCGCCCTCATATTCCTCGCTCACCAGCAGCAACACACCGCGCCCGCTTTTCTGCGCGCCCACTTGCCCGGCACCGCCCGGCTGCCCAAAAACTTGCGCGTTCGCCGCGGGCACAGCCAGCGACAAGGACAACGAAAACCCAACCAGAATTCCAATCAATACTTGCACAGCTTTCACGGTCTTATTCCCATTCTATAGTTGCTGGTGGCTTGCTCGAAACGTCGTACACGACCCGGCTCACACCGCGAACCGTCTCAATGATCTGCGTCGAGACACGGCCCAGAAAATCCATCGGCAAATGCGAAAAATCCGCCTGCATGCCGTCCTTACTCATCACAGCACGCAGCGCAATCACCTCTTCATACGTGCGCTTGCCATCCACCATGCCCACACTTTTCACCGGCAAAAGCACCGCAAAAGCCTGCCACACACTGTGGTACAGCCCCTCACGCCGCAACGCCTGAATAAACACCTCATCGGCAGCACGCACCACTTCCAGGCGCTCCGCCGTCACTTCCCCCAAAATCCGCACCCCCAGCCCCGGCCCCGGAAACGGATGGCGATCCACCATTTCCGCCGGCAAGCCAAGCACACGCCCCAGCGCACGAACTTCATCCTTAAACAGCTCGCGCAACGGCTCCACCAGCTCCAGATTCAAATCCTCCGGCAAGCCTCCTACATTATGATGGCTCTTAATCGTCGCCGCCTTGCCCGAAACATGCACCGACTCCACCACATCTGGATACAATGTCCCCTGCGCCAGAAACCGCGCATGCGCTACATCCCGAGCGATTTCCTCAAAAACCCGCACAAACGACTCGCCAATCCGGCGGCGTTTCTCCTCCGGATCTTCCACGCCCGCAAGCTGCGCCAAAAACCGCTCGCGCGCATCCACAACCCGCAGATCCACCCCGAAATGTCCCTCAAAAACATCCCGTACCAGCTCCACCTCACCCGCCCGGAGCAAGCCATGATCCACCAGCACACACGTCAATCTGTCGCCGATCGCGCGGTGCAACATCGCAGCCACAACCGAAGAATCCACCCCGCCCGACAGCCCACAAATCACCCGGCCATCGTCGCCGACCTGCGCACGGATCTGCACCAGACTCCGCTCCAGAAAGTCCGCCATATTCCACGTCCCGGAACATCCGCAGTCCTTCAACACAAAATCATCCACCGCGGCAATCTCCTGGCTCTCCAGATCCAGCACCGGAACGCCAGCTCCCAGAACCGCCGCGACCTCCACCGCCCCCGAAATCTCATACATCCCGCGCCCGCCGCCCAGCACAATGCCGCGCACCGAAACCTTCCCGCCCAGCAAATCTGCAACCCGCGCATCATTACACGCCCAGACTTCGCTATAGACGCCCAGCTCCCGAATCCGCCGCCCCACCGACAACGTATCGCGACGCCCCCAGTCCAACACCACAATGCCCTGCACCAGCTCACCCATCCGCTCACCCCAGCTTGTAGTTAGGTGCTTCATGCGTCACGACCACATCATGCACATGGCTCTCACGAAGCCCGGCCGATGTAATCCGCACAAACTTTGCATCCGACTGCAACGCCGCAATATCTTTGCAGCCCACATACCCCATGCCGCTGCGCAATCCGCCCAGCAACTGAAAGATATTCTCCGACAACGCTCCCCGATACGGCACCCGCCCCTCAATTCCCTCCGGCACCAACTTCTCGCCGTCCGCCGTACCGGCATCCTTCTCCACACCTTCCTGAAAATACCGATCCGACGAACCCGCCTTCATCGCCCCCAGGCTCCCCATCCCGCGATACGCCTTATATTTGCGCCCCTGAAACAAAACCGTTTCCCCCGGCGCCTCATCCGTGCCCGCAAACAGGCCGCCGATCATCACCGTATCCGCGCCGGCCGCAATCGCCTTGACCACATCGCCCGAAAACTTAATCCCACCATCCGCAATCACCGGAATCCCCGCACGTTTCGCAACCCGCACGCAATCCATAATCGCGTTGATCTGCGGCACACCCACGCCCGCCACAACCCGCGTCGTACAAATGCTCCCCGGCCCAATCCCGACCTTCACCGCATTCGCACCGGCCGCAATCAACGCCTCGGCCGCCTCGCCCGTCGCAATGTTCCCGGCAATGAGCTGCATCTCCGGATACATCGCCCGGATCTCCCGCACCGAATCGATCACCTTTTTCGAATGTCCGTGCGCCGTATCGATCACCAGCACGTCCACGCCGGCTTCCACCAGCGCCGCCGCACGCGCATCGCGATCGGCGCCCACACCCAGCGCCGCCGCAACCAGAAGTCGCCCCTGCGCATCTTTCACTGCCAGCGGCTCATCCAGTCCGATCGCACTTTCCTTAACCTTCCTCACCTCACGCGCCTGAGCCTCCGGCGACATGTTTTTATGAAGTACGCCGATGCCGCCCTGGCGAGCGATTACGATGGCTGTGCGCGCTTCGGTAACGGAGTCCATCGCCGAGCTCAAAAGCGGTATGTGCAACCGGATACCCGTCGTCAAACGCGTGCCCAGCTCCACCTCGTGCGGCAACACATCGCTCAACGCGGGAACCAGAAGCACGTCATCAAACGTCAGTGCTTCCATAAACGGAGTCAGAGTCTTGAACTTATCCTGCATAATCACTTCCTACACCTGCCAGGGAATTGTGAACCACCAGAGCTTGCACCCGAATAACCGCCCGCATCTTCGCAGCAATCCCCGGGAGCGTCCTTTACTTGCCCTGTATCACCACATCCACCTGACCCTCCTCTCCACGATCCAGCTTCACCTCGGACTGTCCCTGAAACGCAAGTTTTCCACCCACTTGCGCCGACGCTTCGATCAGGTACCCGCCGGCCGCCAGATCGCGGACCACCCCACTTCCCTCATTGCACGCAAACTGCGCCGACTTCACCTCGTACCCCATGTCGTCGTACACATGGACATCCACCCGCTCTACAGCATTGGCTCCGCAAACCCGCCCGTTCGCAAACAACCACCCAACTTCCACGCTGGCCGGCTTCGCGGTCAAACGTACCATTCCCACAGCTTCCGTCCGCTCCCCACGCACCGTCACAGAACGCGCCGCTGCCTCAAACGTCACATGGCCACGCTTATCCGCGCCCTGCACATACAATCGGTAATTGCCCGGATACACGCCCGCCAACGTCGCCCGCCCCGCATCGCACACAAAACGCTCCCGATAATCAAAATGCGAGTTCTCCAGCGAAACCTCGATCTCCTCCACCCCGGATTCCTTGCACCCCTTCGGACTTACCTCCCACTGCAACGAAACAAGCCCGTCGTCAAGCGGCTCCAATTCATCGCCACAGCCCGCCGCAAGCCCTCCCACCGCAATAAGGCTTCCCACCATCATCATGCTTACAAAATTCACGCGCACTGCATCCTCCTTGATCTCAAGAACCGGCAACATCCCGTTACCCACAACTATCCACCCCGAGCCTACGACACTTCCGCCCCACGTCAAAAAAACCATATTCAACCAAAAATCACGTTTTCTACGCCCGATGCCCGATCACCCCCCAAAAAAATCATTTTTGCGCATTCACGCAACTCGATGCCCGGTCTACTTGCACGGCTTAACCACCCAGAAAAGTCGATGCCCGGTCTACTTGCACGGCCCAACCACCCAAAAAAGTCGATGCCCGGTCTACTTCCACGGCCCAACCACCCAAAAAAGTCGATGCCCGGTCTACTTCCACGGCTCAACCACCCAGAAAAGTCGATGCCGGGTCTACTTTCACGGCTCAACGGCTCAGAAAAGTCGATGCCCGGTCCACTTGCACGGATCAACCACCCAGAAAAGTCGATGCTCGGTCTATTTTCACGGCCCAACGGCCCACGCAGGTAGATGCCCGGTCACCCCGCGTTTTTTGTCATTTTGCGCAAAAACACCGGGTGACTCGGCATCACCCCCCAAAAAACACATTCCACACATCAATTTCGCAAAACGACACGTCACATCCCAAAAAACATATCCACATACAAATTGCGCGGAACGACACGTCACACCCCCAAAAAACACATCCACATACAAATTGCGCGGAACGACACGTCACACCCCGAAAAAAACATCCACATACAAATTGCGCGGAACGACACGTCACACCCCGCATTTCATGCGGGGCTAGCACAGACGCTGCGCTGCGCACGGACTTCGTCCGGCTACGCGGTGCACGGTTCACATTCCCTCCCCCTCCCACAAACCATTGGACGGAGCGCACCGCCCACCCGTCGGCTGACGCCTCGCTACGCGGTGCACGGTTCAATTCCCTTCCCCTCCTACAAAACCTTCGCGGCTCCGCGGCTTCGCGAGAGACACGCCTTTTTCCTTCCCTTCGCGACAATTCGCGCCTTCGCGTGCGCCATTTCCCTCCCCAACCCTCCCCGCACATTCCCAC
>JBEBUW010000109.1:0-14288 GCA_040393065.1 Lujinxingia vulgaris | reverse complement strand
CCATCTCTCATCTCTACGTATTTTCCTACCCTCTACAAACGACCGCCGTGAACGCGTTGTAAATTCCTACAACACCCAAACGGCCGCCGTGAGCACGTTGTAAATTTCTACAGCCCCAAAACGACCGTCGTTTGCCCGATATACACAATCCCAAAAACCCTACAACACCAAAACGACCGCCGTTAACACGTTGTAAATTCCTACAACCCCAAAACGACCGCCGTTGACAGCCCGAAAATCTCTACAACTTGCCAGCAACAAACCCGTTGCATTCATACGCTCATTTGCTTATGGTGCGCCCCAATCAAGCAGCAAGTTTACAATCTGTGTCGATTACCTTTTACCCGGTCACTTCTGGAGTATCTGTACATGATGTCCCGCAATTATTTATTCACGCTTCTTGCCTCACTCGCCGCATCTTCCCTCCTGCTCACCGCCTGCGGTGACGAAGCCGACCTTCAGTGCGGCGAAGGAACCACCGAACAATCCGGCAAATGCGTCGCCATTGGCACCCCCTCAACGGTTGAGTGCGGCGAAGGCACCGTCCTGAATCCCAGCACCAACCAGTGCGTCGCAAGCGAAACCGAAACACCCGACGAAATCACGTGCGGATTCGGTACCGAACTCGACGAAACCGGCAAAAACTGCATTCCCTCCGAAGGTCCGCCCCCCATCAAATGCGGTCCCGGAACCGTTCTCGAAGGCCGCGCCTGCGTGGCCGAAGTCTCCTGCAGCGAAGGCGAAACCGCCATCGGCGGCTTCTGCCTGACCCCGGCCGAAGAACTCGCCAGCGCCGATGACGCTCAGAACATCGACGAGCCTGCCGAAATCACTCTGCCCGCCGAATCCGAGCGCTTTATCTTCACCGGAACCATTGACGCGCCCGCCGAAGTCGAAGGCGATCTTGTCCAGAACACCGACTCCTTCACCTTCGAAGGCCAGGCCGGCCAGTGGCTCGAAATCACCCTGCAATCGCTCGGTCTGCCCGCGCCCGCCTTCAAAATCGAAGCCATCCCGGGCGAAGACGACGAACCCTTTACCTACGAACGCTTCAGTCCGCTGGGCTCCGCAAGCATCGCTCGCCACGTCGTTCTCCCCTACACGGCCACCTACAAAGTCACCATTTTGCCCGAGCAAACGCTGACCAACGCCGACGGCCTCTTTGGCGACGAATCCTGGAATTACGTCGGCACCGTAAAACACCTGGAAGCCCCGCAGGCCACCACCGTCGAAATCCCCGTGCAAAGCGAAGGCGCCGAAGAACTCGCCGGACACTTCAACATCCTGCCCCAGAACTTCTACCTGCTGGAAACCGCCGAGGATGCCCACAAAATCAGCCTCACCGTCGAGAACGCCGGCGCCAACGCTGTCGGCGCCCTGCTCGTGTTTTCCGAAGACAACACGCTTTTGCACACCTTCGAAAACATTACAGCCAACCAGATCATCGAATTTGACACGCCCCACGAGCCTGCCTACGCACTCGTTGACTGGATTCAAAGCAACGGCCCGCGCGTTGGCTACAAAATCCAGGCCAGCACGCTGGACCAGCGCCTCCCCCTCAAACTCGATGCGCAGAGCAGCCATACCTTCGAAAACCTGTCCGCTCCGGCAAACTCTGTCATCAAACTCAGCTTCAAAAGCGAATCCATCTACCCCATCAACCTCTCCGTTCTGGATGAATCCGGCGAGCTGCTCGGCAAAGTGCGCCCGGTTCAAGGTCAGGGCAGAACGCTGGAAGTCGTCAACTACGCCTTCTACGCAGCCGGCGGCGAGTTCTCGGTCGTGGCGGCTAACGAAAGCGACATCGATCACGATACCCAGCTCGTCATCGAAATCATCGAACCCCAGGCCATCGGTGCACTGACCACAGGCGCTCCGCTGGTGATTTCGCAGCCTCTGCCTGCGCGCTCCTTTAGCTTCTTCCTGATCGATTCAGTAGAACCTGGCAGCATCCTGAACTTCAGCCAGCTCAACACCCAGATGTTCTACGAAAGCCTGGTCACTGTGTCTCTCCATCAGGCAAACGGCGAAATCTCGATGGACGACGAGCTGCTCATCAGTGCCGACGAAGATGGCTGGGGCGCCCCGATCGAACTGGTCCACTACCAGGACGACGGCGGCCCGCTGCTCGTGCAGATCGAAAACTTCGAGTTCGACGACTTCGACCCGTTCACGTTCACCATCCAGGCCACCGGCACCACAACCATCCCCACGGCCGATCCTGCCGGTGTCCAGGCCGGCGAATCCCTTGAGTACATCCACACTGAATCGCTCCAGGCCGGCGAGCATCACTGGTTGCGTCTGGTCGTCGCGGAACCCATCGAGCTCAGCGCCGTACTCAGCGCGCTGCCCCCGGGCGACGTCGATATCCGCGGATTCACCACCGACTTCACGCTCTTCCTGCTCGCCGAGCAACAAGGCGACGACGCCTTCGACGTTCGCATCCCCGCAGGTACCTACCTGTTCCAGGTTTCGGCCCACGCAGACACCGACGACGGCTACACCCTGAGCGGCACAACCGAGGCGGCCTACCCCGTCCTCAACGGCACCACGACCCAGTCCTCGTTTGAAGACGCCATCGAAATCAGCACCATCCCCGCCCGCATCAACGGCGAAGCCGCAAGTTTTGAGGGCGGAGTTCATCAGTTCTGGAAGTTTACTGCGGCGCAAACCACTACGATTCAGCTCGACATGACCCATCTTGGCGGCGCTTTCGCAATGCACGTCGATGTGTACGCAGCCGACAAAACCACGGTCCTGACGCAAACCACCGAACCGCTCGGCGTCGATGCCACCACCGACAACCGTCGCGCAACGCTCGACTTCCCCGTTACCGCCGGCCAGACCTACTACCTGCACGTGGGCGGACGGAACACCACAAGCAGCACCTCGCTCTTTACCTACACCGTAAAAATCACCGACGCTGAATAATCCCCCTCCGCTTCTTTATTGAAGAAATCGCCTGACACACCGCGCCCGGTTCGAGTTGTTCGAACCGGGCGTTTCATTTACACTGCCCGTGCATGTACGCGCTCATTATTATCCCGAACAAACCTTAAAAACCTTCAGGATTATCGTGTTCAATAAGCTGCAATCCCTGCTCTTTACCATCGACGACGCCATCGAAGTCGGAAACGTCGCTCGCGCAGCCCAATTGCTCCTGGCCAACTGGCACCACCTGCCCGACAACGCTCCGTTGCGCGAACGCGCCGCCACGCTGCTGGCATCGCTCGGGCACAGCCGCGAAGCCATCGAAATCTACGAACGCATCGCCATCCACTACGCACACGCCGGATTTCCCACCCGGAGTCTGGCCGCCCTCAAGCAGATGCAAGCGCTGCAGCCCGATAGAACCGGCGCCCTGGACCGTTTTGCCGAACTCTACAACATCCGCAGCCCCTACCTGAGCAGTCACCGCAGCCAGCCCGATGTCGCACTCCCCACCGCCCCCTTGCAGCTCGAAACCGCCGACATGCCTGACGACGAGCAGCAACTGCTCGCACAACTCGTCGAGCGCGCCTTCGATCCAACCTCGCTCGCTGCCGAACCCGCCGGTGAACTTCCGGCCCTCTCTCTGCTCAGCCTTTTGCCGGCCGAAACCCTTCGCCGCGTTCTCGACTTTCTCGATTACGAGATCTTCGCACACGCCCAGCCCGTCATTTCTCCCGACTACCGCACCAGCGAGCTGGCCTGGACCGCATCGTCCGACATGACACTGCCCCACGCCGAAAAAGGCATGCGCCTGCCCGCCGGAACCCTGCTCGGCCTCAATGCTTTTGGCCAGGCCGCAGCACCGCCCCGACACACCATCATGAGCCAGCGCGGCTCCGAACTTCTCCGCCTGAGCCACACATCCATCGCTCGTCTTTGCGAAGAATTTCCCGACTTCCTCAACCGCCTGACCACGCTGCGACGCCACGCCCTCACCGAAGGCTTGCTTTGCCGCCACGAACTCTTCAGCACACTCGATCCGCAGGAGCGCATCGAACTGGCGTCGAACTTCATCGGCCTGCGCATCGCCCAGGGCGAACAACTTTTGTACCAGGCCGAACCCGGCCCCGGCCTTTTCGTCATCCTCGATGGAACCATCGAAATCACCCGCAACCACACCGCGGACGCTCCCATCGCCACGCTCTCGGCCGGCGACATCCTGGGAGAAATCAGCCTGGTTACCAACCAACCCGCGTCCGCCAATGCCATCATGAGCACTCCCGGACACGTTTTGTTCCTGGCTCGTGAAGATTTTAACCGCGCCCTGGAACGCCACCCCGCGCTGGCCAGCTACACAAACTCCCTGGCCATGAAACGCCAGATCGCGAGCAACAAAGATGCGCTCCAGGAAGGAAGGAATGAGAACAGTGTCTAGATTTGTTACCGCTTGATAGGATTGTACCTGTTAAGGTTACCTGTAGCGTTCCACCGAGATACTCCCGCTCACCCATGGCTATTTAGACTCTCGGCCCAAGGACCCACCATGATGACTTCCAAGAAAACCAGACAGCCCCGCCACCTTCTTCTCGCCGCGCTCACAACCGCCGGGCTGCTTGCCGCACCCGCGTTGGCCTCGGCCCAACTCCCCGCCGACATCGCCTCCGCCACACCCTGGCAGGCATGTCTTGGCGGCGCCACACCCGGCACCCAGAACGTGCCGCCCGGCGATCCAGCCCAGGCAACGCTCGGCTCCCAGATCATGGATACCAACCCACACTGGGACGAAGTCATCCTCGATTTCAAAGACTCCTTAAGCGAGCAAGAAATCCTGGCCTACACCAAAACACTTGGCCTGAACGCTCAGCTCAACAGCGAATACTCCGCCAAAAACAACGTCTACGTCGCACGCGTTGAAGAAGGTGCCGTTCCCTACATCAAAGACTGCCTCACGCAAAAAGCCCCCGAAGGCTGGCTCGAAGGCGTCGAAGAAAACTTCGAATACCAGCTCTTTGGCACCGAATTCCAACAACAGGCAACCGACACAACCTCCAAAACACCCGACGATCCGCTCTACCAGTTCCAGTGGAACTTCAAGCAAGTCAACGCCGAAAAAGCCTGGGCCACATCCACCGGACGTGACGTCGTTGTCGCCGTCATCGACACCGGCGTTACCTACAAAGACCAGGCTTCCCGCGGCATCAAAGCCGGCAAAGACTTAAAAGGCACCAAATTCGTCCAGGGCTATGACTTCGTCGACAAATCCGACTTCGTCTTCGACGGACACGGCCACGGCACGCACGTCGCCGGCACCATCGCCCAGTCCACCAACAACGGCTACGGCGTCGCCGGACTGGCCTACGACGCCAAAATCATGCCCCTGCGTGTTCTCAACTCCCAGGGCTTTGGACAGGTCGCCGATATCGCCGACTCCATCCGATTTGCCGCCGACAACGGCGCACACGTTATCAACATGAGCCTCGGCGGTCCCCTGCCCAGCCTCGTCATGAAACGCGCCATCGACTATGCCCACAAAAAAGGCGTCACCATCGTTGCCGCCGCCGGAAACTCCGGCAAACGCTCGCCCAGCTATCCCGCCGCCTACAACCACGTCATCGCCGTCGCCGCCACCCAGTTCGACCAGCGCACCACCTTCTACTCGCAGTGGGGCTCCTACGTCGACATTGCCGCACCCGGCGGAAACACCCGCGTGGACCAGAACGGCGACGGACGCCCGGACGGAATCCTTCAGGAAACCCTCAAAGCCGGCAGCCTCGGCGAACACGACTTCTCCCTCTACATGGGAACCTCCATGGCCAGCCCCCACGTCGCTGCAGTCGCCGCGCTCGTCATCAGCCAGGGAATCTCCCATCCCGACAAAGTCGCCCAGATCCTGCAAAAAAGCACCAACGACAGCATGAAAAAACACTACAAAGACCCGGCTGAGTTCGCCGAACGCTACGGCACCGGACTCGTCCAGGCCGACAAAGCTGTCCAGGCTGCAGCCACCCACCAGGGCTCCTGGCGCATCAGCGGCGCCTTCCTGCTCTCCATGCTCGCTCTGCTCGGTGTACGCCGCAAAGACGCCCTCGGACTGGCCGTTCCCCACAAATCCATCTTCCTCGGAACAGCCCTCGTCGCCGCCGGCGGACTCTTCTTCCTCCCCTTCCTGATCCCCGGAACCGGAAGCGGACTCCTTAGCGTCACCGCCAGCGTCCTCGCCCGCCCCGTCGCCCAGTGGGACGTTCTCTTCAACGGCCTGGCGGCCCACCAGAATCCGCTTTTGGCCAGCATGCTCCTCCCGCTCGGCGCCTACGCCGTATTCGGAGGCCACAAACGCCTGCGCATCGCCGCCTGCGGACTCGCCATCGGTATGGCCGCATTCTGCCTCACCGAAGCATTCATCCTCACCTCTGACGTGCGCTGGATCCCCGGCATGAACCTCCTCGACCGCGCATGGCTCGCCACAAACGGCCTGCTCAGCTTTGCCATCGGCTATATCGGCCTGAAACGCTAAGCAGAAAGCTCGAAACCTTAAAACAACCGCACCGCCCACAAAAAAGGCCACTTCCCAACCGGAAGTGGCCTTTTCACTTGAAACTAAAAAACACTCAAGCCCGAGAATCCATCAAGCCAGCAAACCTACCGGCGCGCCCGATTCCGCCTCGGCAATCAACTGATTCACAGCCTGTTCACGGAACCACTGCCGCAAACGCATAAAATGACCGTGCGAGATATTCGTGAACTTCACCCCGACCACGGCATCATCCTCATACACTTTCGTCGCCCCCACCCAGATCGGCTCATCATCGCCCGGCAACTCAAACTGCAACTGCATACTCGTCCCACGTGCCGTGTGCGCTTCCAGCATCCGCTCAAGCCGCATGCCACCCAGCGACACATCCAGTGCCCGACAAATATTCGTATGCCCTTGCTCCACCTTGTTCAGCAAAATATCGCACTCAACCCGATCCAACCCACGACGCTCGCTCATCAGAAAGACCTCCATGTCTCAACAAACAATCATCATTCTCAGGCAACGACTCACCACGAACCGTCACCACATACTTTCTGATAACACGACCCCTCAAACGCACAAGAAAATCACCTTCCCTTCCCGCCGCCCTCAATTTCTCTCTATACATGCAACCTCAAAACCCCACGCAAAACCTGCCTTTTCCCCCTCTCTTTACGCCTTCATACAAGATCGCATGACAGCCGCCGCCGAATCCGCTAACCTCTGCGCGCGTACCCTGCTCTTTCCATCTACCGGAGCATTTATGAGTGAAATGATCGAACAAGCCATCAAAGAATCCCCTCTTTTCAAACACCTTTCCCAGGCTGAAACGCAGACACTCATCGCACACGCAAGCCTCGAGGTCTTTCAGACCGGCGATAAGATCATCTGCGAAAACAGCCTCGTCCAAAACCTCTATATCCTCCTCATGGGCCGCGTCCGAATTTCCACCACCGGCCCCGACAACTCCCCTGTCGAACTCAAATCGCTCGGCCCCGGCGCCTATTTCGGCGAAGTTTCCCTGCTCAACAACATACCCGCCACCGCCACCGTCGAAGTCCGCACAGGCCCGGCCCAGACCATCGCCATTGCCCGGCAAGCTGTACTGGATCTCGTCGAAAAAGACGAAAAAGTCCGCCATCTCCTCACCGAACTCACCATCGCACGCGCCAACGACACGATCACAAAAGTTCTCAAATAATTTCCCCCGATTCCCTCATCTGCTTCTTCATTATCTGTGCTGATTTATCATGCCTTCTTCCATCCGTACCCTGTCGTTCCGCGTCGCCACACTCCTTCTCCTTGCCGCCATCGCGCTGGCCGGCCTGAGCTGCGAAAACGGAGAAACCTACCATCCGCCCCACGGTGAAGGTCCCTGGATCCTCGTCGACCTCTACCATACCCGCATCCAGAACCCGGAAGACTACCGCCTCACCAAAGGCAACTACCAGTACCAGGGCGTCTTCGGGTACCACCGCCTGTTTGCCCACCTCAACGACCAGGGCTACAAATGGACCTCCATCCGCGAAATGCCCCTCTCTGCCCCACGCCTCAAGGGCTTTGACGTTCTCTTCATCAACCTGGTCCACGATTCACGCCCCGATTTCAGCCAGGACGAAATCAAAGCCATCCAGGAATTCGTCTTCGAAGGCGGCGGCCTCTTCATCATCGCCGACCACACCAACGTCTACCGCCACGCAGAACGCATCAATCCCATCCTCGAACCGATGGGCATCCAGGCATTTTACCACACCGCCGTCGACGTTCCGCCCACCTATTCCGTGGGCGGAAGCGGCTGGATCATGATCCGAAACTTCGCCGACCACCCCGTCACCGCAGAACTCGACACCATCAGCTTCCAGACCGGCGGCCCCATCGACTCCGAACACGGCGTCGCCTTCACCTCCGACCAGAGCTATGCCGACTTCTGGAACGAAGAAGAAACCTCCGGCTTCTACGGCAACTGGAAATTCGACGGCGATCCCGAACTCGAACCCCGCGGCCCACTCAACGCCGTTGCAGCCGCCGAGTACGGCAAAGGCCGCGTCGTCGTCGCCGGTGACCAGAACATGTTTGGCGATGCATGGCTCCATTTCGCCAACAACTTCGAACTCGCCCTCAACACCTTCGAGTGGACCGCCCAACAAGACCAGGCCGCCACGACGCGCCTGCGCGACACCCGCCCTGCCGGCCTACACATCGCCGTCAATGCCTCCAAAAACGACTACAACACCGGCCGCACCGGCGCCGAAGGCTTCTACAACCTCTTCGTCCACATGAACCGCGACATCAACGTCACCGCCAGCGCCACCACACGCATCGGCGCCGACCACGACGCACTCATTTTCCTCTCCCCAACCATTGCCTTCGAGCAGGACGAAATCGCCGCAATCCGTCAGCACTTAAACGACGGCAAACGCGTCATCCTCACCACCGAAGCCACCTCCATTTCCCCGGCCACCACACAATTACTCCAGGAATTCGCTCCTGACTTTGAACTATCCTACCCCGGCACCACCATCCAACTTGCCCAGGACGGCCCCGCAGCCTTCCACAACCTCAAAATCCCCCGCATCGATGGCGCCCACGAGCTGCAGTCCGACAAGTTCGACCTCAAAAACATCCACCTCGCTGCCGCCATTTACTCCTCCAGGGACGACGACGACAACAATCCGGCCGAAATCCGCTACCTGCTCGACACCACCTCCAACTGGGGCACATCCCTGATTTCCGCCCGCAACCAAACCGCCAACGGCTCGCCCTCTATCGACATCGCCCGCGCAAAACTCGTCGAGGGCGGCGAACTGATTATCTTTTTACAGGACGGCTTTTTCCGAAACCGCACCATGGGCTACAAAGAAACCCGCCCGCCCAAGCCCCATGCACAGCCTTCCGTCGACCTGCAATACGTACTATTGGATTATCTGAAGACTTCGGTCCCATAATACGTCTGAACCAGAGCGGCGCAGGCTTCGCCCTGCGCCCGCACACAGCCAGTAGCTTCCCCACATCCAATACATCAAAATTTATTCGGATTGACGGAGTACGAAATGCTTTCCAAATCCTTCTTCTCACTACGTCATCACATTTTCGGGGCCATCGGCATCCTTCTGGCACTGGTCATGCTGCCTTCTGCCTTCGCCAGCACCGTCTTACGCCTTGACATGCAAAGCCTCGTCGCCAACTCCGACCAGATCGTGCACGGACGCGTCGCCAGGCTCGATAGCTACATCGAACAAGACGGACGCGTGTACACCAACATCACCATCGACGTCGACGAAGCCCTCAAAGGACAACCCGGCCACCAGGTCACCATCCGACAGATCGGCGGCCGTACCGGCGACCTGGCCACCATCGTCCCCGGCATGCCCGACTTCAAGCCCAGCGAAGAAGTCATCCTTTTTCTCGAGCGCATCCCCTCCCAGCCCATGCACGTCGTCACCGGCATGGCCCAGGGAAAATTCAGCGTCGCCATCGGCCCCGACGACAAAACCCGCTTCGTCATCCCACACCTGGGCGACCTACACCGCATCCCCCCGCCTGCATCCATGCCACAAGGCTCCACCACAACGCCTCCCAGAATCGATCCCAACACGATCCGCAAATCCACCCTCGACGACCCGCTCTACACCAGCGTCGTGGAACTCAATACGTTCAAACAACAAATCCAGAACGTTGTCCTTGAACAAACTTCTGAGAAGGAACCCTGATGAGATCTCTCATTTCCTCATTAGTCTTTCTGATCATCGCTCTAAGCCTGCAGCTCACGCCCACCATCACCGGCAAAGCCCAGGCTTTTCAGCAAACCATGACTTGCAACCCCGAAGGCATCTACCGCTGCAAAGAAGGCGAGCGCCCCATCCCCGTTCAATGGCCTTTTCTTGAGCTCACCTATCACATCAACAGCGTCGGCTCCAAAGCCGTGCCCAACCCCTCCGACGGCACCTTCAACCCCGATCTCGAACGAGCCATTCACCAGTCCTTCCAGACCTGGGGCGAACCCGAATGCAGCAACCTGAGCTTCACATTCGGCGGTTTCACCGACGAAACCAACATCGGCTACTATGACGGACCCGACGCCCGTCGCAGCGTCAACATGGTCATCTGGCAAGACGAAACCTGGCCCTACGGTACGTTCTCCGCCGTCGCCCTCACCACCGTCACATTCCGCCCCAGCACCGGAATCATCGTCGATGCCGATATCGAAATGAACGGCGCCCTCTATTCCTTCTCCAACACCGACAATCCGGCTGGCTCCGACGTCGACATCCGCAACACCCTCACCCATGAAGTCGGCCACTTCCTCGGCCTCGACCACTCCATGCACCCCAACGCCACCATGTTCCCCACCGCACCACCTCTTGAACTCACCAAACGCGAACTCCACCAGGACGATATCGACGGTCTCTGCCACATCTATCCCCTCAACTTCGTCAGCGAACCCCTCAAACCCTCGCCCAACAAACCCACCAAACAAAGCTGCGCCACCACTTCCATCACCGCCACCAGCCCCCTCCCCCTACTCGCCGCTTCCCTGCTCCTGCTCGCTACCCGGCGACGCAAACCACGCACCGCGAGAACCACGCCGTGATCCACCGCAAGCTCTTCCTCGACGAAAAAACAACCGTCCTCAACGCTCTGCTCGCTGCCAACATCGCAGACCACGCACTCTGCCAGCGAGCCGTCGATGAAGCCCTCATCATCGCCCATCACGGCTCGCTCCAATCCGTCCGCTGCCTGCGCTCCTCCATCGCCTACGTCGCCCTCCGCCAGCGCGCCAGCGGCATCACCCTCGGCCCCCACATCTACATCCGCACCCACTTCTTCGACCCAGACCAGCGCATTCCCCTCGACCTGCTCGCCCACGAAGTCGCCCACGTCCTCCAGTTCCAACGCGACGGAACCATCACCTTCCTGCGCCGCTACCTCTGGGACTATACCTACAACCGCCTCCGCGGCCTCCCCGACCTCGACGCCTACCTCGCCATCCCCTACGAAATCGAGGCCCGACACGTCGCCGCCCAGCTCCTCCCACCAAATATTTAAAAGAAATCCCCAATACCTACGGCGAGTTATAAATCAAGGAGAGCGAAGCCGGAATCCCGAGGGATTGGCCTTCTGTTCGGCCATCCCAAGGGTTACGGCAAAGCTATCGTTGATGTAGAGCCGCCGTAACTTCTAAAAACTCGTCAAACCCCAGCGTCTCCGCCCGCGCGTTGGCTTTCAACCCGATCCCCTCCAGCGCCGCAGCCGTCGCATCCTTCTCGATCTTGAGCGACGAAAACAACGCATTCGCCATCGTCTTGCGCCGCATCCCGAACGCGCCCTTCACGACCGCCACAAATTGTTCACGCAACGTAGCATCAGGAATACGCGTCTCCACCAGCGGCCGCATCCGCACCACCGCACTATCCACCTTGGGCGGCGGCACAAACGCGCCCGGCGGCAAGCGCATCACAAGCTCCGCGTCGCAATACAGCTGACACATCAAGCTCAGCGCCCCGTAATTATTATCCCCGACCCTGGCCACCAGCCGCAGCGCCACTTCCTTTTGAAACATCAGCGCCATCACATCGAAATGCTCCCGCACTTCCATCAGCCGGAAAAATATCTCCGTCGCCACGTTGTACGGCAGATTCGCAACCGCCTTCCAGCGCACAGGCTTCTCACCCGCACCAGCCGCGCCAAAATTCGTCAGCAACTGACGCAAATCCTGCCGCAACACGTCCCCCTCCACGATCGTCAGCGGCCAGTTCGGCTCCAGCGCATGCCGCAAAAAAGCAATCGCATCCCGGTCCACCTCCACCGCCTGTACCACCGCACCGCGCTGCAACATCGTCAACGTCAGCGTTCCGCACCCCGGCCCGATCTCCAGCACATGATCGCCCGTCCCCACATCGGCATGCGCCGCAATCGCCCCCAAAATCTTCGGATCGACCAGAAAGTGCTGCCCAAAACGCTTCTTCGCGCTGTGCTCAAACCCGCGCAACAGCTGCGAAGGCGTTTCAAATACTTCTGACGACATAAAAACCGCTCGGCTCAATTCAGAAAAACTCAAAAAAACACACGCTAACTCAGACCGCAGCCACTGCAACCGCCGGAACCATCGACAAAACCGGCACCATCATCACCGGCCGATTGCTCGCAAAATACACCCGCTGGCTCGTAGTTCCCACCGGCACACTGCTCTGATCTGCATAGGAACGACGCCCGATCACGATCAAATCCGCGTTCTCCTGCTCCGCACATTCCAGAATCACCTGCCAGCGCGCTCCAACCGCCACGTGCGAGCGCGCCGTCACACCGCGCTTTTCAGCCTGCGCAATCTGCGCCGCCATCTTCCTGTCCGCCCGCGCGCGCAACCGATCATAAAACTCCGACAACTCGGCGGATTCCTCCTCCTGCAAACCAGAAATCCCCTCAATGCCGTTCACAAACACCACCTCGGAACCAAACTTCTCTGCCATTTCCAGCGCATGTTTTACAGCCAGCTCCGAACGCTCACTAAAATCGGTCGCCACCACAATCGTCTTCAACACTGTTTTCTCCTTTGTTTTTTATACGTTCAAAAATCCATACCAAAAACAACTTCCTTACATACCAAAGCTCAACTAGCACAATATACGAACTCGCAGTAGAACCTTCACAGATTCAGCGTTACTGACCATGATTTCATTCCGTGCCGTAGAGTTGCCGTATGCCTGCCTCGCGTCCCAATTTCCTCACGTATTTGTTTGCCTGCCTGCTCAGCTTCGTCCTCCTCGCCACACCCGCCCTTACCACGACCGCGGCCGCCCAGAACCAGCCCGCTCCCTCCCAACCCGTCCCCATCTCCGCCAACTACGCACCCGCCGAGCTCGCCTGGATCGCCGCCATGTATCCCGCGTCCCTGCTCGGCATCACGCTCGGCGGCCACATCTTCTCACAACCCACGCCGTCGATGTCCGCCCCCATGCCCGGCAGCCTCGACTACCGCATCAGCAAAAACTTCCACGGCGACCTCGACACCGGCAAACCCCTCTTCTTCGGCATTCCCGACAAAGCCGCCTACGGCATGGCCGCACTCCCCGCCCTGTACTACGGCGCATCTTCCCTCTACTACCTGATCACCGACGAAAACCTCTTCGCCTTCCAGGACCCAAACATCCACCACACCACCATCGCCTTCGCCGAAGCCTTCGGCTGGACAGCCCTCCTCACCACCGCCGTCAAATTCATGGTCGGCCGCCCACGCCCCTACGTCTCCCTCGACCGCCCGGCCTACGGCTGGAAACCCGAAGAAGAAAACCTCTCCTTTTTCTCCGGCCACGCCGCCTTAAGCTTCTCCGCCGCCACCTTCCTCTTTCTCGACCTCTCCAACACCCTCGACCGCAACCTCTCCGGCGATTACTCCGCCGCCGGCCGCTTCCTCCTCACCACCGCCCTGCCCGCAACCCTGCTCTACGGCGCCTCCACCTTCATCGCCACCAGCCGCGTCTACGACCAGAAACACTACTTCTCCGATGTCCTCATCGGCGCCGCCATCGGCACCCTCACCACCGCCCTCGTCTACAACGCCCGCTTCGACCACGACGGAAACCCGCGCCAAAAACGCGCCTCCTCCCCAACCACACTCGAATCCACCACCATGTCCCCCGCCCTCCTCTTCGACGGCCACCAGAGCACCCTCGTCTGGAACTTCACCATCCCCCTATAAAAAATCCGCACCAACACCCGTCCACCAGAACTCCGCCCCGGACGTATTCCGGTCATCAACCGATCCAGATCACCAAAAACTACAAACCTGTACGGTAGTCGACCGATCCAGATCACCAAAAACTACAAACCTGTGCGGTAGTCGACC
>JBEBUW010000108.1:0-14346 GCA_040393065.1 Lujinxingia vulgaris | reverse complement strand
CCTGAACGTCCCAATTATTATGGCAGAAACTGTCCGAGAAAGTAGAGCCATGTCAAACATCATCATTTCTATCCCCATCCCCCACCCACCACCCGCGTAGCGGGGCCTCTGGCCCCTGCGGAGCGCGTTGGCGTCGTGCCAACCCTGGGGCTTATGCCCCTGGGATCGTTGCAAACCACCCAATTCTCCGATCACCAGCACAACACAAACCACCCCCAACTCCTACACCCTCCCCCAACAAACCCCACCCCATTTTCTATCCCACCCCAATACTCATCCATACCGCCCAACACCTAAATAAAAAATCCCAAATAAAAAACCCCGACCTGCGAAACGCTGGCCGGGGTTCTCATCAACCCGCTTCGGGCTTACTGCGTTATGTGTAAGAAGTACGGACCGTCAGCAATCGTCGTGGTATCCGGAATCCGCGCACGATTGATCGTGATCAAATACGTGGTTCCTTCAACCGCCTCAAAACTTCCTCCGGCACGATTCAAATTACCTTTTGCCCCGGTCACACGGAACATCCGAGCTTCGGTAACAAGATTCTCGACTTCAATCCCCAGATTCACACGCTCCATATTGAACAACGTATAAATGCTGGTTGTACCACTTGCGGGCGCCGTCCACTCGAAGAAGTCGCTGTTGCCACAGGCGCTCAATCCAAGCAGCAAAGGTGCCTCACTCGGCAACGGCCATGCCGTCGCAAAGTCATCGTTCGGCTCATAAGCATCCGCCAGACACCGCATCGCATCATACGCATCGGCGTCCCGAACAATATGAAGGCTATACTGCCCCTGACCGCTCTCGGCACCGCTGTTCACCACACCGATCAACACGGTCATGGTATTGGGCTGACCTGTACCAGGTGCCGGCGTCTTGAATTTCAAGATCCGATCGCCACTGGCCGCCGGAAGCTCCTCAAGCACCGTGCCATCCATCGTCTGCACTTTCAGTGCAAGATTCAGCGCGGCACCGGCCTGCGTAAACACCGCAACTTCATAATCGGTGTTACCGATCAGATTGCTCACCTGATACCAGTCTTCTTCCACGCCACACGCCAGCATATCCGTGTACTGCGACTGCGTAGCATGCTTGAGAACCAGCGGTGCCGCCATTTCTGCAGAATCATTACGCTCGTAGCCATCCGGACAATACGGACGCGTCGGCTCGGTATCATTCACCGAAGCCCACAGATCGTAGGTCGTGCGCAAAAACGCGCCATCACGCGGGAAAACCCGCAGATAATACGTGCCCGTCACGGCCACGTCATACGACACGCTCTTCAGATTCGCCGAGCGCAGATCGCTCGCAACCGTAAGGCCGCTGCTATCCAGAAGCTCGATTTCAACATCGCCAAAGCGGCTGTTCAAATCGATATGCGCCACCAGCTCATCGCCCGAATCGAGCGCAAATTTGTACCAGTGCTCCGTTCCCTCGCACAGACGCAAGTTTTCATGGGCACTGGGCGCCAGCGTCTTGGCCGTCACCTTGTCCAGTCCCGCAATCGCCGGGTCGGCACATGTATCCGGATACGCCAGCGTCACGTCCATCGCATAGTAATTACGACTATTGGTCGCCATACGCGGCGCCAGCACCTGGAACACATACTCTTCCCCGGTGCCAGAATTCGTGACCGTCACTGACTCGCCGTTATTCGACGTTTCACTCGATGCGATCGGAGTCAAATCGGCGCCGCGATACACGCGCAGGTCGATATTGCCGCCGTCATTCACGAAATCCAGGTCAACCGAAAGCGTCGCGCCGCCCGGGACAAAAATCTTGTAAAAATCCCAGTCATGCGTGGTGGTCGTGAAGCGACAGACCGACAGATCCTCATAGCTTCCCGGCGCAAGTTGTCTCGCTTCCGAGCGCGAATCGTTGTTTTCCAAGGCATCCGGGCAAATGCGATCCGGCGTACCTTCCAGAACACCGTCATTGTTCACATCACGGAACAACAACAAATCGTAATCGCTCCGGGCAGCGGCCTTCGGCAACACTTCCACATAGTGCACGCCCGTATACTCCGGCGTAAACACAATGGACTCCGTACTATTGTTGTTCGTCGAAGCAGCCGCAGTTGCCAGCACCACAGGCGGCGCCGTCAACGGATCATTCGCCGACGCATCCGGTCCCCACAGTCGCAAATCAAGATCAGCCTGCGCGTGCACAAAACGAATAAACGCCTCAAACTTCTGATCTTTCTCCAGATCGACCGCAAAGAAATCCGTCTTGTCATCACAGATCCGCATCCGCGTATAAATCCCGGGCGCGTCCGCCGAAACCGCATCGGCAATCGACGCATTGCCGCCCTGAAAACGGTCGTCAATACACGCTTCCGCACCATGGATGGCAACCGTCATATCGTAATGATTCCACGGCCGGTTCTGTACCATTTCAATCAGGATATAAACGTCCATATCCTGCGTCGCCAGATACGAAACCTGCTGCGTATTGGAGTTGTTCAACGACTGCGCAAGCACACCCCGGTTCTCATCGTGCAACCGCAACGTGAGCCGACCATTGGCCTGCAAATAATTGATTTTCACATCAATCGTCTCACCGGACTTCACCGAAGTCTTAAACCATTTCGGGAACCGCGGATTGCCGCAAACCACCAGGTCACTAAACGAACCCTGCTCAATTTCGGCAGCCTTCTCAAACGAATCGTTCGCACCGAAACGGTCCGGACATGCCGGCAACTCCGGCCCCACACCATTCAGATACGTCAACAGGTTGTACTCGGTACGCACGGCATAGGCGCCAAAAACTCGCAGATAATAACGACCCGCAGCACCTGCCTCGACCGTGTGAATCAGCTCCTCGAAATCTTCCTCCGAAGTGGACGACGCCAACACCGTCACCTTGTCCGGCCCGATCAGTTCCGCGTTGATGTCTCCGGCCGTATGACGGAAGTTCACAACCCACTTGATCTCATCGTCTTCTTCCAGGTCGATCGCAAACCAGTCCGAGGACGCATCACAAACCTTCATGCCCAGCAGCGCCGATTTCGTCTGATCCAGCACGCTTTCACGCGCAAGTACATGCGCATCCTCGACCGTCAGATTATGCAATCCATCATCTTCACACGCCGGTCCGTCCTCAATTTCCACGTTGAGCGTGTACGGAACATGCAAGCCCTGGAAAATACTCGTCAGCAGATAATAATCTCCGCCGCGTGACGCCTGATATTCAAGCGTATCCGCAACCGTATCAGGCGTTGAACCCGGACCTTCCGTACCCGAATCGATCAGACGCAAACAGTCATCCGGTCCAAACAGGAAAATATCCATTTCACCGGCTGCCAGCGACGGATTGTACGTCGCCGTTACTTTCAATCGCTGGAACGGCGACAGATGAATCTTGTAATAGTCTGCATCCACGCAAACGTTCAGACTCTCGACCAGACCGGCCGACAACGCCACCGCCGTATCGCAGGAATCATTCGGCTCATAAGCATCCGAGCACTGATTCTCGTTCGAAATCCACTCCAGCGTGTACTCCACATCACCCACGTTGTTGACGATGGTCACCTCGACGATGAAATCCTCCGCCAGCGACGTGGAATGATACAACGTCTCCGCACCGCGCCGTGAATCCGAGCTCGAGATCAACTGGCCGTCCATGTTGTACAACGCCAGATTGATGAATCCCATATTCACCGGTGCCTGCGCCGTAATGCGCACCACCTGATTATCAGCCACGCTGATTTTGTAGTAATCCGGCGACGTGCCACAAACCCGCAGGTTCCGATACACATTCGAAGCATCCAGCTCCATCGGCTCGTCACGGGTATTCGGATCCAGCGCATCTTCCACACACGCCGGCGCATCGCCTACGTTCACGCGCAACGAATACTGTGTGTTCGTCGACAAAATCGCGCCACGAACCTGCACGTACATCCGCGCGCCCAGATCGACCCCGTAACGGATCTTCTCCTGGCCGCCGTCCACATCCGGCGGATACGCCGAAGCAACAACTTCGCTGCCATCAGCACGCAACAAAATCACGTCCAGATTGCCATCTTCCTGCTCATATTCCAGGTCGATCTCAATGTACTGTCCGGCGCCAACATCGATCGCAAACCAATCGCCACCCGTGTTCTCACGACAGAAAACCGCCGCACTCTCACCGGTTGCCTCAAACGGAAACTGAGCGATGACATGCGCGCTTTCCCGCGCCGTATTCGCACCAAAACCATCATCCGGACACGTCGGCGGAGAATCACGGCACAGCCCGATACTCGGATGCGCCTCTTCCTCCGGCGTAGCGCCAGCCGCGAAATCGCAGAACTGCGTCGAGCGGCACTGCGTATCATCCGTACATCCCTGACAGAAGCTCGGAGAACCACTGCAAACCTGACCCTCCACACTGCAATCATCGACCGATGCACACGTCGGCACACACTGCAAATTGCGGCAATAGTACGCGCGAGGATCGCCATCAACCTGACACTGCTCATCGCTGGAGCAGCCCTTTACGCAGACACTGCCCTGATCATGCGCGCACAACTCACCGATGCGGCACTCACTATTATCACGACAACCCACGCGGCAGACATTCTCGCCCTCTGCGTTCTCGTCACAAATCTCGCCGATTCGACAATCATCATCCTCCGTACACGGCGGCTTCTCTACACACTCGCCACGCGCGACGTTACAGATGTAATTTTTGCCGTCATCAAGCTGATTTCCATAGGCCAGACAGTGATAATCACTGTCGCAAGCGCCGGTAAACACGCAAACCGCCGGGGATTGCGTCTCATCACAGCGCTGCAAACGCGAACGGCACGAAGTCGGCGTACAACCCACCGGCTCGCACATAAACGTGTCCGCATTACAGGTCTCATTCTCACCACAGGTGGAATCGCCCGGGCGGCAACCTTCGCGACACGTATCAAATACGCAGATATTTCCATCCGCACACGCCGCATCATCACTACAGGCTGCCGGCTGACACGTGCCCGCGCCGCAGTACTCATCCGCCGCACATTCCAGCGTCGAGCTACAACTCTTCACTTCCGACGAACAAACACCCGACTCATCACATCGCATACCATCGCCGCAATCCTGCAGCGAAGTACACGACTTCTGGTCAGGCTCTGAACTACAAGCCGCCATAAAAAGACTGAACAGTGCAGCTAGCACCAGCGATAAGGAACGATACTTCAACATACGACTTCCTCGTATAAAACCGCACGATGCTGCTGACGTACAGACACCGCTTTATGTATGGAGGCAAAAAAAACGGAACAACAGAGAAAAGCCTGCACGGCCCCCTTCCTTTGCTCCGCACTACAGTACTGCCATTCCGCTCTTTGCGCTACGCCACTTGACAGGCTTTCACGTAACGAGCAGAGCGCTGACTGAGAGATGATCAACATCAATTCAAATTAAGATTCCGAAGGGCCTGAGCCATTGCCTTGCCGCTCGGCCAAAAGAAGCAGCACTTCGCGCTCACTGAGCATCTGCGAATCCGTGTTACCCCAGATATTATTGATCGCAACCAGCTCACCGCCCGACAACTTCGGCGTCAGATACACCGCAAAATACTCGCCGCCTTCCTTCGTTTTCATCCCCGGAATACGATCGAGCGGCGCTCCTGACTTCGGACTAAACAGCTCACAGGCTTTTCCCGCCTCAAACGGCTGGCTGCTGACCTTGCTCGCGTCACCGTAAAACGGACTCAAAACAACGTCTTCCACAACGTCGCCCTGCTTCACCCGAATCTTTACCCCGGGTTCTCCGCTAAACAGAGGACCTTCGCGATCCATGAGATCCTCGCCATCCGATCCATAGGCACGCGCAACAACCATGATCGTACCCTGCTCATTCAGGCTTTGAAGGCGCGTATGCGTAGCATCTTTACGCAAAAACGGATTCTCTTCGTGTTCTGACATTGTTACAACTCCGCTAAATGACTACCAAACCCGCTGGCTAGCAAATAACTACCCCAAAGCCTTTCCGATGACAAGGACTGGCAACTGTTCTAAAACCACCCGCGGCAAGTTTATTTTTCCCCTCCTGAGTTCCCAAAAGCTTTCCTGGAGATTCTTCCATGACACCCGATCAAACCCCTGCACTTTCCCAAAATCTGCACGCCGCCCAGGCCATGCTTCAGGCCGCACGCGCCTTCTACAACCACGGCTGGCTGCTCGGAACCAGCGGCAACCTGAGCGTCCGCACCCCGGACCACGACCAATTCCTCATCACCGCCAGCGGAAAAGACAAAGGCCAGCTCGACACCACTGACTTCCTTCTCTGCGACTTCCACGCCCAGCCCGTTGGCCCCACCCCGCACCGCCCCTCCGCAGAAACCCTCGTCCACGCCGTCATCTACAAACATCTCCCGCAGGCCGGCGCGATTTATCACGTCCATCAACTCCACGCCGCGCTCTGCAGCGACCGCGACCGCGCTCAAGGCTCCACCACCCTCAAAGATCTCGAAATGATCAAAGGCCTGGGCATCTGGCAACCCGACGCCGAAATCCAGGTCCCCATCATCACCAACCACTACGACATCCCCACACTCGCCGAAGCCATCCAGAACCACATCACCGGCCCCGACTTCGACCCGCGCGTGCCCGGCGTCAACATCCACAACCACGGCATCTACGCCTGGGGCAAAAACGCCGACGAAGCCAAACGCCACATCGAATCCTTCGGCTACCTCTTCCACTACAGCTGGGAGCGCAACCGCTGAACAACAAAAATCCCGGCAGAGTGGCTGCCGGGATTTTTTGTTGTTCTCCCTCTTTCAGACGCAGCCACCACATGGACTGCGCCTCATTGCAAAACTATTCTCCAAGACCCGAGCCTTGCACACGAATCTCTTCCGCAAGACCAGGCGCACCATCAGGCTCTCCGCCTTGCCCGCCTCTGCCACGCGTCCAGTTCGTGCTCGAAATCTTTGACGGCGCACGATCACTCACAATCACAAAACTTGGCCCGCCGGCCCCACCACCGCCGCCGCCACCGGCGCCGCCCCGGCCGCCAGCACCACCAGAGCCACCCCTACCCGTATATTCATCCTGAGCAATTCTCTTAATACGATCTCCACCGGCGCCACCGGCCCCGCCGTCACCGCCACTGCCGCCCATTCCACCGGCGCCACCATCGCCACCAACGCCACCGCGAATATCGCAATCAACGATCTCGATATCACTACCGATCAACATCAGAGCCACACTTGCGCCGCCCGGCTGGCCACCCTCACCGCCTTCGCCACCGCAGCCACCGCTTCCGCCGCCGCCGCCAGCTCCACCCCAGGCTTTGCAATTCGCAAGCGGCCCCCATCCATTCTGACCGGCGCCACCGCCACCGCCGCCACCGCCACCGCCATTTTCACCCTTCGCCCCGGCCGTGCCAGCTTTTCCTACCCACGTTCCATGCACAAAGCTGCCAGAACTTTCTCCCCCCGTACTGTCCGCGCCGTCCGCACCGGCTTTGCCCGAACTTCCCGGAAGACCATTCCTACTCCCCTGCGTTCCCCCATTACCCCCCTTTCCTGTCAGACCTCCAATATCCGCTCCGGGAGACCCCGAAGAATCCGAACTATCACCGCCCTTACCCCCAGCCTGATTCCCCAGACCCGCGTTGCCTCCATTTCCACCATCATACCCGGAGCACTGCGAAACACCCTGAACACCCGGAGTCGGCCCGTTATCATTATTCTGATTGACACACACTACTATATAATAATCCGGCGCATCGCCCCCCTTTGTCCCATTATTTCCTGGCGCACCATCATTTCCATCGCTGCCAGCACGACCCGCCCCGGCCTTACCACCAGCAATATCCAGCCCCTGCAACTTCACACCCGGGCTGTTCTTCAACAAAACCGTCACCACATCTTCCCCCTCCTGACCGTCCTCCACCTGAATATTCAGAAATGCCAGAAGCGTATCCTCCTCAATATCCGTCCCCTGAACCGTCGGACTCTCACCCCGAATCACACTGCGCACATCCCCCATCCGATCCCACTGCGCGCTGTAGCCACCCACAACACCAATCCCAAATTCCGGCAGCACAATACTTTCTTCATAGGTTCCAATCCCCACCAGAACCCATCGAATCCTTCGATCCGTCTCGGCACGAGCCAATCCCTGCCCGATCGTTGCCACCGGCGCACCGAGCGTCCCCGGATTGCCGTCATCCCCACTCTTCGAAACAAAAACAATATGCTGCTGGCAGTAAGCAGCGGCCGCTCCCGTCAAAATGAGCTGCTCGCAATCAAACGTCTCTGCATCCGGATCGTCCACATCGGGCTCATCCACATCCGGCTCGTTAACATCCGGTTCCGCATCCTGACCGCCATCCGAAACATCCTCGTCAATTCCACTATCGTCCCCGCTATCAGAAACATCCGAAGTATCCGAAGTATCCGAAGTATCCGGAACGTCCTCTCCGCCCTCCACATCGCGACCAGAATCCAGCGGCACCGAAACATCCTCGCCTGCGCCGCTATCCAGCCCGACATCTACCAGATCGGGACCCGTTCCCGGGCTCTGACACACAAAGTCATGACAAACCCGCCCTCCCGTGCAGTCATTGTCCGTTTCACACATCATGCTCAGTTCGCTGACGCCATCAAACGAACAGCCCGCAAGCAAGCAAAACACAAGACCAAGCAACCAGCGGCTCTGCAACGCAGACGATATTTTTGCCATCCTGAAACCTTTTCTATGCAAATTCGTGAACTACAGTCGTCCCTTTTTCAACCATTCTCACACTACCACAAAACCCACTAAAAACAGCAACTACCGATACGCTCATCGCCGCCCACACAAAAAAGCCTCCCCGAAGGGAGGCTTTTCATATTGCCTGACGCGAACACGCTACTGGAAATGAGATCCTATCCAATCAACTCATTGCACCGGACCAATCTGGACGACTCGTGTAATGCCCGGCGCCCCTGCCCCCTCAGCACCGGCATTGCCGCCAGCACCACCAATCAGACTGCCATCAACAACCACGTAATCTGCCGCTGCACTCAGCGCCTGCTCACTATAAATCCCAAACGCCGGCCCACCCGCGCCACCACCGCCTCGACCGCCATTGCCCCCATTACCACCCTTGCCGCCGTTGCCGCCATCACCAGCCTTGCCATCTCCATCTCCAGCCCCACTAGAACCCTGCGCTCCCTGACCACCCTGCGCTCCCTGACCGCCCTGACCACCATTTCCACCGGCACCACCTCTGCCTCCATGGATTACGCAGTTCTCAATCTTCACCTCAGCAGAACCTCCACTCAATAACAAAGCTACGCTCGCGCCACCGGCTTTTCCGCCAGTACCCTTGTCACCGCCGCAACCACCACTGCCGCCACCGCCACCTGCTCCACCTCGGTTACTATTACCGCCACCGCGGCCGGCACCACCACCGCCGCCACCACCACCATCTCCCGGAATGCCGTACGCCCCATCCTCTCCCGATTTCCCATTCCAGACCACACCGGTAAACCCGCCCTGTTCCCCACCACCAGCACCGGTAGCACCCACCTCAGTTACATTCCCGGCACTGCTTCCAGCCTGTCCATTTCTATTACTTGAATCAAAACTACGCACACCACCTGCCCCTCCCGAGACCACGCCGTCACTCTCTGTATTGGCCAAGATACCTCTCCCGCCCCTTTCACCATCTTGTCGAACTCCGCCCTGCCCACCATTACCTCCCCGGCCGCTGCGTTGCCCATCCGCACAGAACACTGCATCTCCCCGGTTACGCCCCGAAGCATCATTACCGCGCAATGCATAAGCAGCTGCCCCATCCCTTCCCTTCGCACCGTCCCCACCCATGCCGCCACGGATCTCCAGACTCCGCAGCTCTACCCCGGGACTATCCTTCAAATAAACCGTCACAACACTGCGCCCGCCAGCCAACGCATCACTGACCACATCTGGCTGAATCTCCGCCGGCCCCACCTCCAAATGAGCCAGAACCGTCGTCTTATCAATATCCTCTCCCAGAATCGTCGGATTATTACCCTTCACAACACTCTTTTCAGAACCTGTCCGAAACCAGCCGTCTGGATGCGCCTCATATCCTCCCACCAACGCCACCGTGGGTTGCAACGAAATCGTCGCGGCCTCCACATACTCGCCCTTCGACACCAGAACCCACCGAACCTCTCCCCCGGCAGCCCCCTCGCCGCTCTCTGCCAGTTCCAGCCCACGCAAAATCGTGTTCACCGGCCCGGCCATCGTCCCATCACCTGTCGCTGCGCCCCCCGAAGACACAAACACAATATAATCCTGACACGCTTTTACCTGCTCCGCCGTTTCTGGAATCGCCTCCAACACACATTCCGGCTCCACAGGCCCCGTGTCTTCCTCAACGTCCGCCTCCCCGGGCCCCGTGTCCTCCTCAACGTCCGCCTCCACAGGCCCCGTGTCTTCCTCAACATCCGGATCCGGATCCACATCGAGGCCCGGATCCTCCACGTCCAGATCAGGCATCACATCAAACTCACCCCCGACATCCGTCTCCAAATCGGTATCCCGCTCACCCGTCCCAGGCTGCACGCAGACATTCTCCGCACTACAAACACGGCCCCCCGTGCAATCACTGTCCTCAATACAAAGCGCACTCAGAGCCGCTCCCCCATCAAACGAGCAGCCCGCCACCAGAACGCACGCAATCAAAAAGCCCAGCATCGCGCCCTGATTTCCATCCAGCCTCACCACCGCTCGCCAAAATTGCGACATCTTCATTCCTCATCTTTATCTTTTGGTCAAAAACCTACCCTGCAAAACCGTCTGTGTACCATCCATCCCCAGAATACTCCACTTCGCCCCGCGCATCCATCATTCCCTCACCAAAAAATCACGCCCCTCCAAACCTCCCCAACTGAACATTCCGACAGGGATGATCACCTAAAATTGAGCGCCCACCGCCCAATTTTTGCATTTTCACCCGTTCCGCACGCACCTACCGCCCAATTTTTGCTATTTTTAGCTACTCCCCACCCGCCTACCGCCCGATTTTACCTGCAATCAACTTCTCCCCGCCCGCACAACGCCCGATTTTACCTGCAATCAACTTCTCCCCGCCACCCACCGCATTTGTTCTGGCTATCTACCCCCACACATCGAGCACTTACCGCATCTTATCTAGCTCTTGCCCCTCACATTTCCCCCACCCCAAAACAAAAAAAGCTGCGCCAGCCCCCCAACGTCCCCCGGCGAGGCATAAATCGGGGAGCGCGAAGAGATCGTCGATTTAGGACCGCCGCCCAACGCTGCGCAGCAGCGCCAACCCCCCACGCCCGCGGCGACGCATAAATCGGGGAGCGCAAAGCGATCGTCGATTTAGAACCGCCGCCCAACGCTGCGCAGCAGCGCCACCCCCCCAACGCCCCCCGGCGAGGCATAAATCGAGGAGCGCGAAGCCGTTATCCCGAGGGATAGGCCTGATAGGCCGTCCCGAGGGTAGCGGCAAAGCGATCGTCGATTTAGGCCCGCCGGCTATCCAGGAGCATCTTAGCTATAGTTTGCAACTGCATATTGGAAGTGCCTTCGTAAATCGAGCCAATCTTCGCGTCGCGATAGAATTTCTCAGCCGGGAACTCACGGGTAAATCCAACGCCCCCGTGGAACTCCACGCATTTCGAAGCCACACGCTCTGCCACCTGGCTCGAAACCAGCTTGGCCATGGCTGCTTCCTTCAAAAACGGCAGGCCCGCATCTTTCAGGCGCGCAGCGTTGTAGACCAGCAGTCGCGCCGCTTCGAGCTCCGCCGCAAGCTGTGCAAACTGAAACTGCAGTCCCTGAAAACTCGCCAGGGGCTGACCAAACTGCTTGCGCTCCAGCATATAATCGAGCGCATTTTCGAGCGCGCCGCGCGCCAGACCGATCATTTGCGCACCAATGCCGATGCGTCCTTCGTTGAGCGTTTCGATCGCGGTTTTATAACCTTTTCCAATCTCGCCCAGCACGTTTTCCCGCGGAACGATGCAGTCTTCCATGATCAGTTCCACGGTCGACGAAGCGCGAATACCGAGCTTGTCTTCTTTTTTACCGACCGAGAAACCTTCAAAATCGCGCTCGACCAAAAACGCGGTGATTCCGCGGTAGCCGGCCGACGGATCGACGGTCGCAAACACGATATACACGTTGGCTTCGCCGCCGTTCGTGATCCAGAGTTTGTTGCCCGTGAGCTTGAAATGATCGCCGCAATCGACCGCGCGCGTCGCCAGCGCAAACGCGTCCGAACCGCTGCCAGCCTCGCTCAGCGCGTAGCTTCCTACCCACTCCGAGCACAACTTGGTGAGGTATTTTTGCTTCTGTTCTTCAGTCGCCCAGCGCACAAGCGCATTGTTCACCAGCGTATTTTGCACATCGACAAACACCGACACGCTCGGATCGACCACGGCGAGTTCTTCAATCGCCAGAATGGCGGTTGTAAACGAGCTGCCCGAGCCGCCGTACGCTTCCGGAACCTCAATGCCCATCAGGCCCAGCTCAAAGGTTTTGGCGATCAATGCCGGATCAAGTGTTTGCGCGGCATCCATCTTCTCAACAAGCGGCCGAACTTCGGAGCGAGCAAAAGCGCGCACCGCCTCCTGAAACATACTTTCATCTTCGGAAAAACGAGTCAGCGGGCCATGCGTCATGTCAATACCTTCCAAAATAGTCGTTTTGTGAAGCCGAGATACATCGATGCAGCACCTCAGACGATAAATTTGCCGCAGACTGTGTAGCCCTACACCCGATGGTTTGGCAAGCACTGGCGCGCCCGAGCGACAAAAATTTAGCGACTTGACAGCTCCAACTTCACCTCGTAATTAAGAATCATTCTAAACGGGCCGGAAATTTGCGGCCTGCATGGAATGAAATGGCAGCACAGTGTCGTTGATGCTGCGGAATTGGCCAGGGACGCCAAAATTCGCGACTGCAACCTGGCTCCACAATGTTTGTTGCAGTTTTATTCACCTCATTTTTACAAGGGACACAATCATGGCAATTACGATTGGAAAAAAAGCACCTGATTTCAAAACTTCCGCTCTCATCAAACGCGACATCACCGAAATCAGCCTCTCCGATTACGAGGGCAAATGGGTTGTGCTTTTCTTCTATCCGATGGACTTCACCTTCGTATGCCCGACCGAGCTGGTTGACTTCAACAACCACCACGAGGAATTCGAAGACCGCGATGCAGTCCTGCTCGGCGGAAGCACCGACACCGCCTACAGCCACCTGGGCTGGGTCAAGAGCCACAGCGACCTTGGCGACCTGCAATATCCCCTGTTCGCAGACGTCACCAAGCAGATGGCCCGTGATTTCGGCGTTCTCGACGAAGAACAAGGCGTTGCCTACCGCGGTACCTTCATCCTCGACCCGAACGGCATCGTGCGCTGGGTTCAGATCAACGATTTGAACGTCGGCCGCAACGTCCAGGAAACCCTCCGCGTGCTCGACGCACTGCAGACCGACGAGCTTTGCCCCTGCGGCTGGGAAAAAGGCCAGGACACGATCCAGCTTTAATCTCCACGCACAATCGCTAAGAAGCGGCGGCCCGAGCCGCCGCTTTTCTTTCGCCTTTCTCTATCCCAAAACTTATCAGTACGAGGATTTCTTATGAGTTGGTTGACAGCACTGACCGATGAACAGATGAACGACGACCAGCGCAAAGCCTTTGATCGCGCTCTGAGCAAACTCAATCTCGAAAGCCCCGATCCCCGCGCCAACTGGCTGCGTGTACTCGCCAATTCGCCCGAATACCTGAAAGACACCTACATGAATCTGGAGCGCGGTGTTTTTGCCGACGGCAAGCTCACCGCAAAATCCAAGCTCCTGGTCGCCACCGTCGTGGCATCCCACCACGGCAACGCCGAACTCGCCGAATTCTTCGCCGCCCGCGCCGAAGCCGCCGGCTTTACCCGCGAGCAGATCAACGAAGGCGTCGGCATGGCCGCCACCACCACGTCCTTCAACCATTACTACAAATTCCGCTCCCTGACCGAGGACGACGAATTCGCCGGCTTCAACGTCGGCCTGCGCGCCAGCCTGTTCGTCAAATCGACCCTCGGCAAAGCCCTGGGCGAACTGATCTCGATCGTAATCTCCTCCGCCAACGGCTGCCCGAGCTGCGTCAAAGGCCACGTCAACGCCGCCCAGCAAACCGGCGTCTCCAAAGACCAGATCGACGAAGCTGTCCGCACCGCCGCCATCGTCCAATCGATCGCATCCTTCGTCGGTTAATCTCACAGCCCGCGCCCCCCCACCACCTCCCAACCACCCGCGCAGCGGGGCCTCTGGCCCCTGCGGAGCGCGTCGGCGTCGTGCCAGCCCAGGGGATTTTCCCTCATCCTTCAACACATCTCTGCAAACCCATTAGATATCCCGTG
>JBEBUW010000107.1:0-14367 GCA_040393065.1 Lujinxingia vulgaris | reverse complement strand
AACCCAGGTTCCATTTTTCCGGGCAATGCCCGCCCGAACTCGAACCCAGGTTCCATTTTTCCGGGCAATGCCCGCCCGAACTCGAACCCAGGTTCCAGGGACGACGATTGACGTCTGCCCACCGATCAGCGAGATAGTAATTTCCAACGTCGGCGCGCCGTTGTCATTCTTTTGAAGATGTTATGTAGGACGCGCCCGAGCTCTTTTCTGACCTAATCTGGCTGGCTTGCAGTGGTAGTGCCCATGGATCTCCAACTTCACCTTCTGAACCCGCAACAGCGCGAAGCCGTCCAACACATCGGCGGCCCGCTTCTGATTTTGGCCGGCGCAGGCAGCGGAAAAACGCGCGTCATCACCCAGCGCATCGGCTACTTGCTCCAGCAAGGCATCGCGCCGGGCAACATCCTGGCGATGAGCTTTACCAACAAAGCCGCCATGGAAATGCAGGAGCGCGTTGCCAAAGTCGTCGGCGCCAAAATGGCCGACCGCCTGCACCTGTCCACCTTCCACAGCCTGGGCGCCGACATCCTGCGCGCCGACATCGACGTTCTCGGCTTCAAACGTCCCTTCACCATTCTCGACCAGGGCGACCAGCTCAATGTTGTGCGCGAAGGCATGAAGGAACTCAAACTCGACCCCAAAATGGTCGATCCCAAGCGCATCCTCGCCATCATCAGCCTTGCCAAAATGGCACTCGCCGAACCCGAAAACGTCCACGAACTGCGCTTCGATCCCCTGTTACCCTTTGCCCAGCGCATTTTCGGCAAATACCAGAGCGCGCTGCGTGGCTTAAACGCCGTTGATTTTGACGATCTCATCTGCCTGCCCGTCGAGATCTTCAAAACCAGCGAAGAAACGCGCCAGAAGTACGCCAAAAAATTCCAGTACGTCATGGTCGACGAATACCAGGACACCAACCACACCCAGCTCATGTTTTTGGAAGAAATCGTCAAAGATCACCAGAACATCGTCGTCGTAGGCGATGACGACCAGAGCATTTACGGTTTCCGCGGTGCCGTGGCCGAAAACATCCTGCAGTTCGAGCACAAATTCGCAAACACCCGCGTTATCACCCTCGAACAAAACTACCGTTCCACAAACAGCATCCTCAACGCGGCCAACGCGCTGATTGCTCACAACAAAGTCCGCAAAGCCAAACAACTCTGGAGTGCCAAAGGCCAGGGCGAAAAACTCCGCTGGGTAAGCTGCGCCAGCGAACGCGAAGAAGCCGAATTCGTCGCCGCTGAAATCGAGCGCGTCCGCTTTGAATTCAAACTCGACTACTCCGACATCGCTATTCTTTACCGCGTCAACCCGCAGTCACGCCTCTTTGAAGAAGCCCTGCGCTCCTACCGCATCCCCTACACGGTCATCGGCTCCACCGAGTATTTCGACCGCAAAGAGGTCAAAGACTTCGTCGGCTACCTGCAGGTCTGCGTCAATCCAAATGACGAACTCAACCTGCGCCGCATCGTCAACGTGCCGCCGCGCGGCATCGGCCCGACCCTGCTGGAGCGCATCAGCGCATTTGCCGCCCAGGAGAAAATTTCTTTCTTTGAAGCCCTCGTTCGCATCTCCGAAGAGCCCGATCTTGTCCATGGCATCGGCCACGCCGTCTCCACACACCTTGCTGAATTCGTGGATCTTATCCAGACCTTCCGCGAACGCTTCCTGAACGCGCCCGAAAGCTCACAATCCTTGTCCGAAATCGGCCGCGCCCTTCTCAAGCGCACCCACATGGTCGACCACATTTTGAGCACCGACAAAAACCCTAAAATCGCCCGCATGCGCATCGAAAACATGGAAGGCATCCTGGCCAGCATCGTCAGCTTCCAGGAAGCCGGCGGTGGCTCACTCGATAAATTCCTGACCCGGATTACTCTGGACCGCGCCTCCGCGGGTGAAGACGACAAAGCCGGCGAAGGCGTGAAAATGATGACCTTTCACTCCTCCAAAGGGCTGGAATTCCCGGTTGTGTTCATGGTCGGCGTCGAAGAAGGCTACCTGCCCCACGCGCGCTCCGTCGACACGCAGGCCGGAATCTCCGAAGAACGCCGCCTGGCCTACGTCGGCATTACCCGCGCCCAACAGTATCTTGTGCTGACGACCGCCGCCGAACGAAGCCGTTACGACAAAAAAGAAACGCGCGAACCCAGCCGCTTCCTGCGCGAAATCCCCGCGACCATGCTTAAAATCGAAGGGGCCGAACAAAGCCGTGCCCTGAACGAAAAACGCGAAGAACAAAACGCCAAATACCTCGCGGCACTCCGCTCCATGCTCGCCGACTGAAACCCTGCTGAAAACTCCCGCGGAATGCCTCATCGCCTCTTACAGGTTGCATGGCATGGCTTCCCATTCCGTCGGAGTTCGCACGACGCTGGCAACCTCGAAGGCTCAACCCTATGAATCGACGTCAATTCTTATATTCCAGCTCCGCACTCGCTGCGCTTGGCCTGCTCACCGCCGCACCTGCCGCAATGGCGATGGGCGAGGACGACCGCTTTGCCATTGCGCAGTTTAAGTACGACAGCCCCGGCTGGAATCCGCGCCCGTCCGCACTGCGCCGCCTCTTATTGGAAGTCGAAAAACGCACCAGCATCGAAGTTCGCCCGAATACTCCCGTCGTCTCCGCCGGAACCCCGGATCTTTTTCTCTACCCGTTTTTGGTCTGGGCCGGCGACCGTGGATTCGATCCCTTACCGCAAGCCTCCATTGACCAGCTTCGCACCTTTGTTCAGGCCGGCGGCTTTTTATTCATCGACTCCGCCGAAGGTGTCGTCGATGGCCCCTTTGCAAAAAGCATCGAGCGCGAAATTCAGCGCATCTTCCCCAACCGCAAACTCACGACCGTTCCCCGCGACCACGTCGTCTACAAATCCTTCTACCTCATCGAACGCCCCGTCGGTCGCATCGCCACCGCACCCGACATGCAAGGCATCTTCGAAGAAGACCGCATCAGCGTCCTCGTCCACCACAACGACATGCTCGGCGCCCTGGCTCGCGACAACTTCGGCGCCTGGGAACACAACGTCACCCCCGGCGGCGAACGCCAGCGCGAAATCGCCTACCGCTTTGGCATCAACCTGGTTTTGTACGCGCTCACCGTCAATTACAAAGCCGACCAGGTCCATATCCCATTCATCCTGAAACGCCGCCGCTGGCGCATCGACTGATCTCTTTTCTCTGGCTTACTCCAGGCTCTGCGCATGAATTTTAACGATTACAACACACGCGACATCCTCTGGCTCGGCGACTTCAGCCCGCCCTGGATCATCGCTCTGATCGTCATCGGCCTGCTCGTCATCAGCGTCAGCGCCTACGATCTGCGCACGCTCAAAAGCTATCGCCGCTGGACGCTCGTCGGCCTGCGCGCGACCGTCTACGCCCTTGCCGTGATGCTTCTGCTTGAGCCTGCCATCGATCTTAAAAACATCTCCAAAGTCAAAAATCATGTCGCCGTCGTCCTCGACGCCAGCCGCTCCATGACGCTGCGCGTTGACGATGGCCAGCAGCGCCGCATCGACCGTGCCACCGCAGCCCTGGAACAACTCGAATCCTCGATGTCGGCCGAGAACCCCGACCATCAGTTCACGTTTTTCACCTACGGCGAAGCACTCAACGGTTCATCCCTGGCCGCCTTGAAAGCGCTCGAACCCACCGAAGACGCCGCCGATCTGACTGCCGCTCTCGAATCCGTCCGTGAACATTTTGACGGCCGCGACCTTGGCGGCGTCGTAATCCTGAGCGACGGCATCGACACCGGCGCCATCGGCCGCCGCGTGCGCCGCGGCGAAGCTCTCGACGAAGCCAGCCTCGACGCCTTAAAACGCCTCAACGCTCCGATCAACACCCTGGCCGCCGCAAGCTCCGAAGGCCTCAAAGACGTCGCCATTGCACGCGTCCTGCATGACGACTTCGCCTTCGTCCACAACTCAATCAGCATCGACGTCGAAGTTCAGTCCATCGGCCTCGACCAGCGCAACATCCCGGTCACCCTGCGACGCGACGGCGAAATCCTCCAGACCCGCACCGCCGAATTTCCCGCGGGAACCACGCGCACCAAAACCACCTTCGAATTCGTCCCCAAACGCATCGGCAAAGAAGTCTACACCGTCGATGTCCCCGAATTTGCCGGCGAAGCCCTTTTCGAAAACAACGTCCAGCACTTCGTCTTAAAAGTCATCCGCGACAAAATTCGCGTCCTCCAGGTCGTCGGACGCCCGAGCTGGGACCAGCGCTACCTGCGCCAACTCCTCAAACGAAATCCCAACGTCGATCTCGTCAGCTTCTTCATTTTGCGCACAAACTCCAATCCGCAGACCGTGCCCACGCACGAAATGAGCCTGATCCCCTTCCCCACCGACGAACTCTTCCGCGACGAGCTCGGCAGCTTCGACCTGGTGATCTTCCAAAACTTCAACTTCGGCCCCTACCAGATGGGTCAGTACCTCAGCTCCATCGCCCAGTACGTCAACGACGGCGGCGGATTCGCCATGATCGGTGGCGATCTCTCCTTTGCCAGCGGCGGCTACGCACGCACGCCCGTAGAAAACATCCTGCCCGTCCAGCTTCCGCCCGCCGGAAACAAAAACTCGCTCATCGACACCGCCAAATTTCACCCCAAACTCACCTCCGCAGGCCATCGTCATCCGATCACACAACTGGCCTTCGATCCGGCACTCAACGAAGAAATCTGGGCCGAGCTCCCCGCCATGCACGGCACCAACATCGTGCTTGGCCCGACCGCCAAAAGCACAGTGCTGGCCACCCACCCGCGCCTTCGAAACGCCGGCAAACCCATGCCCGTCCTGACCGTTGCCGAACAGGGCAAAGGCCGCACCATGGCCCTGACTGTAGACTCCACCTGGCGATGGGCCTTCGAAAACGCCGGCCAGGGCGGCACCGCGCGCGAGTACCAGATGTTCTGGAACAACGCGATGCGATGGCTCATCAAAGATCCCGAACTCAAACTCGTCCGCCTCGACATCGCCGAAGACACCTACGCTCCCGGCAGCCACATGCGCGCCAACATCCGCATTTTCGCCCCTGATTATTCACCGCTCGCCAACGCCAAAGGCACGGCACACATCTACTTCCGCCCACTCGACCACCAGAAACCCGGCCCCGCGGAACGAACGCTCGTCGAAACCCTGGAGTTTGAAACCGACCACAACGGCCAATACCAGCTCACTTACCCGGTCGAAAACACCGGCATCTACGAAATCCAGATCGAAGCCCGGACCGCCTCCGGACTACTCACCGACGAAGATCTCTTCCTCGCTGTGCCCGACGTCGAACAATTCCGCGACATCATCCCGCGCAACGATCTTTTGGCCGCCATCTCAGAGGCCACCGGCGGATATCACACGGTTTTACCTGGCGTCTCAAACGCCTCGCTCCAGTACCATCCACCGCGCTACGTCCAGATCAATCACCGAAAAGTAATCCAGCTCTGGGATTCATTTGTCCTCTTTGGAATTCTCGTCGGACTGCTCGCCACAGAATGGTCCTTGCGCAGACGCTGGGGCCGACTATAAGTTTCACAAGTCGATCGTTATCGATGATTTGCTTGATGACCATCGAAACCCAAAGGAATTGATTGAGCACTTACACCTTCTTGTGTAGAGTGCGGTGTAAGAATTAGCCCCGTTCCAAAATCTAAGCTAAATCACGTACCCCTTTCCTACGAGTAGAAGTTCATGGGAGATTTTACTCCCGAAGCCGTGGAAGTTCAGTGCCCTGGTTGCCGTTCGTTTTTTCGAATCAGACCCAAAGGCGAACGCGTTGACGACGCCACTGTTTCCTGCCCGAAGTGCTTCGCTGACATCCCTGTCGAAACCAATCGATTGCCCGCCGGCAGTGCGCCCTCACCGGACCTTTCTCAGGCCGACGTGGCGTTTAACCGCATTGAAACCAGACGTGCCGTTGCGTTTCCGCCGGACAAAACGCCTGCAACGACCATGCGTCCTCTGCCAGCCCATCCGCTGGCCGCAGACGAAGCCGACGCCATCAACAAGCTGGAACGCTTGACGCTCGGCACCTTTACCGAGCCCGACACCATCCGCTCCACCTTCAGCGGCTTTCCCGGACGAACATCCGATCCGCCGGAAAACCCCTTCCAGCGCAACGAATCCACGACGTCTTCGTCCCGCTCGCCTTTACTCCAGGAATTCGCCGCCCTTGATGAACAAGAAAAACAACGCGAAGAAGCCGGTCTTACCTCGCTCAGCGACGTCCATTCCGAAGCCACCAAAGAACGCAAAACGCCCAACCTCTTTCCCTCCAAAAAACAGCCTGCCGCTCACAAACCCGGCAGTGATGCACACCTGCGCCAGACTTCGGAACTCGGCGCGTTCTCGGCCGAACAACACAAACCAGCCTCAGAACGCCCCACGCTGACGTCCGAAACCCAGAAAGCTCAGATCATCTCCAAACTTAAAGCCAGGCTTCCGCTTGCCACTACGCAACAAGCTGATTCCTCGCAAAATCAAGCTCAAAAACAAGATCTCGAAACTGCCCTAGATCCACACACTGCCGACACAGATTCCCTTGAAGGGGCCACCGGCATCCTGAAAGCCGACGCCATCCCCGAAGAATACCGCGCCTGGGCAGACTTCCCCGACGACGAATCGCTGGCAGCCGACTCCACGCTGGATCGAACAACCCTTCAAAACAAACCTACCATCACTGCGGCAGAAGAAAACTCAGACCCGGCAGCCGAACCCTCGCTTGCAAAGCTCTTCAAGCGAGCACGAAAACGCAGAGCAACTCTACCCGGCGACGCCCTCCCCAAAGCCGAGCCCGCGCCCAAAACCGAGTCCAGAAAAACGCAATCCAAACCCGCGCTTTCCGTCGAGATCACCGAAGACGAAGTCGCCTCGATTCTCGATAGCTCCACGGAATTATCGCAATCGCGCATCCAATTACCGATCAACAATCGACCAACCATTCCCTCAATCAACCCGGCCACCTCCACACCCACGCCTGTGGAACCGCTTCCGGCGGCCCCCAAAAAAAGCAGCGTTCCGCCAGTCCCAAAGGCGGCTTCCAAACCGATGCCTTCGCTCAAAGAAAAGCTGAGCGTCACCGAAAACTCCGGAATCCACGACGGCCTCTTTGCGGGCATCGCCCCGGCTCCCGAAAAGCCACCTCATCCAATCACGCACGACAGCATCACCGTTCGCCCGGATCGTTCCGGCAAAACCACTTCACAATCCATGCTCGCACGCCTGCGTCAACGCCGTGAAAGCATGGAAATCGACGCCGCCCTTGCGTCCGAAAACCGTGGCAGCGGCTTTATCCGCCTGCCCACCGCAGAAATCCAACAAGTCCTCGGCCGCGGCACCTACCGACTGCTTATCGAAAACATCGTCTATGAACCCGTCGACAAAGACGGCCTGATTCAGCTCATCAAAGGCGGTGTATTGCTCGGCGCCGAAGAAATCGCCGAAGCCGACGGCGACTGGATGCCCGTCAGCCAACACCCGGTGTTCGAAGAACTTCGCCGCAGATTTGCCGCCGAAGCACACGCCCTGCTCTCGCGCATCTCCAGCCCCCGCGAAGTCGAAACTACGGAACGAAGCCAGCCCATCAACGCTCCCGCCACTTCCGACGTGCTCATCTCCAGTCCTGTCTTCATCAACGAAACCAACGAAGCGCCACGCGCCAAATCCGAGCCCACCGCTCCGGCCGCTTCATCGCCAGATGGACCGGTTTCTGAGCCTTTGCTCGCGTTTTCTGAAGAACCCAACTTTGCGCTCCTCTCGGACTCCGAAGTCGATAACGATCCACTTCTCAACGATGAATCCGGCCCGCAGCAAGCCGATCTACAAGAGGAAACACCCGCACAAGAACAAGCGCAAAACGACAAAACCGGCCCGGCGCAAACTGCTACGCCAGCCACCTCTACATCAACCGCGGACCAACTTTTCGACACTGCCGCCGAATCCGCACCCATAAACCTGCCCCAGGACGCACAACCCGAGCCAATCGCTGCCACCCAGGCCGTACAAGATGTAGAAGATGACCTGGAACTCGACGAAGCGCCTGACAAAACTCGCAAAAAAGGCAAACTTCTTCCCGTTCTCCTGGTCCTGCTTCTCGCAATCTGCGCAGCGACCTATTTCTTCACCCAGAACAGCACCCAGAACGGTAAACATACTGATTCTGCCCCCGAGAAGCCCTCGGCATCTCCCAAACTGGTCGCCGCTCCCGACAAAGCCCCGACCGATCCCCAGACGCCCCCCACCCCTGAAGCTCCGGCCGACCAACAAGCCCCTGCCAACGAAGAGCTCGACGGCGAGCTTGCCGAGGAAGCTTCGGCAGAGCAGCGGGTTCAGGAGGCGGTTCCAGCGGAAATCGCCGGGAACTCAAACACGCCCGAACCCTATCTGCGCTGGCAAAACAGCGCCAAAACACCGGACGATAGCCTCGCCATCGCCCGTGAACTGCTCGGCCAACAGAACTTCCGCCACGCCCGCGCCATCGCTGCGCACGGCATGGCCACATCGGATCAAACCGACGAGTTCCGCACCATTTTCCAGGAAAGCATCCAGTCTGACGCCGACCTGCAAAAATCTGAACCCCTCGATGCCGTCGCCCTTTTCAACATCAACGGTATTAGAATCGATCAATCCGCACCCACGCCGCACATCATCCTGACCCGCGACGGTGCCGACCGCTTCATTTTCAAACCCGCAAAATCCAACAGCAGCGACGCCTGGCGCTCAGAAATCGCGGCCTATCGCCTCTGCGAAATGATCCTCTGCGACTTCGACATTCCTCACACCGCCCCGGCAAAAATCCTGCGCGCCGACTGGGAACGCATCGCCCCCGACTCCGAGCTGACTGCACAAATGCTCTGGCAATCGCCCGCCGATGCCAACGGCAATCCCGATACGCAATTCGTCTACGGCGCACTCCAGGAACTCGTCCCTGCAACCACCGGCTGGCCCATCGAAATCACCGGCCTGTGGAGAGACTGGCTCGGCACCGCACCAACGTTCAATGCCATCAGCCAGGACTTTCAAGAAGCCCACGCCCGCCTCGAAAACTTTGGTGAAGGCCAACTCCACCGCGCCATCCTCGAACACCAGAACGACATCACAACCCGCGAACTGGCCGCACAGGTTTCCAGCCTGATTCTGTTCGACTTTCTGACCAACAACTGGGAGCGCTTCAGCAGCAACCCCGCCCTGTACGGCCAGGGAACTCCCTTTGCGCAGGGAACAATCATCTCCTACAACAACGGCCAGACGTTCCAGTCCCGCGCCTCACGCCGCGTCCTGGGACGTTTTGAGTGGACGGGGCGTTTCAGCCGAAGTACGGTAGCCGCCCTCCGCGCCCTCACGCCGGAACTCGCCAATTCCGTTCTCTTTGACCAGCCTTCGACCCTGGAACGCACCCGACTCGACGTCTTCTGGAGCCAACATCGACAGGCACTTAGCCGAATCGACGCCAGCATCGAGCGCCACGGAAGCGAACTTATCTTTGTTTTTGACTAATTCTTCAAAACCTTACCAGACAAGCGATACAACCTTATGACCAAAATTTATTATGGCTGCGATCACGTCCCCCACGGATGGGGCCGCTACTTTGCCACCTGCAATGCCCTTGAGCTCGACCTCGAAACCTACGAACAAAAACCCTCTATCAGCACCCTGAACCGCTGGCGCGTTGAATCCCCCAAAGGCTTTGGCTTCGTGCTCCACGTGGATCCCGCCGTCACACAAGGCCTCATCCGCCTCTCCGACCAAAACGCAGCACAGCTCGACGACAGCGTACGCGAAGGCTGGGCCAAAACTCTGGAAGCCGCGCGCGCCCTCGCTGCGCGAGCCGTCTTTTTAAAAACACCGCTTTCCTTCTCTCCGAACGCCAACAACCGTGCCCTCATCACACAACTCGCCAATGAACTTTATCAAAACCAGAAATTTGTCTTAATCTGGGAAAGTGAAGGTATGTGGCCGGTAGAGCAAACACGCGATTTTGCCCAAAGCCTGCGCATCGCCTATGCCGTCGACCCCTTCTTACTGGAGCGCGACGGAATCGACTTAACGCACGGCGACGCCTGCTTCATCCTCACAGAACGCGCCGGCATGCGACGCGAATTCGATACCTATGACATCGAACAACTCATCGACTGGACCCAGGGACATGACCGTGTATTCATGTTGTTACGTGGAAGATTCCAGTGGAAACACGCGCGCGAACTTCGCAACGCCCTGCAACACGAAGAATAAACTCTCCTCACATTCTGAAACATCATAAAACTTCCACAGATGCCTGCGTCGAATCGCCTCCCGCCGCAGGCATTTTACGTTCTTGCACCTTACCTTATTCTCTCGCTATCCCCTTTAACCTGACAGACTTTCAACATAGTTCACCTTTGCGTTTATATTCTCTTACATGTAGAGCCGCATTTGACATGTTGATTATCATCATTGTATGCATTGCTTCAGGATGTATACCTATCAACTCAACAATTAACCATGGAGTTTTTCGTGACTAAAATCATCAGCTTTTCCGAGGAAATTGCCAATCTCGAACAAGCCGTTCAACAGCATCAACAAGAACTTGTTGAACTGGAAGAGCGCTATCAACAATTCAACATTCAAACCCACGATGCACGCCGTGCTCTGGAAGAACTTCGCACCACTCTGGGCATCAGCCCCAAAACCACCCGCGGTCGCCGCGCACGTGCCGCCTATGGCGCAAGCGCCCTGGAAACCAATCCCGACAGCGGACGCCCCGCACGCGGTGCACGACGCGCCCAGATCGAAGCCATCTGCCGCGCACTCAGCGCCGAACAAGACAGCTTCCGTACCGCTGAAGTTATCGAACAAATCCGTCATCTCGAAGGCGACCTCTCCAGCAGCCTGCGAAGCTATGTTTATGCCCTGATGACAACCCTCGAAACCGAAGGCGTCCTGAAAAAGGTCGGACACGGACGCTGGCAAGTAATCGGCTAAAAAGTAGCAATTCATCAATTGCCGCTACATTTTCATAGCATTTACCTTCATTTCTAACTCTCAATCATGGACCTATAATCATGTCTCAAAAAACCACGCCAAGCTCTCTGGAAGAGATCATCAAAAGCGCTGAAAAAAAACTTCTCACCCTGGAACGTCAACGCGACAACATCGCCATCAGCATCAAAGAAAAACGTGCTGAAATCGACAAACTCACCAAAGCCGCTGAGGCTTTCCGTGAACTCGAAAACTCACTCTCCTGACCCTAACTTCCACGGCCGCGAGCACACATGCCCCTGTTTCGAAAAAATCCCGTCAACAACCAGTGGGTGATCATCGCCACCGAACGCGCCAGACGCCCCCGCGATTTCAAAATAGAGCGCCTCTCACTCGCGGCCGATTTCTGCCCCTTCTGCCCGGGCAACGAATCCGCCACACCTCCCCAGATTCGCACCTTCCCGCCCAACAATCCGCACCTGCACGCCGACAACCCGAACCACTGGCAGGTGCGCGTCGTCCCCAACAAATTCCCGGCCCTGCGCGTCGAAGGCGACCTAAAAAAACGCGGCGAAGGCATCTACGACTCCATGCAAGGCATCGGCGCACACGAAGTCATCATCGAATCCAGCCAGCACATCATCGACTTCGCACAACTCGCCACACCCGACATCAAAACTGTCTTGCTCGCCTGGCAAGAAAGAATGCGCGACCTCAAAAACGATCCGCGCTTTGAATCCGTCATGGTCTTCAAAAACCAAGGCGCCGAAGCCGGCGCCACCTTAGAACACGTCCACAGCCAGCTCATCGCACTTCCCATGGTCCCCAAAAACCTCCAGGAAGAACTCGACGGCGTTGCACGATACTTCGACTTCCGCCAGCGCTGCGTCTTTTGCGACATACTCGACCAGGAACTAGAAACCGGCGAACGCATCATCTTTCAAAACCAGCGCGTGGTTGCACTCGCTCCCTTCGCCTCGCGGTTTCCTTTCGAAGTTCTCTTCCTTCCCCGTCGACATGAACCGTGGTACGAAGCTGAAAATGAGTCGCTCTACGACGACCTCGCCGAAGCCCTGCGCGTCGTCCTGCAAAAACTCAACATCGCGCTCGAGTACCCCGCATTCAATCTGATGTTGCACTCCGCGCCATTCAAATACAAAAACATTGCGCCGTATCACTGGCATATTGAACTTATTCCCAAATTGAACACCATCGCGGGCTTCGAACGCGGTTCTGGTCTGTACATCAATCCGATTCCGTCGGAGACCGCCGCTCAGCATCTGCGTGACATCGAATTAAGGTAAATTTCCTATGGACTTGTCCAAACTCGTCAAAACCCGCGACACCCGACCCGACCAGGCTCCGCGCCGCTTAAGCATCGTCTTCGCTTCCAGCGAAGTCGTCCCCTTCTCCAAAACCGGCGGACTCGCCGACGTCGCCGCTGCCCTGCCCAAAGCACTCGCCAAACGCGGACACAACGTCGCCATCTTCACCCCGCTCTACAAACACCTCGATCCCCAGGCCATGCAGCTTGCCCGGCGCCTCAAACCCCTGGAAGTCCCGCGCCGCGCCAAAAGCCAGGCCAAAATCGACGTCACCATCTGGGAAACACGCATCGACGGCGGCGCCACCGTGTTTTTCCTCGAAAACGACGAAATGTTCGGACGCGACGGACTCTACGGCTACCAGGACAACGATTTCGTCGATAACGCCGAGCGCTTCGCCTTCTTCAGCCGCGCCATCGTCGAATTCGCACGCCAGTTCTCCATGCCCATCGACATCATCCACTGCAACGACTGGCACACCGGACTCGCGCCCGTATACCTCGATTACTACTACGAAAAAGAACTCGAAAACATCGCGACCGTCCTCACCATCCACAACATGGCCTACCAGGGATGCTTCAGCAAAGACGCACTCAAAGCCACCGGCCTACCCAAACGCTTCGAATCCGCCGACGAACTCCTCGATAGCGACCAGCAGATCAATTACCTGAAAGGCGCCCTGATCCACGCCGACGCCATCACCACGGTCAGCCCCACCTATGCCGAGGAAATCCAGACACCCGAAGGCGGCTGCGGACTCCACGAAGTCCTCAGCGCACGCACCGAAGACCTCTCCGGAATCCTCAACGGCGCCGACTACAGCATCTGGGGCCCCAAAGTCGATCACTACATCCCCGTGCGCTACAGCATCGAAGAGCTCAACGGCAAACGCCGCAACAAAGCCGAACTCCAACACGAATTTGGCCTGCCCATCCGCCCCACCCTGCCCACGCTCGCTATGGTCAGCCGGCTCACCGAGCAAAAAGGCCTCGACATCCTCATCCCGGCCCTCCAAAAGCTCTTCGCCAACTTCGAAAACGAACAACAGGGCTTCCAACTCGTCGTCCTCGGCGATGGCAACAATCAGTACAGCCAGGCGCTCAAAGACCTGGCCGAAAAATACCCGCGCCGCGTCGCCCTGCATCTCGGATACTCCGAAGCCCTGGCACATAAAATCCAGGCCGGCGCCGACATGCTCCTCATCCCCAGCCGTTTCGAGCCCTGCGGACTGACCCAGATCTACGCCATGCGCTACGGCACCCTTCCCATCGTGCACGCAACCGGCGGCCTGGTTGATACCGTCATCGACGCCGGCACCGGCGATTCCGGCTCCGGCTTTGTCTTCACCGAATACACCGAAGACGCGCTCATCCAGGCCATCGAACGCGCCACAACCATGTACAAAAATTACCGCAAATGGCGACCACTGATGGTCCGCGCCATGAAGAAAAGCTTCTCCTGGGCCAATGCCGCCATCCATTACGAAGAAGTCTACTACCGCGCGCTCGACAAAAAAGCCGAAGCCAGAGCCGCAAAAAGCAAAAAAACCTCCCGGGCCAAAGCCTGAAGTTTCGCCTGATCTTTAAGACGTGGATGTACCATGAACGCAAACATCAAAAAACTCCAAGAGCTCAACGCACTCGCCGAACTCGGCGGCGGACAAGACCGCATCGATCGCCAGCACAAAGCCGGTAAATACACCGCCCGCGAACGAATCGACCTTTTGCTCGATCCAGGCACATTCGTCGAACTCGATAAGTTCGTCACCAACCGCTGCGCCGATTTCGGCATGGACCAGAACAAAATCCCCGGTGACGGCGTCGTCACAGGCTATGGCAAAGTCGACGGCCGCCTGGTCTACGTCTTCGCCCAGGATTTCACCGTCTTCGGCGGCAGCTTAAGCGGAGCCTACGCCCAGAAAATCTGCAAAATCATGGACATGGCCATGAAAGTCGGCGCACCCGTCATCGGTCTGAACGACTCCGGCGGCGCACGCATCCAGGAAGGCGTCGAAAGCCTGGCTGGCTACGCAGACATCTTCTTTCGCAACACCCGTGCCAGCGGCGTCATCCCCCAGA
>JBEBUW010000106.1:0-14386 GCA_040393065.1 Lujinxingia vulgaris | reverse complement strand
GGCTTCGCGAAGGCCTTTCAGGTAGTCAAAACCACTTGAAAGGCCTTCGCGAAGCCTCTCCAACTGATCAGACTTGCCGGAAGGGTCTTCGCGAAGCCTTCCCAACTGGTCAAACTTGCCGGAAGGGCCTTCGCGAAGCCTCTCCAACGGATCAGACTTGCCGCAAGGGCCTTCGCGAAGCCTTCAACACATCTACAGTGCACGCCGCTGTATTACTGCATGCTAGCCATCCAGGCTTTGCTCACCCACGAATAAATTCCCCCCCTTCGCTCCCTGCTTTTCCTTAGCCTTTCTTTGCTTTTTCCTTCGCGGCTCCGCGGCTTCGCGAGAGACACGCCCTTGCCCTGCCTTTCCTTCCTTCCCTTCGCGACAATTCGCGCATTCGCGCATTCGCGTGCGCCTTTTGCCTTTGCCGTGCCTTTTGCTTTTTCCTTCCCGGCTCCGCGGCTTCGCGAGAGACACGCCCTTGCCGTGCCTTTTACCTTCCCCACACCTTTCTCCCCACCCAAACACCCGGAATCTTTCTCCTCTCCCAACCGTTTTTTGGCCGCTATCGATGTGCTTGCTTCGTCAATACATTCTCACTGGATAGAATACCCCCAAGAAGGAGCGCCATGACCACCATCCCCACCCTCTCAACCCCCGACCGCCCCCGCGTCGCCATCATCGGCGGCGGCTTCGCCGGCCTCCACGCCGCCAAAGCCTTCAAAAACGCTCCCGTCGACGTTCTCCTCATCGACCGCACCAACTACCATCTCTTCCAGCCCCTTTTATACCAGGTCGCAACCGCCGGCCTGGGCTCCGAAGACATCGCCACCCCCACCCGCGTCGTGCTCCGACGCCAGAAAAACGTCCAGGTCATCCTCTCCAACGTCGAACGCATCGACACCGAAAACCGCCAGATCTACCTGGATTCCGGCACCACCCGGTACGACTACCTGATCGTCGCCACCGGCATGCAGACCAACTATTTTGGCAACGATGAATGGGAATCCCTGGCCCCCGGCTTAAAAACGCTCGAAGACGCCCTGGAGTGCCGCCGCCGCATCCTCACAGCCTTTGAACACGCCGAGCGCACCACCGATCCCGACAAACTCCAGGCCCTGCGCACCTTCGTCGTCATCGGCGCCGGCGCTACCGGCGTCGAAATGGCCGGCGCCATCCGCGAAATTGCCCTCCAGGTCATGGCCAAAGATTTCCGCATCATCGACCCCACCCAGGCCCGCGTCCTGCTCGTCGACGCCGGCCCCCGTGTTCTGGCCGGCTACGACGAAACCCTCTCCCAGAAGGCCCAGCGCACCCTCGAAAAAATGGGCGTCGAAATCCACCTCTTCTCCAAAGTCACCCAGATCACCGACGGCTGCATCCAGATCCAGAAAGAGCAACCCGCGCCCGATCCCCCCACCACCGAAACCATCCATTCCTGCACCATCATCTGGGCCGCCGGCGTGCACGCCAACCCCATCGCCCGCTCCCTCAATCAACCCCTGGATCGCCAGGGCCGCGTCACCGTCCTGCCCGACTTAAGCCTTGCCGACCACCCCGAAATCTTCGTAGCCGGCGACCTCGCCAATTTCCCCCTCTCCGACAAAACCTCGCTGCCCGGCCTGGCCCCGGTCGCCATCCAGCAGGGCCACCACGCCGCCAGAAACATCCTGCGCCGCATCCACAACAAACCCCTCAAACCCTTCCACTACAAAGACCGCGGCCAGATGGCCACCATCGGCAAATACCGCGCCGTCGCCCAGACCAAACACCTCCGCTTCACCGGCTACTTCGCCTGGCTGGCCTGGCTCTTCGTCCACCTGATTTCCCTCATCGGCTTCCGCAACCGCATCGTCGTTCTCTTCAACTGGGCCTACGCCTACATCGGGCAACGCCGCGGCGCGCGCCTGATCATCAACGTCGACGCCTCCCCACCACCACCCGAACAAACCACCCCACAATTTCCCCCCTACGTCCCCACCGAAACCCGCCTGCACTGACCCAATCCGCCCAATCACATCTCCCCACCACCACAAAAAAGGCCGCGCAAGCGGCCCCAAAAACCCAACGTCTGCGGCGAGGCATAAATCGCACGAGAGCGAAGCCGGAATCCCGAGGGATAGGCCGCTTTTGGCCATCCCTCGGGTTACGGCAAAGCTATCGTCGATTTAGGACCGCCGCTCAACAACACACATTGTAAATCAGCGCCAGATACAAACGCGCCGCATCCTCCACCTGCGAAAACGCCACGTGCTCATGCCGCGTATGCGCCACCTCCAACTGCCCCGGCCCACACACGATCGGCAACACATCTTCCTGAAAAAACATATTGCCATCCGAATGCGACCGAAACGCCGACGGCTTCCAGTCCAGCCCCACATCCTCAAATGCCCGCTGTACCGGCTGCAAGCGCGCATCGTCCGAGCCCACCGCATAGGCCGGCGCAAAATACACCTGCTCATACTCCAGCGAACACGCCTGATGACTCTCCAGCGCCTTGACACGCGCCCGCTCAATGGCCGCCTGCACCAGTGCCGAGTCAACCGCCGGCCCCAGATGCATATCCAGCTCCGCCTCGCAGTGCTCCGCAATCACAAACAGGCTGCCCCCGCCCCGGATCTCGCGCGGATTCAGCGCAATCTGCTCCGCATGGGGCAGTTCACGAACTTCCTCCACGATCTGCAAAATCCACGAAAGCATCGCATGAATCGCGTTCGCCCCCACATCCGGCAGCGCCGCATGCGCCCGCGTCCCCTGACTCGTCAGCCGGCCTTCCAGGTACGCATAATGCTCAATACACGCCGTGAGTCCGGTCGGCTCACCGATCACCGTCAGCGGCGCCTTCACCTCCGCCAGCAGCGCCTCCGAACCATCCCCATAGTCCTCCTCGCCGACCACCAGCGCCAGGCACAACCCGCGCTCAAACTTCACGCCCGCCTCGACCGCCGCGATCACCGCCTCGACCATCGCCACGCACCCCGATTTCATATCGGCCGCACCCAGCCCCCACAAAATATCGCCGTCCACCTCCGCGCTGTATTCCTCATCGACATCGCCCCAGAACGGAATCGTATCGACATGCCCGACCAGCATCAGCTCCGGACGCCCCGGCCCGAGCTCCACCAGGATATTGGCCCGCCCCTCATCGCCCGGCGACACCGACACCGGCTGCATCCGATACGCAATCCCCGCACGCTCCAGCGCCTCCACAAAAACCTCGATCACCCCTTCTTCCGCATACGACGGACTGTATTGATTCACCGCATCGACAAGCAAACTACGAATACGCGCACCATCGACGCGCTCCAACACCATATCAAGGGGTTTCATCTTTTTTCCCTGCCCGGCTTGCGCCCCGGGTCTTCTCTGTTTTCTGAATGTGAATTGCACTCTTTGTAGAGCGACTTTTTGAATTGCCTTCCGATTTCTTTGGCTTTGCCTTTTTGGTCGCAACCTTCTTGATCACGGCTTCGTGCTCGCTGCTCGGTCCGCTCAACGCAGCGGATTCGACCGACTCCGCAGCCGTTCCCGCAACCTTCCCGGCCGCCAGCGTAACGGCTGTCGACTGCAACGAACCTGCGCTGTGTTTGGAAACCTGCGTGGCAGCAGCCAGCTTTTTTCGCCGCAGATACTCGGGATGATGCGTCAGGTTTTTGCTCATATAGACGTGCTTCGTATCATTGCCAAAGCCGTGGCTATGAAAAAACTGAACCGCCCCCACATTATCCGCCTCCGTATCGACCAGCATCATCCGAGCGCCCTGCTCAATGAAAATCTCGGTCAGACGATTCACCAGCTTCTTCCCGATCCCCTGACGCCCCAGCGTCGGATCGACCCCCAGCCACACCAGATAACCATACGTCCAGGCACTGCGCCGCTTGTCCAGCAATGTCCCCAGCGCAAAACCCGCAACCTTGCCGCCCACGTCCGCCACCAGACACGTCTCACTATCGGTCGCAAACGCCTGCACCAGCTCGTACTCATCCCACGTCCGATACAAGGTCGGCCACAAATCCGCCGTAAACAAGCGCTCGCCCAGCGCAAATACCTCCGACAGATCTTCGAGCTCCATTTCCCGGATGATCACAGGAGGATTTCCGGACTTTTCTTTCTTCTTGTTAACTCCCTTGTTCGTTTCAATCTTTTCAGGCCCTGCATCGTCGCTCATGGCAGCTCTTTCCCGGTCAAAATAGTGTGTGCAGCAAAATGGTTTCGCCTTACATTTCCCTGCGTTTCAGGCAGCTTGCTTCACCGCCCAAAACGCAACTCACTTCTATCCTAATTCCTCGCGCGCGGTAACTTTCTTATGCATTCTATTTCAGGCCATGCAATCGGTTTGCGGCAATCACAATCGGTGTTATCGTGCCCCGGCAAAACCGGGTTGAAATCGTTTTTCACTTTGAGAGTATCGTAATGCGTATTGGACTATTAACCGGGGGCGGAGATTGCCCCGGATTGAATGCTGTAATTCGTGCCGTGACCAAAAGTCTCATCCTCAAATGTAATGCCGAAGTCATCGGCTTTGAGGAAGGTTTCCTCGGTATGATCGAACAGCGCTACCGAACCCTGGAAATCAAAGACCTCACCGGCATCCTCACCCAGGGCGGCACCATCTTAGGCACACACAACCGCGCCAACCCTTTTAGCTACTACGCCGAAGGCGGCGCCGACGTATCCGAGCGCGTCCTCAAGCTCTACCAGTCCCTCGGCCTGGACGGACTGGTCGTCATCGGCGGCGACGGCACCATGTCCATGTCCTACCGCCTGCAGCAAATGGGCATCAACATCGTCGGTGTGCCCAAAACCATCGACAACGACCTCATGGAAACCGACCGCACCTTTGGCTTTGATACCGCCGTATCGATCGCCACCGAAGCCGTCGACCGACTCCAGACCACCGGACGCAGCCACGGACGCGTCATGATCCTGGAAACCATGGGCCGCTACGCCGGCTGGATCGCCCTGCACGCCGGCCTGGGCGGCGGCGCCGACGTGATTTTGCTGCCCGAAATCCCCTACGACATCAACGAAGTCGCCCGCGTCTGCCGCGAACGCGAAAAACGCCAGCGCTTCACCATCATCGTCGTCGCCGAAGGCGCCACCGCCAAGGGCGAAGAAATGGTCGTCCGCGAGCACGACGAAACCAGCCCTGACCCACTGCGACTGGGCGGCATCGGCAACCTGCTCCACAAACAGCTCAAGCCCCTGGTCGACAGCGAAATCCGAACCACCATCTTAGGACACGTCCAGCGCGGTGGCACGCCCACGCCCTTTGACCGCGTCCTTTCCACCAATTTCGGCTGCTACGCCGCCGCACTCGTCGCCAACCGACACTTCGGCGTCATGGTCGCCTTAAAAGACAACCAGATGAGCAGCGTCCCACTGGAGCACGTTGCCAACAAAACGCGCACCGTGCCCATCGACTCCTTCATGGTCCAGTCCGCAGCAGCCGTCGGCACATCCTTTGGCGTTTCCCCCGAAGCCTTCGACATCACAAGCCTGGTTGGCCCACAGTCCCTCGACTAGTTTTTCCATTACACCATTTTTTACACCTCTCGCAGTTCCCCACAGGAGCGTTTCATGAAGTACCCACGCCTTTGTCTTTTCTCACTGCTCACTTCAGCGCTCCTGCTCACGGCCTGCTCCACCACGACGCCCTCCAACCAGCCTCCTACACAAGAAGATCTGCGAGCCGAAGCCAGGCGGCTCGCAGCGCAAACCGACCGCATCCAGATCGTTCCCGACGATCCCAACTGCGTCGACAGCGAGCTGGGCAACAGCCGCGTTCGCACCTGCCTGGTCCACACCGTCCAGCCTTCCGGCTTCCACAACGAAGAATTCGGCCCTCGCGTAGCAACCGTCTTTCAGACGCCCTACGGCACCATCGGCAACCCCATGGCCTGGACCGTCGAAATCCGCAAAAACGGCGAACTGATCGTACGCCAGGCACTCACCGATGCCGAAAACCAGACCATCGAGCGCGACGGCTTCATCGAAGTCGAATCCACCATTCCGCTGGGTGAATTACAGGAAATTGAATCCGGTGAGTACGAAGTTATCTACACCCCGGACGACGAAGACGCCGAACCCATTCGCTCCGTCATCCAGATCGATGAAGATCAGAACATTCTCGATCACGAATCCGAACCAGAAAACACCGATTAAAATCAGTCAACCTCCCCGGATACGCCTCCCTGCTCTCTGCCAGGCCACTGTAATGATTCCGGGGCTTTCTTTGGAAATTCTACATGTGGTCTATGGTCGCTTTTTTTGCCTTCATGCTCAGCCTCTGGGGCCTTGCACACTACTACATCGCGCGCAACGCCATCGCGATTGTCCGCAACAACAAACGCCTGGTAAGCCTCATCGCAGTACTCGTCGGCGCCCACTTTCTACTCGCCCCGATCAGCATGCTCATGCGCCGCACCAGTACCGTAGGCCCCTTCTACACCGTTTTACAATGGCTCACCTACCTGGGCATGGGCGCATTCGTCCTTCTGCTCGTTCTCATGCTGCTCAAAGACATCTGCTGGCTGATCTACCGCGCCATTCACAAAATCTATCGTAAAAATGCCCTCATAGCCGCAGCCTCTGCCGACGCCGCGCAAAGCCAGCCCGACAGCGTCGAAGACCCGGCACGCCGCATTTTCATCACCAACACCCTCAACGCCAGCGTCATCTCCGCCGCCGCCCTGGGCACAAGCTACGGCGTCTACGAAGCCCGGCGCCTGCCCCGAATCCTCGAAGTCGACATCCCCATCGACGGCCTCGAACCCGGCCTCGACGGCTTTCGCATCGTTCAGCTCAGCGACATCCACGTCGGCCCCACCATCCGCAAAAAAATGTTCGAGCGCATCGTCGAAGCCACCAACGACCTCAAACCCGACCTGATCGCCATCACCGGCGACCTGGTCGACGGCCTGGTTTCCTCTCTCTGGAAAGACGTCGAACCCATCACCGATCTCAAAGCCAAACACGGCGTCTTCTTCGCCACCGGAAATCACGAATACTACTGGGACGGCCCCGCCTGGTGCGAAGCCCTTTCCCAAAACGGCATCAACGTCCTCATCAACGAACACCGCATCATCGAACACAACGGCTCCAGACTCCTCATCGCCGGCTGCACCGACTACACCGCCGGACAACACGTCAAAGAACACGAATCCGATCCCGAAGCCGCCATCGCCAACGCCGCCGAACACAACGCCAGCATCCTGCTAGCCCACCAGCCGCGCAGCATCTTCGCCGCCGTTCGTGCCGGATTCGATCTCCAGCTCTCCGGCCATACACACGGCGGCCAGTTCTGGCCCTGGAATATGGTCATCGGCCTGTTCCACCCCTTTTCCGTCGGTCTGGATAAACTCGAAAAAACCTGGATCTACGTCAGCCGCGGCACCGGCTACTGGGGCCCGCCCATGCGCATCGGCGCCCCTTCCGAAATCACCGTCATCACTCTGCGTGCGTCGAAACCCAGCGCGTAACCTGTGATTTCAGCTCGCTAATATCAATCGGTTTAGCGAGCCACGGGTGCTCCAGCGAATGCAAAAACTTCTGCTCCGCCGGCGTAAAAACCCCACCCGTCATAAAGATCATGCGCTCCGCATAGCTTGGATTCATTTCGCGCAACTGCCGATACAACTCAATTCCACTCATCGTCGGCATCATCAAATCACACAAGATCACATCAAAGCCCGGCTCCTCCTCCAGCCGCTTCAAGGCATCCTGCGCGCTGACCACCACCTCCACGTCATGCTCGCTCGACAAGACCCGCCGCAGCGATGTCCCCACCTGAATCTCATCGTCGACAATCAATACCCGACCACGCTCTGCTTTTTGCTCCATCTCGACTTGCCCCCTGGAATAACGCATTTGCTCCGAACGAATATGCGGAATCACGACCCGAAAACAACTGCCCACCCCCACTTCACTTTCCACCTCAATACGCCCGCCTAACTCCTCCACGATATTGCGCGAAATCGACAGCCCCAGCCCCGTCCCCAGATCATGCGCTTTTGTCGTCACAAATGGATCAAAAACCCGGCTGAGCAACTCCCCCGGAATGCCCGAACCTGTGTCACGCACTTCCACAATGACATTGCCACCCGCTGCATGACTCGTAACAAAGATCGTATTGCCCTCCGGATCACCTTCCGGAATCGCATGCACTGCATTGATCAATAAATTCAAAAATACCTGCCCCAGACGACTCTCATTCGCCGCCACAAGCGGCGTCGGCCGCAAATCCCGCACAAGCCGCGCACGATAACGCAAATCCGACAGCGCCAGATTGATCGAAAACTCCAGCGGCCCATCCACGCTCACCAGCATGCTTTCTTCATTATCCAGCCTTGAAAACGACTGAATACTCCGCACTACCTCGCGGATCCGCGACGTCCCCTCAAGCCCCGCCACCAGCGCCAGGCGCGAATCATGCAGCCCCTCCAACAATCCCACCAATTCAGGATGACTCAACGACAAACCGAGCAAAGCACAGCGCTCCAACGTCTTAATCGTTTCACTGACCGTCGTCAGCGAATAATCCATATTCGTATGCACATACGAAAGCGGATTATTGATCTCATGTCCCACACCCGCTGCAAGCGTTCCCATCGCCACCAGACGATCCAACCGCATCCGCTCCGCCAACGCACGTGTGCGATGCGTAATATCGCGAATCACCAGCTGCTGCGCGTGCACACTGCCATAAACGATCGGCGAAGCGGAAATCTCCACCGAGACAACTTCCCCATTCAAACGCCGAAGCTCCACCTCCGTGGCTTCCAGTGCCTCCAGCCGATCCAGCGTCTCCAGCCACGGATTCACCGCCGCCCCATCCCCGCCCGCCGCCTGCTCACCGAGAAACGCCTCCAGCTGAGTGCCCAGAACCCGACTCTCCAACTCCGCTCCCAACAGCGAAACACCGGCCGAATTGATGAACACAATCCGACGATTCACGCACACCGCAATCGCTTCCGGAAACAACTCCACCAGCGAACGATGACGCTGCTCACTTTCCTGCAAAGCCTGATAACGCAGCGCTTCCGCGATCAGCAAACCGGCCTGCATCGAAAAAATGCTCACAAGCTCCAGATGACGCTCATTAAAAAGATCGGCATACGTACGACTACACACATACAACAACCCGATCAGCGCCCCCTGATTATAAATCGGCACACAGATCATGCTCCGTAGCGATAACTCCTCCACCGAAGGAGCCTGGCTCAGCTCGACATCCTCCATCGCATCACGAACCAGCAACGCCTCCCCACTCTCCAGCACCTGGCGCACCAGCGTCTGCGAATAGCGCTGCGCTTCCAAACCAAGATTTTGCCCGTCATACGTACGCGCAACACGAACCGACGGAACATCCTTCTCCAGCAAAAACAACAAAACATGATCCGCGCCCGTCACCTCAAGCACGCTATCAGCAAGCGTTTCCAAGAGCTCCGTCAACTCGTACGCCGACAAAACCTTCTTAGAAAACTCAAACAACCGCCGATATCCACTCAGCTCATCACAGGATGGAGAATCCGTCATTGCCTTCGCCGCCTCATTATCAACTTGCACTATACTACGAACCAACCCGGGGACTCTTAGACTTCTGTCTAATGATTGAATCCGCATCCTCTGCCATTTTCAACAAACTGTCACGTTTAATTCCTCAGATCGCTCGTGTCAGCTTGCTTGTCTCCTAAAAAGCAGTGATTATATCGCGCAACTCGTGAAACCAAGCTCGCCTGGATTTTTTTCTAGAAAAATAACTTCCGGACTGAATATGCCTTCTCCTACCGAACGCTCTGCCGAACAAGACGCGCTGGATCGCCTGCTGGCCAACCCCGCCATTCTCCCTCTCCTGCCCATGATTTATGTCGCCTGGTCCGACGGAGAATTAACCGTCTCAGAGATCCAACTCGTCCTCAATGAAGCGCTCAAACAAAAATGGATCGATCCAGGCCTCACCGAAACCCTGAGTGAATGGCTCAACCCCGACGATCCCCCGTCCGCATTTGCACTCCAGGCCATCCTGCAAGCGATCACCGACGCCAGCACTTCTCTCTCCCACCACCAGCGAACCTCCCTGGCCGATCTCGGCACCGCCATCGCCCAGCAGACCGGCCTTGAAAAAACACCCGACTGGAATCCCGCCGGCCTCAAAAACGCCCTCGATCTGCTCGAAGACGCCCTCGGTCTGGTCCGTTCCGAATCCGGCCAGGGACTACTCGCCCAGGTTGTACCTCCGGCCGCTACCCCGCATACCGAAGCCAGCCCCGCCTTCAATATCAACGCGATGACACAATTTCTCGACGGAAAACACGCCGCCATCCGTCGCGAAGTCCGACAGATCTTATCCAACCCGGAATTCGCTTTCAGCTACGGTCTTCCTCTCGATGCTCACCGCAATCAGGTCCATACCTGGCTCCAACAACTCGCCAGAACCGGCATCGGAGAACGCTGTTTCCCCATCGCCGAGCTTCGCAAAAAAACAAACGCCGGCACCAATGCCAACGGCGCCGACCAACACCGCGACATGAGCCAGTTTCTGGCTATCTTTGAAACTCTCGGATTTTTCGACCTCAACCTTCCCGTCAAATTCGGCGTCCAGTACGGACTCTTCGGCGGCAGCATTTATTTTCTCGGCAACACCGAACACCAGAAAAAATACCTGCCCGATATCGTCAACCTCGATCTGATCGGCTGCTACGCCATGACCGAAATGGGCCGCGGATCCAACGTCCGTGACCTCGAAACCACCGCCGTATTCGATCCCGAAACCGACGAATTCATCATCCACACGCCCACCGAATCCGCCCGCAAAGAATGGATCGGCGGCGCCGGCCGCTACGCCACCATGGCCACCGTATTCGCCCAACTCGAAGTCGACGGCCAACACCACGGCGTCCATGCTTTCCTCGTCCCGATCCGCGACGAAAACCACAATCTCCAACCCGGCATCCGCATCCAGGACATGGGCCCCAAAATGGGCCTCAACGGCATCGACAACGGCCGCATCTGGTTCGACCACGTCCGCATCCCGCGCCAAAACCTTCTCGACCGCTTCGGCAAAGTCAACGAACACGGCCTGTACACAAGCCCCATCCCCGGCGCCAACAAACGCTTCTTCACCATGCTCAGCACCCTGGTAGCCGGCCGCCTGGGCGTCGCCGCCGCCGCACTCAGCGCCTCCAAAACCGGACTCGCCATCGCCATCCGCTACGGCGCCCAACGCCGCCAGTTCGGACCGGCCGGTCAACCCGAAATCCCCATCCTCGATTACCGCATGCATCAGCGCAAACTCATCCCCCACCTTGCCACAAGCTACGCCCTCAGCTTTGCCCTCGACGCATTGAGCACACGCTACAACGATCCCACCTACGACAACCGCCGCGAAATCGAAGCACACGCCGCCGGCATCAAAGCATTCTCCTCCTGGCACGCCGTCAACACGCTCCAGGCATGCCGCGAAGCCTGCGGCGGCCAGGGCTACTTATCCCTGAACCGCCTCCCCGGCCTGCGCACCGATGTCGATGTCTTCGTCACGTTCGAAGGCGCCAATATCGTCATGATGCAACAAGTCGCCAAAGCCCGACTCACCGAATACGGACACGAACTCTCCGACGCCAATTTCTTCACCATCGCCCGCTACCTGGCCCGCCAGGCGACTTCCACCCTCTCCGAAACCAACCCCGTCACCACCCGCAACACCGACGAAGACCATCTGCGCTCCGCCAACTTCCAACTCAACGCCTTTCGCTACCGCGAAAACGACCTGCTCGTAGGCGTCTCCCGCCGCATCAAACGCCGCATCGACAACGGCATGGACTCCTTCGATGCCTTCAACGACTGCCAGGATCACGTGATTGCCCTGGCCCACGCGCACATCGAACGCATCATCCTCGAAGACTTCCTCAATGCCGTCGAACGCTGCACCGAACCCGCCCTTAAAACCCAGCTAAAAAACCTCTGCGACCTCTTCGCACTCTCCCACATCGAAAAAGACGCCGCCTGGTTCCTCGAAAACAACTATCTCCACAGCAGCAAAGCCGCCGCTATCCGCGATCTCGTCAACAAGCTCTGCTACGACGTCCGCCTCCAGGCCCTTCCCCTGGTCGACGCCTTCGCAATCCCCGATAGCTGCCTCTCCGCTCCGATCGCATTTTCCGACAACAAAGCCCCTGCCGAATCACGTCCAGAATTCGCCCACGGCCTGGCATCCACCCCCTGAACAACCTACACGCCGCCCAACACGCGCCGTGCTTCGCCCGACAGATCAACATACGGCGTTGAGCACGGCGCGCCCTCCGCGTGCAAAAACCGCACATCATCCTGCTTCAACTCGATCACCGTCGACGAGCGCGTTCCATACACACCACCCGGCACCCGAATACACGTCCCCTCCATCGGATCGCGCTCGTTCCGATACCGCAACAACTCAAGAAGCTCCGGCTCCCTCAACCGTCCCGCCGCCTCCAACCGCGCAATCTCCCCCTCCAACCACGCCGGCCGCTCCGTTTTCCCCGCCCCCAGACTACGCTCCGTAAAAACATGCACGCCCGGCACCAACCGCTCGCTGTGCATCTGCACCGAATCATTCCACACCAAAAACAAATCCTCCCTGTCCGCCACCACCAGATGAAACCCGTTATGCAGCTGTGGCCCCATCGCCCCGATCCGCGCCGCCGCCGCGTCTGCGCTCGCCTCCTCCAGCGCATCCAACACCACCAGCCCCCGCGAACGATGCCCCGGCTGCCGCTCCAGGCCAAAACGATTCGTAATCGCCGCAACCACCCCGTGCTCATTCATCCCCAGCCAGGTTCCACCCGCCTGCACATCACGCGGCGCAAAAATCACATTCTTCCCATGTTTACTGACTTCCGGCAAAATCGATGCTCGGGACAACAGCTCATCGCGATTCGCACCAAGCCACAACTCCTTACCCCGCTCCGTCAACCTTTGAACCACAATCAGAGTACACACAAAAAACTCCTTTCCCTCAGTGGACTTCCAGCACTCGTGCTTACGCTCGTCGATTCATAATCGCACCGCACATCGCTCTTACAGCAAACACTTCACCAACACGGTTTAATGCTCATGACCCGACGAAATACTTTCGCATCCGGCCTCATAGTACTCTTCCTGCTTCTGAGTGTCTGCTCTTCCCAAAATCCTCGCTCTCCACAAAACTACCTCGACGCCATCGACGCCCCCGAAACCAACCTGGCCGACACCACGGAAAACTCACAAAACAACTCCGATCCGTCCACATTTTCTCCCCACATCGAAGTCATCGCCACCAACCTGAACATCCCCTGGGATATCACCTTCACAACCAACGGCCGCGTTTTCCTCACCGAACGCGCCCGCGGCGTCGTCAGCGAACTCATCGACGGCAAGCTATCAGAAATCCAAAAATTCCCCGCACACGCCAACGGCGAAGGCGGCCTGCTCGGCATCGCCGCTTCACCAGACTTCGCCAACGATTACCGCCTCTTCGTCTACTACACAACCCGCTCCGACAACCGCGTTGCCAGCTTCCAACTCGGCCAGAGCCCGGAAATCATCCTCTCCGGCATCCCGTCAGCCGCCATCCACAACGGCGGACGCCTGGCCTTTGGACCCGACAACATGCTCTATATCGCGACCGGCGACAGCGCCAACCCTAGACTCGCCCAGGATCTCAACTCTCTGGCCGGCAAAATCCTACGCCTTCATCCCGACGGCAGTATCCCCGACGACAACCCATTTCCCGATTCCCCCGTCTACGCACTCGGATTCCGCAATGTCCAGGGACTCGCCTGGGATCACAACCACCAGCTCTACGCCACCGAATTTGGCCCCCAGATCGACGACGAAATCAACCACGTCCAACCCGGTAAAAACTACGGCTGGCCCGAAGTCACAGGAAGTTCCGGCAACAGCAAATTCACCAACCCTATCGCTATCCAACAGCCACGTGACGCCTCCTGGAGCGGCATCACCTTTCTTCGCAACGCCAGCATCCCCGCCTGGGAAAACAACCTGCTAGCCGCTTCCCTGCGCGGACAACGTCTCTGGCGCTTCACATTCGACAGCGACGGCACCCTCACCGATCAACAGTCCTTACTCCAGAACGAATACGGCCGCCTCCGCGCCGCCGTTCAGGCCCCCGACGGTTCCCTCTGGATTCTCACCAACAACCGTGATGGCCGCGGCGATCCCATCGCCGAAGACGACCGCATCCTCCGCCTCTCAGCCCCCTGATCTTCAACCTTCACCACAACTTTGCAAAATTTTTAAATTTCCAGGCAACTTTTTGGGAAATTTTACGAAAACAGATCCAGCAAGTCGGAAGCCCTTCCCTCATTCGTACCCGGGAAGAGCCGGTTGGCGAGCGTCAGTGAGTTGGGATGTTGTTTCCCGAGTG
>JBEBUW010000105.1:0-14404 GCA_040393065.1 Lujinxingia vulgaris | reverse complement strand
AAAAAGAAGAAAAATTTTGCAGTGACGAGGCTCAGTTGTGTGAAAATTCTGGCAAGAAATTATAGAAATTACAGAAATTTCTATAAATTTCTGTCTTTTCAAGAACTGTTCTGTCCTGGCCGGCCGGTCTTGGATTTTTCTACATTTCCACGAATTTTAGCCCGGCCAGAATTTTCTTCAATAGGAACTCCAGAAGGAACGGACGAGAAACCTGGTACCTCTGGCCTGCCAGCCTGTACCAGCTCCCCTACATACTGCCTTAAAAACCCTCCCTCAAATAAATGACTGGCCCTGGCCACACTTGCCACGTTACGATTCTCCCTGCCTGCGAATCGCTTCCCTCCAACCACCCGAACCACAAACATTACAATTTTTTTACTGCCTTCATTGGATTATTCGTCCATACATGGCCGTTGTAACGTCCCGTAAAATCAGCCCTTCATCCAAATGGAAGGCCTGATGATGTCTCCTGGCTGTTTATCTGGATCTGTAATGCGCAAGTTGTTCTTCATCACTTTTCTATGGACTACGCTCAATGCCCCGGCAGGTTTCGCTCAGAATCCGGCAAACTCCTCGAGTCAGCACCAGAGTCGCACTTCCTCTGAAGAACGCCTGCCCAATCCCCCGAGCCCATCCACTGCCACCATCCGCTTCGCAATTAATCCGGCCACCAGCCTGCTCGGGCAAATCAACAACTGGGCACCCACGCCCTTTCCCGAGGAATTTCCCCTGCCGCCGCTCATGCGTCCCGGCCAAACCCCTGGCGAGCCAACTGGCCAACACTCCGATACATACGCCGCTCCTCCCGGCTCCCCAAAGATAGGCCGCGCCACGATCGAGCTCGCTGCTGCACTCGGCATTGGGGCCGTCTGGTACTGGTCCAACACCGACTTGAATGGTCTGGACTGGCAATATCAGTGGACGCTCGAAAGCCAGCTCGAGCGCCACAAAAACTTCGGCGGCTGGCGCTTCGACGACAACTCCCTGCACCTCAACAGTCCCGGCCATCCCCTTGCCGGCGCCTCGTACTACGCCCTGGCACGCAGTAATAATTTCTCTCGAACCGGCTCATTCGTTGCAGCGATGCTCACCAGTCTGGCCTGGGAAGCCCTTGTCGAATACAAAGAAGTCGTCAGCCTCAACGACATGGTCTTCACTGGAATCGCCGCCGTTCCTCTGGGCGAAGCCTACCACCAGCTCGGCCGATTCTTTCAGAACAGCCGCCCCACAGCCCTCAACACCACGCTGGCCTGGATCTTTGGCGCTCCCTCCCAGTTTCACCGCTGGCTCGATGGCACAGCCCCCGAAGAACCCGCCGTCTACGACAGTCTCTTTGGCTGGCCCGACAATCTCTGGCACCGCTTCGCTCTCTCCATCGGCGCAGCCCTCACGCCCCCTCGTACTTCCGAGATCAGCGCAACCGATGCCAGCCAGTACGACGAAACCGACGACACCTACCACTACGGCGTCGAACTGCGACTCACCTCCGAAATCATCGACATCCCCGAAGTCTTCTCGCCCACCCGAGCTTCTTCCTGGCAGACGGGCTCTCTTATTACCCAGCTCGACCTTGCCGGAACGTTTTCCTCCGACGCAGTCACGGACTTTTTCCTCAACACCAAACTCACGCTGGCCGGATATTTTCGCCAATCCATCGTCGAAGACGCCGCCTCCGGAAAGCCCTACGGCTACGCGATGCTCCTGGGAACATCGATCGCCTACCGACACACCGAATACGACTTCCCGGATTTTCGCGACCGCCTCGGCGCCGTACACTTCCCCGGCCTGAGCTTTAACCTGCGCCTGCTTTTGGGCGACTTCACCCTGCGCATCAACGCCGACACCCACCCCGACTTCGCAGCCGTGCAAGCCACCGCGTTTCCCGCCTACAGCCGCCTGCACTCTACCGAACAAACCCGCACCGTACTGCGCGACCACGGCTACTATTACGCCTTTGGATTTTCGCGCCACTACCGCATCGAAGCCTCCTACGGCGCATTTACGCTGCGAACCACCTTCAGCCGCCAGGATTTCGACTCCATCGAAGGCCATGACCGCAATCAGCCTGACATCACAAACGATATCTCGCTGACCGATCATGTGATGACCCGCGACAGCAGCCTCGAGATCACCCTGCCCTGGGGGCACCTTACCCGGCTGGGCATCACCTCTCAGCACCGCTACCGCAGTGGAACCGTCGACCAGACCACCGCTTCTCTCTCCGACCACCGCCTGCTCGCTCGCCTCATCCTCGGTTTCTAATCCCAAAACCGCCTTCTCTCGCAATATTCTCCCTTGTCCCCCGCCCGGCATTATTGCTACCATCACGACACCGTACAGACAGTTCCTTAACTTATCACAACAGGTGTCGGTAATTATGAATCGTATTTTTTCTCTTGCTCTTGCCTCCACGCTCCTGGTCTCCCTGGCCGGCTGCACTACCGAAGAAAACCAGCGCGACGATGAAACCTATGCTGGCTGTACCATCGAGCCAAACGACGAACACTCCTCCGTCATTCGTTGCGCTGATGGCACCGAAGCCATCATTCCCCACGGAAAAGACGGCGAGAAAGGTGAGCCCGGCGAGTCCGGTGCGGGGGATGAAGGCTGCACACTGAGCGATAACGACAACGGCACCCAGACCCTGACCTGCGGCGATAACTCCATCGTCCTCGGCCATGATTGCACAGACGGCTTCCCCGGCAATGTAGATCGGGGTTCATCCGACAGGAGCAGCACCTCACTGGTCCTGATGAACATCAGGGGCTGCACCAAAATTCAGGGCGATCTCCGATACTATTACGACGATACGGAGCTCGATCCCTACCTGCAGAAAATCACGCATGTCGGCGGTTCCGTAGAGTTCTACGAAGCACGCCTGGAAAACCTGGAGCTGCCCAACCTGCAACATGTCGGCGGGAATATCAGATTTGAGTACACAGATTTTAAAAACATTTCCTTTCCAGCGCTTGACCAGCTGGGAGAAAGCCTGGAGTTCTATCACAATGCAGAGCTTGCAACTCTGAATTTTTCATCGCTCGAAACAATTGAAGGTGATCTGACTGTCTGGGGCAATTCCGGACTCCTTAATCTGCAAGGTTTTACTGCGCTGAAAACGATCAACGGAAATTTAACGATCACGGGGAATGAACTGCTGGAAGATGGCTCGGGCATTTCCGGCCTTACCCATATCGAAGGTAACGTCACTATCCATGAAAACCCCTCCCTCGATGGGTGTTCGCTTATCCAGCACATCGAGCAGCTGCCCGGCTTTGGTCACAACGAGCGCGACGAGGAGAAACTCGTTACCGACGCCTCGGACTGCTAAAAAAGATGAAACCATCCAACCCGCTCAGGCTCTCTGAGCGGGTTCTTCCCATCCCAAACCCTTCCTTTTTTCACCTTCTTCAAACACTTCCTTCCCGTTTACACAGACAAATGTCTTTTATGAGCGCAATCCTCACGGCCACGGACGCCAACTTCGAAACCGAAATCATCCGCAACCCCAGGCCCACCGTAGTCTTTTTCTACGCCGACTGGGCCGAACCGGCTCGCGTCATCGCGCCTTTCTTCGTCGAACTGGCTGACGAGTACGCCGAGGATCTTCACTTCGCTCGGCTGAACGTCGACCAACATCCCCAGACTCCCGCCAGTTACAGCATCACGGCCCTGCCCACGTTTCTCACGTTCAACGCAGGCGTCGTTGTAAATCGGCTCACGGGCTCCATTCCTCAGACACGTCTACAAGACTTCATCCAGCACGCCGTGGCCATCTGGTCCTGACGTCCTCCTTTCCTAAATTTTCCCCAAACAACACTTTTTTTGGCAAACTGCCTACTCCACGATCGGAATCCATCAGTTTGCCCGCCAAACTACCTACTCCACGATCGGAATCCATCAGTTTGCCCGCCAAACTATCTACTCCACGATCGGAATCCACCAGTTTGCCCGCCAAACTATCTACTCCACAATTGGAATCCACCAGTTTGCCCGCCAAACTAACTACTCCACGATCGGAATCCACCAGTTTGCCCGCCAAACTACCTACTCCACAAACGGAGTGAGCAGTTTGCCAAAAACGCGCCACAATGACGCCTGCCTCCCAGACTGTCACGCACAACTTATAGACCGCACGCCGCGCCCTAGCGTCGCCTGATAGAAATGTTCAGCAGCAGACCAACGCCCATCATCATCGTCAAAAGACTACTGCCGCCATAACTCACAAACGGCAACGTGATACCCACCACAGGCAACATCCCGGTCACCATGCCCAGATTGACCAGGGTATGCCAGAAGATCAGCGCCGCAACGCCCACCGCGACATGCGCCCCGAAGCGATCCCGCGAATGCGCGGAAATCCGCAGCGCCCACCCGATCAGGGCGAGGTACAGGGACAACAAAAACATCATCCCGACAAAGCCACGCTCCTCTCCCCAGATCGTAGCGGCAAAATCACTCTCATGTTCCGGCACAAATCCGCGCTGCACCTGCGTCCCCTCAATATGCCCCTTACCCAGAAGCTGCCCGGAACCAAACGCAATAATCGACTGGCTTACCTGCCAGCTCTGCCCGTAACGGTCCGCCTCCAGATTCAAAAACGCAACGACCCGGTCTTTTTGATACTCCTTCAGCCCGACATTCCAGATCAAAGGCGTGGAAATCAGCACGGCCACAGCGATCGCGACCAGGCTCGACCAGCGGATCCCCTGAAAGAGGACCATCGTCATAAAGATCGCCAGCACCACCAGCGAAGTCCCAAGGTCCGGCTGCTTCAAAACGAAGGCAACGCCGCCCACAACCAGCAGCAACGGATGCCACAGCCCCCGAAGCGTGAACGATTCATTCTGATTCTTATCCTGAAAAAAACGCGCCGTAACCAGAATCACACTGATTTTCAGCAACTCCGACGGCTGCATATAAAAGAAGCCCAGATTGATCCAGCGCTGCGAGCCGTTAAATTCCGTGCCGGCGACCGCCACCACCACCAGCAGCAAAATCACCGCCCCGTAAAACACATAGGCCCAGCGCTCAAAAATCCGGGTATCCATGAAGGCCAGCACAGCCACCACGATCGAACCGAACAAAAACCACAGCGACTGCACCAGATGAAACGACATCCCGTGCGTGTACGAGGCACTTTGCAAATTCAAAATGCCCAGCAGCGCAAGCGACGTCACCAGTCCGAGCAAGACCCAGTCCACGCGTTCAACAAAGGTTGCCAGGCGACTCGTTTCCTTCACTCCGCCTCCTCACGCGCATGGCTGTCATCGTCCGCAGATTCTGCACCGTCCAACGCATCGCTTTCTTCCAACGCCTCCCCCTCATCCGACGCATCGCGCTCCTGAATCAGGTTCTCATCGCCGATTTTCGTGATCAGCGCCGACAACGAATCGCGATCCTGGTTGAAATACTCACGAATGATTCGCATCGCGACCGGAGCCGCCTCGGAACCACCATGCCCGGCGTGTTCCAGAAACACGACCACGACAATTTCCGGGTTCTCAAACGGCGCATACGCCGCAAACCAGGCATGGTCGCGAAAACGCATTTCCTTGTCCTCGTTCGCAATGCGCACCGCACCGATCTTCACGACCTGCGCAGTCCCGGTCTTTCCGGCCACTTCGATATCCGGCAAACGCAAACGATACGCCGAACCGCCATCTTTATGAACCACCGAATGCAGTCCCTTGCGAATCGCATCCAGATGCTCCGCCTTCATATTGACCTGCTTTCGCACGCGCGGTGTAAACTCAAACAGCACATCGCCCTGCGCATTGCGAATTTCTTTAACCAGCCTGGGAAAATACACGTCCCCGCCATTGGCCAGCGCCGCATACGCAACCGCTGCCTGCAACGGACTAACCAGCGTATCGCCCTGCCCCAGCACCGTATTCAGGTCAAACCCGCGCTGATAGCCTTCCGGACTGTTCTTTTTATGCCATTCACGCGTCGGAATCCGACCCGCCGATTCATTATTGATCGGCAAGCCCGTGCGCTCCCCAAAACCAAACATGTGCGCGTATTCCGAGAGCTTATCCATTCCGAGCTGGTCGGCGATTTTATAATAATAAACGTCGCACGAAACCTGCAGCGCCTTTTCCAGATCGACCTTTCCATGACCGCTGCGCCTGTGGCATCGAAAACGACGCCCACCAAAACTATAGTATCCCGGACAATTGACCTCGTCCGTCGGCGTCATGATGCCTTCCGCCAGCGCCGCCAGCGAGGCTACAATCTTATAAATCGATCCGGGGAAATACGAACTCACCGACTTGTCCAACATCGGCTTGAACGGATCGTTGTCGCTCCGGCTTTTCTCATTTCTGGAAAGCCGCCCCGACCACGCATTGGGATTGAATCCCGGCTTGCTGTACATCGCCAGCACGCTGCCATCACGCGGATCAAGCGCCACCACACTACCCGCCGCATGATTCGCCATGGCCTCATCAATGATCAGCGCCAGATCTGCATCCAGCGTCGAAACCAGGTCGCGCCCCGGAATCGGCTTCACCATCTGATAATCGCCGATCAAAAACCGCGTCTCCGCCTCGCCCTGCTGATTGCCACGCGCATCAACAACGCGCCGATCAATGCCCGGCGAACCATGCAAAATTTCTTCAAACGCACGCTCCAGCCCCATCCTGCCGATATAATCACCCGGCCGATACCCGTAGCGCTCCACACTGCGCAATTCCTCCGTGCCCACTTCGCCGACAAACCCCATGGAATGCGCAGACACCGCGTGCATCGGATAATAGCGATGCGCCGTTGCCCGCACATCAATGCCCGGCAAACGTAATTTATCCTCCTCCAGCATCGCCACCTGGGCACGCGTCACATCCCGCCGCACTACCACTTCGCCGAGGTTCGTGCGCATCGTACGTTCCAGCCGCTCGATCTCCTCATTCGACAGATTCAAATACTGTTTGAGCAGCTCCACCGTCTCGTCCGTGCGATAGCGCCGATAAATATGCGGCACCATATACACATCAAACGACGGCCGATTGTCGCCCAGAATCGCTCCGTTCCGATCCAGAATCCGCCCGCGCGATGGCCGGATATCAATCTGACGAATGATATTCTCCGTACTCAGCCGGTGGTACTCCGCCCCTTTGATGATCTGCAAATGCCACAACCGGCCCGCAATGATCAGAAAGGCAATCAGACAAAAGAGCAAAATCCACTTGTGGCGCCCTTCATAAGCCGCGATTTCACCGCGTTGCCCCCGGGTTGGAAGATCAAAAGCGGTCATAGCAGCTACATTATCTCCAAAACATTACGCCCACTGCGCGGATTCAGCATCCGATCGGCCCGGTCCAGAAACCGCCCCAGCGGAATCATCGAAACGCCCACGATCACACTCCCCAGCCACATATTCCACAAAATAGACTGCAAAATCATCGAACTCGGATTGGTCAGCAACAGCGCAAACAGCATTACGCCCGAATGCAACAGCGCCAGAAACATCGCCATCACCATCTGCGCCATCCCCCAGCGTCGCTGAATACTCTCGACCAGACCACGTAACACCAGAAACACCACCACCAACCCGAGTGAATAAAAACCCATCGGCCCGCTTACCAGCCATTCAATCACCGGCAAAAGCGCAGCCAACGTCAATGCGCCGGACACAAATTCACGGCGAAGCCCCAGAAAAATCGTGATGCCAATGCCCAGTTGCAGGCTGAACGACTCGATCCCAAATGTCGTCAGCAGTACACTTTCCCCGACCAGAAAAACAAAACAAACAAGCCAGGTTACGACTGCTGGCACGACTCACCTCACCTTGTGCCCACAAGCACGAACACTTCTTCCAGGCGAGAAAAGTCCACGGCCGGTTCGATCTGGGCTTCCTGGAACAGGCCGCGCTCACTGCTTTCGATCTGGCTCACCGTTCCAATGATCAGCTCTTTGGGAAAGATGCCGCCCATGCCGCTCGTCACCATCACGTCGCCCACACGCAGCTCATCTTTTTGGAGCAAATACGAGATTTTCGCATAGTAGTCGCGCTCATGGCCAAGGCCCTGCACGACACCCTGCGTACGGCTGCGCTGGCTGATAGCATCCACGCGGCTACGCGGATCCGAGAGCACGATCACATCGGCAAAATCGCCATACACCCGGTGCACCAGTCCCACGACGCCACCGGCCGCGATGACCGGCATTCTCGGTTCCAGCTTCGCCTCGCTGCGAACTTTGATCGTCATTACCCGAAAATACGGCGAAATATCGCGCCCGGTCACAACGGCCGCCACCAGATTGTATTCAGGATGCCGCGTTTGCAGCCCGACCATCTCACGCAGCCGCGCATTTTCCTGCAAAACACCGATCAGCCGTGATTTTTCATCGCGCAAGCGCGCAATCTCTTCGCGCAAACGCTCATTCTCTTCCACGACATCGCCCGCAGTCAGACGATTCCACAGACTGCCAAGCCCGCCCACCGTGCGATGGCCGCCGTACTGCGCCATGCCCACGCCGCGCTGCATCCACTGCACCGGCCCCGGGCTGCGCTTCTCACCGATGCTTGCCCCGGCCGAGGTCGCCATCAATAAAAAAGGCATCACGATCAGCAGCAGCGCCGCCGCCTTCTTGCGATGATTTCTCAGCAGCTCGAACATAAACAACATCGAGAGTGCAAATTACGTTAGTATGAATGATCCGCAACTTCGCGCAGAAGCTCAATCGCATCCAGCGCCCTTCCACTGCCAATAACGACAGAAGAAATCGGATCTTCCGCGATCAACACCGGCAAACCGGTTTCCTCGCGAAGCAGTATATCGAGATTTTTGAGCAGTGCGCCACCACCCGCCAACACGATACCTTTATCGACAATATCCGCAGCAAGCTCCGGCGGCGTGCGCTCCAGCGCAATCCGCACCGCTTCCACGATCGCATTGATCGGTTCCTGCAGCGCATCACGGATTTCGTCGGAATTGACTTCCAGCGTTTTCGGCAGACCGGCCACCAGATCCCGCCCCTTCACTTCCATCGTCATCACGCTCTCGGTCGGATACGCCGTGCCCAACGTGCACTTGATCATCTCCGCCGTGCGCTCACCGATCAGCAAATTGTACTTGCGTTTCATGTGCTGAATGATCGCGTCGTCCATCTTATCGCCGCCCACACGCGCAGACTGCGAATACACAATGCCCGACAAACTGATCACCGCAACTTCCGTCGTACCACCGCCCACATCGACGATCATATTACCCGACGGCTCGGCAATCGGCAGACCGGCACCGATCGCTGCCGCCATCGGTTCCTCGATCAAATACACATCGCGCGCCCCGGCATTATGCGCCGACTCTCGCACCGCACGCTTCTCAACCTCCGTAATTCCATACGGCACGCAAATAATAATGCGCGGCGCATACAACTTGCGCCGGTTATGAGCACGACCGATGAAATACCGCAGCATCGCCTCGGTAATCTCAAAGTCAGCAATGACCCCGTCTTTCATCGGGCGAATCGCAATGATACTGCCCGGCGTTCGACCCAGCATTTCTTTGGCAACGCGGCCGACCGCGCGCACGCGCCGACCACCCCGCGCATCTTTCTGCACGGCTACTACCGAAGGTTCACTACAAACGATGCCCTTACCCTTGGCATAAACCAGAGTATTGGCCGTCCCTAGATCGATCGCCAGGTCATTGGAAAATAGTCCCAGCAGTTTATTAAACATGCACTCGTCTCGCGCTACTTACCTGGCAGAAAAGCCCTTTCTCTAAGTCCGAAGAAAACCCCCGGACAACACGGCCTGCCAGAGGCGCAGCCTTGTACCAATTTAGTGTGGACGATCTCAAGTGAAAATACTACGGTGCCGCTTCCTCGCGGTGACTTGCAATCCATGCTTTCTACCGTTATGGTCGCCCGCTTTACGCTGGCTGGCGGAATTTAACCAGACACACCCAAGTTTGATTCCACGTATTTTACCCGGTTTTTCCGGATGTTCCGATGATTCCTGGCAGGAGTTAGTCCCACATGCTCGAACAACTTCGCTACTCTGCAAAGAGCGGCTTTTCGTACATCCTCGTAGGCGTCCTCATCGTAATCTTTGCCATCAGCTTTGGCGTTCCCACCGACGGCTGCACCGGCAGCGCCAGCAGCGCCAAACTCGCGTCGGTCGCAGGAACATCGATCACCAATGACGATCTCAACATCGTCTACAACCGCTATTTTGGCGGACGTCAGGCCGAAGGCGAACAGGTTATCTTCCAACAAGCAGCCAGCCTGCGCATGGTCGCCCTCACCTACCTGCTCGCCGACAAAGCCAAACAGGCCGGCTTGCGCGTCGACGACCAGGAATTCCGCGACTACATCGTCGATCCCAACCGCAACATGGAATTTCGATTTGCCTACGGACAATCCGGCCAGTTTGACGGACCGTTCTACAAATCCTACGTCCAGAACCAGCTCCGCGTAAGCCTTCCCAAATACGAAGACTTCAAGCGCAACGAACTGCTCGCCCGTAAATACATCGCGATGGTCGATATGCAGGTCAACGTTACGCCCCAGGAAATCGAAGAGTTCAACATCCTGCGCAACACCGAAGTCAACCTTGACTTTGTGCGCTTTGCCGCAAGCGAACTCAAAGACCAGGTTCAGGTGACCGACGAAGAAATCCAGCAATTCATCGCCGAAAACAAAGCCGAAATCACCAAGAACTACGAAGAAAACCGCAGCCAGTACGAAGAACCCGAGCAAGTTCAAATCCGCCGCATCTTCATCACCAAACCCGAAGACGCAACCGAGCTCGCTGCCGCTACCCAGCGCTTCGAAGACGCCAAACGCCGCGTCGAAAACGAATCCTTCGCAGACGTCGCCGGCGAGTTGACCGAAGACTATGCGAAAGAAAAGCAGGGCCTGATGGATTGGTCCACGCTCGATAACCTCGATCAGAACATCGCCCAGGCCATCAAAGATCAGCCCGTCGGAACCGTCAAAGAAGTCACCACTGACTTCGCCTTCATGCTCGTCAAAGTTGAAGACCGCAAAGACGCCGTCAAAACTCCGGTCGAGGACGTTCAGGACGAAATCGCCCGCACCCTGCTTCAGGAAAAGAAAGTCAACGAAATCGCCAACAACATGGCCACCGAACTGCTCGAGAAAGCCAAAACCACCGGCTCGCTTCAGGACGCTCTCGCATCCTTCCAGACCGAAGCCGCCGAAGGCGAACAAGGCGAAGAAAACAGCGCTGCCAATCCCTGGAACGCCATCAGCGTCGGCACCACCGGCTTCTTCAGCCTCGAAGGTCAGGACATGGCCGCCATGTTCGGCTCGCAATTCCCCGGCATGAACCTCGGCCGCGCGCCCTGGGACCGCATCCCTGATATCGGCAAAAGCCCCGAGCTTGCCAAGGATGCCTTCAAACTCACCGAGGAAAAACCGCTCGCTGAGAAAATCTACAACGTCAACAGCGACAAAATCGTTGCCCAACTCAAAGAACGCAAAGATCCCCCGGCCGAGCCCACCCCCGAACAAACACTCGCCCTGGCCGAAGAAGCTCGCCAGGCCAAGGCTTCCAGCCTGCTGGGCGGCGCGATCACCGTTCTCATCCAGCCCTCCGAAGACTACGGCCCCTGGATCGAAGGCATGTTCAAGCAGTCCATTCACGACAAAACCATTCGCCTGAACAGCCGCAAAAACGCCGTCGCCGCCCGCGTTCAGCTCATGGCCGAACCCAAGCCCGCCTTCAACGTAGAGCTTGGCACCGACAGCTAATTCTTCCCACATTTTTCCCCGCTTTCTACCCAGGCCTCGTTCGCTCCCCGAACGAGGCTTTTTTGTGTTTTCCGCTCACCCAAAAAAACAAAAACAACTTTCCCTTAAAATTCAAGCATTTATGGAAATATACACTCTCACTAAATCTTTAACTCCCTGGCAACCGAGCAAGCGTGCCATGACCTGGCAACACATCTGCAATTCTTTTTTCCTGAAACCTCTGCCCTTCAGGCTTTCGACATGGCTGCAACGACCCAAGAAACGCAACCGACTGGCTGGCAACACCTTCGCCGCGCAATGACCTTCATCCGCCCCCACCGCTTCGCTGTGGGGTGTATTTTTGGACTCACCCTGATTGGCACCATCGCAAGCACGCTGGAACCCCTGATCCTCAAACACATCTTCGACTCGCTTCAGGGTCCGGATGCCATGAAAACCGTTTTGTGGTGCGTCGCCATTTTACTGGGTATGGGCGCCCTCAAGGAACTCGGATCGGGCGTCGCAAACTGGCTGACCTGGCAGGCACGCACGCGCATCCATTACTCGCTCTTAGAGCGCGCCGTCGACCGCCTGCACCGCCTGCCCGAAAGCCACCACAGCCGCGAAGGCGTCGGCGCCCTGATGACGCGCATGGAACGCGGCATCCAGGGCTTCGTCGACGCCATCGCCAAAATCTCCTTCAACATCCTGCCCGCGCTGGCCTACCTGATCATCGCCTGCGTCGTCATGCTCAAGCTCGACTGGCGTTTGTTTTTACTCGTGCTGATCTTCACGCCCATCCCGGCGCTGATCGCAGCCCGCGCGGCACCCGTTCAAACCCACCGCGAGCACACCCTGCTCGATAACTGGGCCGGTATTTACGGACGCTTCAACGAAGTCCTCTCCAGCATCACCATGGTCCGCAGCTTCGCTATGGAAGGCCGCGAACAACGCAACTTTCTCTCCGATGTCCGCAAAGCCAACGACGTCGTCGTCGAGGGCGTCGGCTACGATTCCCGCATCGACGCCGCCAAAAACTACGTCATCCTCCTGGCCCGCGTCGCCTCGATCACCGTCGGCGCCCTGTTCGTCGTCCACGGACAGGCCACCGTCGGTACGATCATCGCCTTCATGGGCTACGTCTCCGGACTCTTTGGCCCGCTCCAGACGCTTACCACGATTTACTCCACCGTCTGCAAAGCCTCGGTCAATGTCTCCCAGGTCTTCTCCATTCTGGACGCCAGCGACCCGGTCCCCGACGCACCCGACGCCTGCGAACCGCCCGAATTCAGCGGCGACATCAGCTTCCGCAACGTCTGTTTCTGCTACGACGGCGAAAAACACCCCATCATCGAATCCGTTTCCCTGGACGTACACGCCGGCGAAACCATCGCACTGGTCGGCCCCAGCGGCTCCGGCAAAACCACGCTCATGGCCCTGCTCCAACGCTTCCACGATCCCACCCACGGCTCCGTGTTCATCGATGGCAAAGACATCCGCGCCTACGAGCAACGCGCCATGCGCAACCAGATCGGCATCGTTCTACAAGACGCATTACTTTTTAACGACACCATCCGCGACAACATCGCCTACGGGCGCCCCGACGCGCCCTTCGAGAAAATCGTCGAAGTCGCCCAGACCGCCCAGGCCCACGACTTCATCAGCCGCCTGCCCGATGGCTACAACACCGTCATCGGCGAGCGTGGTACGCGTTTGTCCATCGGCGAACGCCAGCGCATCTCCATCGCCCGCGCTCTGCTCAAAGACCCGCCCATCCTGATCTTCGACGAAGCCACCTCCGCGCTCGACGCCGAATCCGAAGCCCTCATCCAACAAGCCTTCACCCGCCTGCGCCAGGGCCGCACCACCTTCCTCATCGCGCACCGACTCTCCACCATCGTCGATGCCGACCGCATCATCGTCCTGCGCAACGGCCGCATCACCGAAATCGGCCACCACACCGAACTCCTCAAAAACAACAGCTACTACGCCTCCCTCATCCGCCAACAAACCGAAGGCCTAATCTCCCTCGACGAACACCGCCCCCAGCAACGCCGCAAAATCGCCTGATACTCTTAACCGCACGCACCGCAAACCGCCCATCACGGTACGCTCCATAGATATTGGGCGGAACGACACGTCAAACCCCGCATTTCATGCGGGGCTAGCACAGACACTGCGCTCCGCTCGGACTTCGTCCGGCTCCGCGGTGCATGCATTGTCACATCGTGCTCGAACCACAATCCATCCACCCGCGAAGCCAGGCGTCAGCCTGAGCGGAGCGCCGCCGGTCGTTTTAGAATGGGGACTCCGCAGTGCATGCGTTGTCAAATCGTGCTCAAACCACAATCCATCCACCCGCGAAGCCAGGCGTCAGCCTGAGCGCAGCGCCGCAGGTCGTTTTAGGATGGGGACTCCGCGGTGCATGCGTTGTCAAATCGTGCTCGAACCACAATCCATCCACCCGCGAAGCCAGGCGTCAGCCTGAGCGCAGCGCCGCCGGTCGTTTTAGGATGGGGACTCCGCGGTGCATGCGTTGTCAAATCGTGCTCAAACCACAATCCACCCACCCGCGAAGCCAGGCGTCAGCCTGAGCGCAGCGCCGCAGGTCGTTTTAGGGTGGGGACTCCGCAGTGCATGCGTTGTCAAATCGTGCTCGAACCACAATCCATCCACCCGCGAAGCCAGGCGTCAGCCTGAGCGG
>JBEBUW010000104.1:0-14701 GCA_040393065.1 Lujinxingia vulgaris | reverse complement strand
CAGTCCTTTGGGCCTACAACCATGTTTCCTACAACAGGCCCGCCGGTTTCACGCAACCAGGTCACCCTACCGTAGCGCCTCTTCCACCACCTCTCTCTCCCGGGATTTGCACCGACCGCGGCGCCGACAGCATCCCTGATGGCCACTCGGGAACTGCGCTGCCTTCGCACACGGAAGCTCGTCGCATGCGCCTCCCGGGAACAACGAGAGAAGGGTTTCCGACTTGCTGGATCTGTTTTCGGAGATTTGCGGAAAATGTTGCCTGTTATTTGCGAATATCTAAAAAATAATTACTAGATAAACGCAAAGGCACTGTTGGTGTGGGGAATGCGATCTTCGTAAAGTAGTTACGAATGGATTTTAGTGGTGGCAAGAAGTCTGGCAGCGGCGATTCGAAAGATGCGCGCCAACCAGAAGGATGCTGCCAAGTAAGGTGAGGCCATGTTCGGTATAAGGAAGGTCGTGGATCGGGGAAAATCCTGCTGCGATTAGCAGGAAAACACCCAGAGCGGCGCTCAGAACAATCCCTTTGCGGCGGTGGAGGCGATAGCCTGGCAGGAATGCAAAAACTGCAACGGCAAGCAAAGCGATGGCGAAGATCTGGTGAAAGAGCTCATGCGCCAAAAATCCAAGACCTGCGGCTGACAGATAACCGAGCAGGAGTGGTGTTGAAATGCAGTGAACAATGCACAGGGCTGAGCCGGCCACGCCGATGCGATCCCAGAGAGATTGATGGGTATCGTGGTGATGTCTGTGGAGAATTTCAGATTTTGTGATGGCCGGGGAGCTCAATGGTGTTCCTTTTTGCATAAATCAACGAGCATTTGCAGTAATTGCAATGCAATTGCGTTTACAATACACACTGAAATGCAATCAGGCAAGTGATTGTGCACAGATATCTGTACATAAAGTACAGGTCAATAGTTTTTTTACAAAAAACAGCCTGCATCACCAAACAGGGAGCAGGCTGTGGATATTTCTGGGGATTTTAGAAAAGTTTTCAGGCGCTGGTCGTGGCACCAACGGCGGGGAGATAAGCATTGCGCATGTAATCGAGCATCATGCGCTGGGCATTGAAGCGCCATCCGAGGCTGATGATGGCCCAGGTCATGCGCTCAATCCATTCGGAGGGCAGGCCGTTCGCAGACTCGGCGTAGTACATGGGGATGACTTCGTTTTCGAGGACTTTGTAGAGTTGTTCGCAGTCGTAGCGGTCCTGATCGGCGGGATTGGCGAATTCTTTGCCGGTGCCGATGGCGAATCCGTTTTTGCCGTCGTAGGCCTCGGCCCACCAGCCGTCGAGAATGGAGCAGTTTAGTACGCCGTTCAGGACGACTTTTTGGCCGCTTGTGCCGCAGGCTTCCTGAGGGCGGCGTGGATTGTTGAGCCAGAGGTCGACGCCCTGGACGAGTTGGCGGCCGACGTTCATGTCGTAATCCGCCAGGAAGACGACGCGGCCTGCGAATACAGGATCTGTGGTTAGTTTGACGATCTTCTGGATGAGGCGTTTGCCGTCTTGATCGGCGGGGTGGGCCTTTCCGGCGTAGATGATCTGGATGGGGCGTTGGCTGTCATTGATCAGTGCTTCAAACCGCTCCATGTCGGTCATGAGGAGATCTGCGCGCTTGTAGGTTGCAAAGCGGCGTGCAAATCCGATGGTCAGGATGTCGGGTTCAAGTCCGTAACCGGGGACGAGTTGGCTGCGGCTGTTGTTCGAAGTGTTTTGTAGGCTGACTCGTTCTCGTATGAAGTCGAAAAGGCGTGACTTTAGTATCTGGTGGATTTCCCATAATTCTCCCGGGTTGACATTTGCCATGCCGGCCCAGGCTTCGGGTTTGTCCATGTGGGTCATCCAGTCGGCGCCAAGGTGTCGGTCGTACAGGAGGCGCATCTGGGGGGCGAGGAAGGAGGATGTGTGGACGCCGTTGGTGATGTGACGGATCGGGACGTCGGCTGTTTTGCGGTAGGGCCACAGATCGTTCCACATGGTGCGGCTGACGCGGCCGTGAAGGTGGCTTACGCCATTGCAGTAATCGCTCATTTTCAGGGCGAGTACGGTCATGCAGAAGGTTTCGTCCGGGTTGTCGAGGTTGATACGGCCGAGTCCGTGGAAGTCGCGATGACTTAAGCGCAGGCGTTCGCGCAGGGTGTAGAGTGCTTCCTCGAGCATTTGTGGTGAGAATCGATCGTGTCCTGCCGGGACCGGGGTATGGGTGGTGAACACCGTCATTTTGGAAACGCGGGCGCGGGCTTCTTCGAAGGTTTCGCCTTCTTCTTCCATGAGATTGGCGCACAATTCCAGGGTTGCGAATGCGCTGTGGCCTTCGTTGAGGTGATAGGCTCCTGGGGTGACGCCGAGGAGTTTGAGGGCGCGCACGCCGCCGACGCCGAGCAAAACTTCCTGGCGAATTCTGGTGGCCTGGTCGCCACCGTATAGTTGTGTGGTCAGACGGCGATCTTCATCGGGATTGGCGGCAATGTCGCAGTCGAGCATGATCAGGCGATTGCGTCCGACGGGAGCTTCCCAGATGTGGGCTTTGATCTGGCGATCTGCGATTTCGATGGAAACTTCGAGCGGGTTGCCGTTTTCGCCGGTTAATTTGCGGATTGGCAACTGATTGATATTGGTGCGGCCGTAGAATTCCTGCTGCTGGCCGTTTTCGTCGATGCCTTGTTGGAAATAACCCTCGGCATAAAACAGACCGACGCCGATGAGGGGTACGCCGAGATCGCTGGCTGCTTTGAGGTGATCTCCGGCGAGTACGCCCAGTCCGCCGGAGTAGATAGGCAGGGATTCATGCAGACCGAATTCCGCGCAAAAATAGGCGACCGGAGCGATGTGTAAGGGGCCGGCCTCCATGTTGAGCGTGGGGCCGGCGGCGGCGAGGTATTCGTCCAGGCGTCGGCGCGCGTAGTGAATGCGGCTGGCAAGGGCTCGCTCTTTGGCACGGATTTCGAGCTGTTCTTCGGGAAACTTATCCAGAAATGCGATGGGATTATGGTTCGTCACTTGCCAGAGCTTAGCATCCAGTTCGCTAAAGATCTGCCAGATGTCGGGTTGCCAGCACCACCAGAGGTTTTGCGTGATCTTACGAAGATGGGTATTGAGTCCGGAAGCCATAAGTCACACTCTCATGATAAAGTTTCTATTCAACAATCAGGAAGAAAATCATTTGATGATAATTTCGATGCTCGGACCGGCTTCTAAGATTACCATACCGTCGGCGGAAGTGTGCATGTCACCGTCGATGGTGTAACTGATCGGTTGATCGGAGCGAAAGACAGCGCGTGATGAAACAGCAGAGCGAATTTTGTTTTCATCGACCGGCAGTCCGAGTCGGATTTTGGGCAATTGCAGAGCAAGTTCGAGTGGTTTGGAGGTGATACCAAGAAGGTGGAAGGCGCCTTCCCGTTCCTGGCTTCGGATAAAGGGTCGAAAACCAAGGCCAATTTGGTCGACCGTGGCCGCGAGTACGGAAGTATAATCACGGTTTTCCCAGGAGTCTTTGTCGAGTTCGATCCCTGCGGTGAATGGGCGGAACAGGCGTTCTGTGAGTTCGCCGCCGGTGGGAAGAGCAGCCAGCGCTTTGGCCAGGAGAATAGCGGCCGTGGTGGGGCTGGGGTTTCCGGTGGCGTAGTATTCTTCGAGAAAATTGGCAACGACGCCGTTTCCGAAGATGAATCCGTAGCGATCGCCGGTTTCGTCGATGACGCGCAGTGTGTTGCGCCGGGTCGTTTCGAAGGGTTGGGCGGTGTAGTATTTTTCGACCAGGTTGGCGAGCAGGCGGGGCGGCGTGCCTTTGATGCCGACGCCGTTGGAGACGGTGTTCATCGTGCCGCCGCGCAAAAGTGCGATTTTGGGCAGAGGTTCATCGCCGTAGACTTTGATGAAAGTTGTCAGTGTGACGTGGTTGGTGCCGTCGCCGCCGTTCAGGGCGAGTATTTCGATGCCGCTGTCTTTGAAGCGTTCGGCGACCGCGGCGACGTCTTCGATGCGATTGGTCAGCTCGTAGCTGTCGTTTTGTCCGAGCATGTACCCCAGGCGGCGCATGCGCTCGGGATGTCGTCGGTTTCTGCGGCTATGAGGGTTGGTGATAATACCGATGCCTGCCATGGAAAAATCCTTACATCGCTTTGTTGCTGTTAAGCATAAAATGTTTGTGGAATCCGCATGTAAAAAAGACTCGTTGCGGCGAAGGCGCACGATAGCCTTCGTTCTATGCTCATGGCAACTGTGGCGGTGTTCGTTGACATGGTTCCGGCAGGTTGCGATAGTGCTGCTCGATTCAGGCGCGCGGGTGTTCTGCTCGTTGATGTAGCAAGAACAGACAGGGAATCCGGTGAGAATCCGGGACGGTCGCGCCACTGTAAACGACGAGCGAAGGACCATTTTGCCACTGTGTTTTTGGAAAAACATGGGAAGGCGGTCTGGAGCGCAAAGCCTTTTGAGAAAATTGCTCAGGGTTTGAGAGTCGTCAGTCAGGATACCTGCCCGCGCGATTTCATCATGCCATGCACGCTCTTCGCGCATTGAGAGCAGGAACTCGTGTTTTTCAGAACTACATTTTATCGTCCGACGCGGCATTGTTTGTGGGGATTTTTGTGCGCTATCTGGGGGCTGTTGATTCCGGCGTATGCGTTTGCAGAAGACGTAGTTGAGGAGGAGTCGGCGGATTTCGAGGAGGTTTTGATCGAGACGCGATCGAAAACGCTCGGGAACGTAGAAGATCCGCGTTTTGCGTCCGGGTTTGTCAGTCGTGTTACGGTGGGTAATCGGCTGGCGCACGGGCAGAGTCTGGCGGATGCTCTGGAAGAGGTCAGTGGTCTGCAGGTGCGGCGTGAGTCGAGTCTGGGGCAGTCGGCGTTTGTGTCGGTGCGCGGCGGCACACCGCGGCAGCTTGTGGTGACATTGGATGGGGTGCGGATCAGTGCGCCGGCAGGTGTTGGATTTGATATTGGTCAACTGGTTACCGAGGGAATCGAGTCGATCGACGTGTATCGTGGTGCGGCAGCGGCGGTGCAGGGGGCTGGCGCGCTGACGGGGGCTTTGCAGTTGCGTACGCATGTTCGTCGTCAGCCGGGCTGGGATATTTCTGCGACGATGATGGCAGGAAGCTTTGGCACATCGGGCGGTTCGGCAAGTGCAAATGTATCGGGTGAGCGGGCCGGGCTGCGGCTGGGGGTGTCGTGGCGGGAGAGCGAAGGTGATTTTGCGTTTGTCGATGCGCAAAATGTTGCGCACCGGCGAATCAACAATGCGCATCAGCGGTTGGGGTTGCTGGGGGCGGGAAACTGGCAGGTGGGCGCTCAGGCGCTGGCGCTGTCTGTTTTGTTTGAGCAGGGCAATGGCGGCAGTGCCGGGATGAGTGAGTTTCAGGAGCAGTTTGCCAGCGCGCGTACGGATGATGAGCGTGTGGTTTCGAGTGCAAGCTGGCGAAGTTCCGGGCTGGTTTCGGCCGATTGGGGAGCGATTGATGCGCATGCCGTGCTGGGGTTTCAGCATCGTGGGCATCGTTATCATAATGAAGAGGGGTTTTTGACGCGTGAGCGCTATTATAGTCGTTCGCGTTATCAGTCGCTGGCAGCGACGCTGGGTCTTTCCGGGTATTTGGACCGGGGGAATGCGACGCATCTGGAGTTGGAGGTGCGTCGTGAAGATTATGAAGGCGTATCGAAAGCGTCTTCGCTGGAGGGGACGGATAACGGTCTGACTGCACATCGGAATGTGCTGGCGGCTGCGCTTTCGGATGAGTTGTTTTTGTTCGGGGATGCGTTGAGTTTGATCGGTGGCGTGAGGGCGGAAGCGATTGAAGATGAATTGTTTTCTGCTTTGCCGGTGTTGCCGTTTGGCGGTGTGATCTGGCGCGTGACGCCGTGGTTGCAGGGAGCGGCGAATGTGGCGCGGACGTTTCGGGCGCCGGATTTTGATGAGTTGTATTTGCAGACGGAATCGGTGCAGGGGGATGCGTCGTTGCGGCCGGAGCGTGCGCTGGCCTGGGATGTGGGCGGGACGCTGCGCGCAAAGGACGGCGATTATTCGGTCCAGGTTGCGTACTTCCAGCAAGATATCGATGAAATGATCTTGTTTTTGCCGGTCAGCGCGTATTTGTATCGGGCGATGAATCTGGAAGATGGGCGTACGCGAGGTGTGGAGTCGCGTGTGCATCTCAGGCCACATCGTCGTGTGGTGGTGGATGGCGGCTATACGTTTACGCGTGCGTTTTTGGAGCAGGAAGTGGTTGGTTTGCCGGCGAATCGTTCGGAAGATCAGGCCAGGCAGCTTCCACAGCAGCCGTTGCATCGGGCGCGCTTGCGGACAGAGCTGGAGCTTGCGGATTTGTTGCAGGTCGATGCGTTGCGTTCGGTGCAAATGACGGGTGCGGCGCATTATCGCAGTCGGGTGAATCAGGATAATTTTGGGAATTTGACGACACCGGCGGCTTTTACGCTCGATCTGGGTGTTTCGCTGGGTTTTCGTCGGTGGTTTACGTTGAGCGCGGATGTTCACAATGTTCTGGATGCGCAGCAGATTCAGGACAGTTTGCAGCGTCCGCTGCCGGGACGTGCTTTTTATGTTTCGCTGCGTGTGCGCGAACAAAGTTGAGTGGTCGGATGGATCGGTTGCGAGCGAAGTGTTTTCTGGGGTTGTTCGGGGTTTTGTTGGCGGCGTGTGGGGGGGAAGAGCGCGATAATTTTCTGGAGCCTGCGGCGACTTATGAAAGTGCGGCAGTTTGCAGGGATGTTGCGGACGAAAGTGCGGCGGGCGCGCGGGAGTTTCAGGTTTATCCGTGGCTGGATTCGATCGGGCCGTCTGGCAATGCGCTGGCGGTGAGTGAAACTGCGGTCTGGATCGTGGAAAGTGGCTCCAATACGGTGCGGCGCTTCGATAAAGCAACGGGGCAGAGTCAGGCGCAGTTTATCGATGTGGGTAATGAGCGAAATCCTTACGGGATTTTTGTCGATGAAGCGAGTGCGGAGGTTTTGATTACGAATTTTGCGGCCAATACGCTTTCAGTGGTGAGTGCGGAAACGGGGGAGGTGCTGGAGGAGATTGCGGATGCGTCGTTGAAAAATCCGTCCGGCGTCGTGGCGACGAAGGATTTTATTTATGTGACGAATGTCCATTATCTGGGGACGGCGCAGGGGTATGGACCGGGTTCGGTGACGATCCTGGATCGAAAAACGCGCGAGGTTCTGGGGAATGTGCCGACGGCGCATAAAAATCCGCAGTATATTACGTTGTTGGATACGGTGGATGGCGCGCGGATTGTGATTTCGAACGGCGGAGCGGTGCGGCTCGGGTCGGGCGGTGTGGTGGCGGAATCGGATGGTTCGTTGGAGTTGTGGGAAGAAGGCGAAGATCCGTTGCAGCCTGCGGTGGAGGTTTATTCGATTGAGCAGCTTGTGGAAGAAAGCGTGGGTGTGCCGGGCCGGGCGGAGATCACTTCCGATGGTCGGTCGATTTATGTGATGAGTGGGATTGCGCCGGGTTTACTGAAGCTTGATCTGGTGGAAAAACGCTGGGTGTATGGAGCCGAGCGGCCTTTGCGGCTTTATGAGGCGGAGGGAGATACGACGCATAGCATTGCGATGGGTGCTGACGATCTGTTGTATATTACGAGTTTTAATCAGGATGCTTTGTATGTTCTCGATACGTCGTGTGATGAGATCTTGATTGGTCCGGTTGACCTTGGAACAACGGGGAATATGCTGGAGGGTCCTCAGTCAATAGCCCTGGATTTTCGGAGCGAGGCGCAGGGTGATTTTACGGATGTGTATTTCCTGATGTCGATTTCGAATGTGCTCGGGAAAGTGGCGGTTTCTGCAAAACAGTGATGCAGCTTTAGAATTTGGAGTTTTTATGAGTGGTCAGGATAAAGATAATACGTTTCTCGATCCGAATCTTGCGATCAATCGTGTGTATACACGGCATGGCGACAAGGGGATGACGCGGCTTGTGGGCGGGCAGAAGATCGCGAAGTACAATTTGCGGATTGAGACGTATGGCACGGTCGATGAGCTCAATGCGTTTGTGGGTGTGGCGCGACAGACGATTCGTGAACAGCATGCAGATCAGGCTGAGTTTGAGCAATTGGACGGTGTTTTGCTGCGCGTGCAGCATGAATTGTTCAATCTGGGGAGTATTCTGGCGACGTTGCCGGAAGATATTGGCCCGAAGATGCCGCGTGTGACGGAGGTGGATGTCAAGGCGCTGGAAGAGAGCATTGATGCGTACAATGAGGATTGTCCGCCGTTGCGTTCGTTTGTGTTGCCGGGTGGAACGCGGCTCAATGCCGATCTGCATGTTTGCCGGACGGTGTGTCGGCGTGCGGAGCGTCTGGTGGTGCAGTTGGCTGAAGAATCGGAGCTTGATCCGTATGCGGTGAGTTATTTGAATCGGCTCAGTGATGCGTTTTTTGTATGGAGTCGCTGGGCTGTAATTCGGGCGGAAGTGCCGGAAGTTTTGTGGTCACCTAATCAGGGGGCGAGTGGAAAAGCCTGATTTTTAGGGAAAACTGGCCAAGAGTGTCGATACAACGGTCCATTTTTTTGACGCCGCCCGGTAAGTGGCGTTTTATGGGGCTTGAAGGCTATTTATGAACAGGCGCGAAGATGGCCTGAACGTAAGTTGGGTTGGTTGGCCGCCATAGAAAACCCGTAGTCCGATAACCGAGCTATCAGGCGTTGTATTGTTTACATCGGTAAACCGCTGTGCTACTCGCAGAAGCCTCTCTGGGAAGTTATGCGTGTGGAATCAGAACGGTTTGCAGGGCTGTGAAGTATGTTTTTGTCGTTGTTGACGGCCCGACGACGGCAAAAACAGTGCAGGCCAGGAGATGTCACTCATGGAAAGGAGTGGTCTACATGTTGACCCTAACCAGGAAGGTCGGGGAATCGATTCGAATTGGAGAGAACATCGAGATTGTCGTGAAAGAAATACGACGAAATCAGGTGCGGATTGGCATCGTTGCTCCGAGGGATGTGTCGATTTATCGCGAAGAAGTTTATGAGGCGATCCTCGATCAAGATGATCTAGATGCAGATGAAAAGGATGCAGGCGCGGAGCAAGATTCAAATAAAGAAGATGACTGATAGCTGAGGATCCTGTTTATGGTCTCACCGTCCGATGTATTGGAAACGTCGTGGCGCGAGCAGGTCGTGTTGCTGCCGCGTGATCCGTTTGCTGCGTATGTGTACTGGGAGGTAACGCAGGACGCGTTTGGGGAGGAAAGGCCGTTGATTGGCCGGTTGCTGATGCTGCCGAGCGATGAGAGTGCGACTTTCGAGCGGGAGGTCTTTGATTTTCCGGTTGAAAGTGTGCGTGACGGTCGATTTGTCGAGTTTGTCGGCGAGGATATTCGCCATGTGGCGGAGATCGGGCATCGGGGTGAGGATGGGGAGTTTCGTTGTCTGGTGCGATCGGAGGTTGTGCGTTCTCCGCGTACGTTTGCCGGGACGGATCCGGCGCATTTTGTAGCTGTGCAGGTCACTGAAAACGGTCTTCAGGTACGTGATGTTGAGCATCGTGTGCCCGAGGGGACTTTGTTTGCGGCGCGGCGGGGCGGTTCGTCCGTTGGCTCGTTATCGCGTCCGCGTCATAAGCGCTGATTGATCAATTGGGTTTCGGATTTCAGGACGGATCATGGCACAGGCTCATTTAAGTATCGTATTGCATACGCATCTTCCTTATGTGCGACATCCCGAGCATTCGTATCACCTCGAAGAGATGTGGTTTTATGAGGCGATGCACGAGACGTACCTGCCGATTTTGCAGATGTTTCGCCGGCTGGAGGCGCAGCAGATTCCAGGGAAACTGACGCTCAGTGTGAGTGCGCCGCTGTTTTCGATGATGCAGGATGCGCTTTTGACGGAGCGGTTTGTTGCGCATCTGGATCGCTTGATTGCGCTCAGCGTGCGGGAAATGGAGCGGACGCGGGGTGACGAGGCGTTTTCGAGGTTGGCGCATTTTTATCATGATCGTTTTACGGACATGAAGAAGTTTTACGTTGATGAGCTCGGTCGCGATATGATCGGGGAGCTTCGGCGTCAGCACCAGGCGGGGCGGATCGAGTTGATGACGTGTGTGGGGACGCATCCGATTTTGCCGTTTTTGAGTACGGATGCAAGTCGCCGGGCACAGGTTGCGGCGTCGTGCGATTTGTTTGAGCAGACGTTTGGATTCAGGACGCGTGGGATCTGGCTTGCGGAATGTGCTTTTTCGCCGGGGATGGATCGGTTTTTGGCGGAAGAGGGGATTTGTTTTACGTTTTCGGAAGGGATTGCGATTGAGAACGCGGATTCGGCGCCTGTGTACGGCAATTTTTCGCCGTTGATTTCGGAGCATGGCGTTGCGTTTTTTGGCAGAGATCAGCTTGCAAGCGCGCAGGTCTGGAGTGCGAAGGAAGGTTATCCGGGGGATTTTGTCTATCGTGAGTTCTACCGGGATTTAGGTTTTGATCGCGAGCTGGATTATATCTTGCCGTTCATTCATCCGGACGGGATTCGGCATAATACGGGGCTGAAATATCATCGGATTACGGGGGATGTCGGGCTGGGTAATGAGCAGCCGTATGATCCGGAGGTGGCGCTGGGGCGTGCGTGGGAGCATGCTGCGCATTTTGTGGATACGCGTGCCCGGCAGGCCGGGGAGCTGGCTGGTTTTCTGGCAGATCGGCCGGCGCATATCACGTGTCCGTATGATGCGGAGTTGTTCGGGCACTGGTGGTTTGAGGGGACGACGTTTTTGGAGGGATTGTTTCATCGTGCGGCTGAAAATGAGGCGTTGATCTTGTCGACGCCGCTGGATTATTTGCGGGCCGTTCCGGTGCAGCAACAGACGACGCCTGCGACCTCCACCTGGGGTGAGGCGGGTTATTTCAATGTGTGGTTGGATGACAACAATGTGTGGGTGTATCGCAAGATCCGTAATGCAGAAGGGCTGATGACAGAGCTCGCCGCGGAGTTTGCGGGCCGGCTCGCCGCGCAGAGTTTGCAAGATAGGGTGATGCGGCAGCTCGGGCGTGAGTTATTGCTGGCGCAGTCGAGTGATTGGACGTTTATTTTGAAGACGGGCACGACCGTGACGTATGCGCTGCGGGAAATTGAGGCGCATCTCGATAACTTTGCGATTCTGGCGGAGCAGCTTCGGAGTGGTGATATTCACGAGGCGTTTCTGGCGGAAATCGAGGGGAAAAATAACATTTTTCCGCAGCTTGATTGGGAAGTCTGGGCAGATAACTCCTGACTTTTCTGGTGTTTGTCTGGTCTTGTAATGGAAAATCCCGCCAATCCTTTGCAGGGTCGGCGGGATTTTTTGTCGTGGGGTCGGATGAATATCAGTGGGTGTTGGTGTGGATGCGCCGTACGCCGAGGATGGTGCGGTAGAGGCTGACTTCGTTCATGACGGCTTCGCCGCCGACGGTGGCGAGTTTGTAGCGGTTGCCGTCGGCGTAGAATTCGCGCACGGAGAGATTTTCGTTTGCGGGCAATTCGTAGGTCTGGAGGGCTTCGTAGGCTTTTTCGAAGGCGTCCAGATTGGTGTGGGAAGAGGCGATGAGTTTGCCGTGGGCGTCGGTGAGAACGCAGGCGTCGAGTTCAAAGTCGGTGACGACCTGACTGAGTTGCATGGCCATTGCTTCGCGGCGGTTGCTGCTGCGGTGTCGACGTTGGCAGTTTTTTTCGGCGATGTAGTGTGTGAGATCCATTTGCATGGCGTGTCCTTCCATGGTTTGCCTGAATGTTTCGGTTGTTGTGAGTGCATCGAAAAACGACTGAAATACGAAGAATCACAGGCAGGATAGGACAGAGTGGGGAGAGGTCAAAAAAAATGCTGCGGGCCGGAGGGGCGCGCAGCATTTTGGTTTGTTGGGGATGTGTGTTGCTTAGTTCTTGGTGTCGAGGTCGAGTTCTGCCCAGGCGTCGTCAACCAGGGAGGGTTCGGCCAGTCCTGCGGGTTCTTCTTGGACGGCGGGTGCTTCTTCGGCGACAGCTTCCGGTTCTTCAACCACTGTCGTTTCTTCAACTACCGGCGTTTCTTCAGCAACCGGCGTTTCTTCAGCAACCGGCGTTTCTTCAGCAACCGGTGTTTCTTTAATCACTGGCGTTTCTACGACGGCGGGTTTGGTCTCCTCGACAACAGGTGCGGCTTCCGGGGCAGCAGCTCGGATGGTGGCGAGTGCAAATTCGGCTTTGCGGAGTTGGTCTTCGAGCAGGGCGATGCGCTCGTGGGCAGCGTCGAGCTGGCGCTGGGTGATTTTGTAGGCTTTGTCGTTGTTTTCCGCGCGACGACGATGCTTATCGGAAGCGTTGGCGGTTTTGTGGAGCTTTGCTTTCAGGTCGTCATCAACGCGTTTGAGGCGTTCGTTGAAGCTGCGGACTTCGGCGTCATGGCTGCGGCGCTCTTGTTCGAGGAGTTTGCGGAGTTCTTTGATGAGCTCCTGGGCCTCCTCGGCACCTTCGGCCGTTGCGGCGGGGACGGGGGCGCGTTCGGGTTCGGGTTCGGGTGCGCGGGTGGTTTTGCGCTGTGCCTGCAGCTCGGCAACCTTTTCTTTGAGATTGTGAACTTCAGCGAGTGCGGAGCTAAGTTCTTCGCGTGCTTCAAAGAGAGCCTGCTGCTCGCTGCCGGTTTTGGCGCGGTCGGTTTCGATTTTGGTGCGCGTTTCTTTGAGTTCTTGTTTGAGGTCGTAGAGCTGAGTTTTCAGATCTTTGACTTCGCCCTGGGCATCGGTGAGGGCTTTTTCTTTTTCGCGCAGTTCCTTTGCGAGCGCCGAATCGGAGACAGCCTGGGCGGCGGGCTGGCTTGGTTCGGTTTTGGACTCTTTGGAGTCTTTGCTCTTTTGTGCTTTGGCGGGCTTGCTGCTCAATTGAGCGGATTTGTTTTTTGCAAGGCTTGCGCGCTCTTCTTCGAGATTGGCGAGGCCCAGGTTGTAGGCTTTTTTGGTTTTTTGTGCTTCAAACCAGAAGAATAAGCCGGCAAGTAGAGCGAGCACGCCAATGAGCGTGGGGATAATTTCGAGACCCATAAATACTACCTGGTGCTTTTGCCTGCGTGCCATTGTGTGCGCAGGCAGATCGGTGATGGATAAGAAAGATGAAAGAGTAGGTGTTATCGGAAAACGCCAGACGCAAAATGCCCACGAAATTCCAGAATAACGCGTCCTCTTAACACCGGGTGCGGGGAAGCGTCAAGCGGGTGAATGCGATGACGCAGGAAGGACGCGGGTCTGCTCGAGGCGCGGATTATTCGTAGCGGGTGATGGAAGTTTCTTCGCCATCCTGGTCCCAGTAGACCCAGGTGCCTGTGCGGGAGCCGTCTTCGTAGGCACCTTCGGACATGACCTGGCCGTTGTCGTGCCATTCTGTCCAGACGCCGTCGGGTTGGCCGTTTTCGTAGTTTCCTTCGGCGGCGATGTGCCCGTTTTCGTGCCAGCGTATGAAGGGGCCGTGACGTGTGCCGCGTGGGGTTTCGCACCATTGTTCGAGCTCGGTTTGTCTGGGGCGGGATTGGGGCGGGCAATCCAGCGTAGGCAGGGTTTGCTGCGAATCGCGCTCCAGGATGATCACCTGTTGGGGAGGTGTGTGGTAGACGTGGTTGTAATGATAGACCGTGCGATGCCGTGGATAGTAACCGTAGAAAAATCCAAAGGCCGGCGGGTAGTAGCGGATGAAGGTGCGGGGCCGGTGGTGTCGGGGACGGTTGTGGTGTCCGAAATCATAATGCCTGGCACGGGGCGGGCGATGGATGCGACGGGGTTGGGGTCGGTATGAGGGTCGGCTGTAGTCGGGTCGTCGGTGTTCGGGACGTCGGTGTTCGGGGCGTTTGTAATCTGGCCGTCGGTGTTCGGGGCGGAAGTTGCGTTCGCGATGGGGGCGGTTATTGCGTTCGCTGCGATCGGTTTTGTGATGCTTTTGCGGTTCGGGTGTGATGATACGACTTGGCGTGGGACTTGTGTGTCGTCTTTCGGGTGACCGGTTGAATCGGGTGCGGTTGTCGGGTGCGCGCTCCGGGGTCGGGCGTGTGCGTTGTCTCTCTTGTGGTCGGATTTTCTGCACTTTGGGGTTGGAATGTCTGGAGGGCGCGCGGTCGGGGGCCTGACGGCGGGTTTTGAGGCGTGAGGGGGCCTGGCGCGGTGAACGTGCACGGTCGCCGCGAGTGCGTAGCTGGCGCTCTGCACGCTGCGCGTTGGCGTCCGGAATGTGCACGGCCAGAGAGAGTGGAAGTGCCAGTGTAAAACTCAAAAACAGAGTGGTGGTGAGGAAGTGTAGAGATTTCATGTGGTTAGCCCTCGTGGTTATCCGTTCTGGATAACGTGTGGGGGCGTCCGGGGATTCCTCCGGAGCGGTTGGTGGGGTTATGGGAGTGTGTGGATGTTGGCTCGGTCTTCTGCACAACTCGAATCGTCAGGGGATATGACCAACATGGCCGGCCTCCCGATCTTGGGGGGCAAATCACGGCTTTTGTTTGCGCGCTTGCCCGGGAATCGGGGGTGGCTGAGGTTTTTATGTGTGCTGATTTCTTGGAGATTCCACTGATTTCTCGGAGATTCCACTGAAAAAAGTTCTGGCCGGCTAAAATTCGTGGAAATGTAGAAAATTCCAGGACCGGCCGGCCAGGACAGAACTTTTCTTGAAGAGACATGAAAATTCTAGAAATTTCTGTAATTTCAGAAATTTTCTGCCTGAAATTTCACACAACTGAGCC
>JBEBUW010000103.1:0-15612 GCA_040393065.1 Lujinxingia vulgaris | reverse complement strand
GCGATGGCGATCGTAGAACCGGGTGGTGCGATGGCGATCGTAGAACCGGGTGGTGCGATGGCGATCGTAGAACCGGGTGGTGTGCAACGATCCCAGGGCCAGAGGCCCTGGGCTAGAACAACCCACGCGCTCCGCAGGGGCCAGAGGCCCCGCTCCGCGGGTGCACGTTTTTACCTTTGTTTTCCTTCGCGCCGATTCGCGCCTTCGCGTGCGCCTTTTGCTGTTGCCGTTGCCGTTGCCGCCGCCTGTTCTAATCAAAGAAGCTCATTCCACAAATACGCGCTCGTCAGAATGCCGGCATAGTAGTTTTCGAGATTAAACTTCTCGTTCGGACTGTGCAGGCGATCATCGTCCAGACCGAATCCAACCAGCACGGTCGGCGCATTCAATAGCTCTGCAAACGCCGCCACAACCGGAATGCTTCCGCCGCCACGGATGAAAACCGGCTCCACATCCCAGGCCTTCTTCAGCGCTCGCACCGCCGCCTGCGCCGCACGCGAATCACGCTCCGTAATCACCGGCGAGGCACCGTGATCGATCTTCACGCTCACCTCGACGTAGTCCGGTGCCAGTGCTTTCACATAATCATGCGCAAGCTGCGCAATCACATCGGGATCTTGGTCCGGCACCAGGCGACACGAAAACTTCGCCGAGGCCACGGACGGCAACACCGTCTTTGCGCCCGGCCCGGTGAATCCACCCCAGATTCCGTTGCAATCCAGCGTGGGCCGACCCCAGATCCGCTCCAGCGTCGAAAACCCTTTCTCACCGGTCAATCCCTTCGCGCCCGTTTCCTCGATGAACGCCTCATCCTTGAACGGCAGTCCGGCAAACTCCGCGCGCTCATCTGCATCGAGCTCACGCACGGCATCATAGAAATGCGGAATCGTAATCCGGCCCTCTTCGTCGTGCAGTTTCGCAATGATCTTCGCAAGCTCATTGATCGGATTCGGCACACCGCCGCCGTACAGCCCGGAGTGCAAATCATGCCCCGGCCCACGCACCGTCATTTCCAGATACGCAAGGCCGCGCAGACCGTAGGTAATCGACGGCAGTCCCGGTGCAAACATCGGCGAGTCCGATACCACCACCGCTTCGCACGCCAGCCGCTCGCGATTATCGATCAACCACTGATCGAGATTCTTGCTCCCGACTTCTTCTTCGCCCTCGATCACCAGCTTGATGTTCACCGGCAATTCACCGTTCACCGCAAGCAGGGTTTCAATGCCTTTGACGTGCGCAAACACCTGGCCTTTATCGTCGGTTGCGCCGCGCGCAAAAATCATCCCGTTTCGAATCGACGGCTCAAACGGCGGCGTCTCCCACAACTCCAGCGGATCGGGCGGCTGCACATCATAGTGGCCGTACAACATCACCGTCGGCTTGCCGGCCGCCTTCGTGTACTCCGCATAAACGATTGGATGCCCGGGCGTGTCGTGGATCTCGACCGTCTCCAGACCGATTTTACGCAGATGATCTGCCAGCCACTCTGCACACCGACGCACTTCCGGCGCATTTTCAGGATCGGTCGAAACGCTCGGAATCCGCAAAAACTCTTTCAATTCCTCAATAAACCGTTCCTGATTTTCCTCGATATATTTCTGAATTGCCTGATCACTCATTCGTTTTCTCCAATATTGGTAAGAGGTAAAAACTCTACATCGTAATTCTAAATCTTAATAAAGATCCGTCGGACGCGCGGCGAGATATTGCACAGAATTTCGTAACTGATCGTCCGGCCGCGCTCGGCCCATTCTTCGACCCGGATCGATTCCGCGCCCTGTTTGCCGAACAACACTACCTCATCGCCCACAGCCACGTCCGGTACCGCGCTCACATCGACCATCGCAACGTCCATACAAACATTGCCCACCACCGGACAGCGCACACCGCCAATCAAAACTTCTCCGCCATTCGACATGAACCTTGGAAACCCATCGTTGTACCCGGCCGCAATCGTCGCCAGCCGCATCGAATGTTTCACGTGAAACATTCGCCCGTACCCGACCGTTTCACCCGGCTCGACTTCGTGCAGATGAATGATCCGCGTCACCATTCTGAGCGCTTGCCGTGTTCCACGTGCCGTGCGCGCCACCGCTTCGCCCGGATGCAATCCGTACAGACCCAGCCCGACCCGCACCAGATCGTAGCGCGCCTCCGGAAACCGCCAGGCCGCCGCGGTATTCGCCGCATGCACAAACTGCAGCTCAATACCTAGCTTGCGCACGGCCGCAAGCGCGTCTTCAAATAAGGCAATCTGCCGACGCGTGAACGCATCTTCTGCAGAATCGTCGGCCGCAGCAAAATGCGTCATCATGCCTTCGATCTGTAAACCTGGCATCGTCAGCAATTCCTTTGCGAAATCAACCACTTCATCAGGATTCAATCCCACGCGATTCATGCCAGTGTTGATTTCCAGATGCACCGGAACGACGACTTTTGCCCGCGTGGCCGCACGCTGCAACGCCTGCGCTACAGGTTTGGAGTACACAAGCGCCGTCAGACCATACTTCGCAATTTTATCGGCTTCCGCAGCCAGCACATTCGTCACCAGAATCGGCTGCTGCACGCCTTTTTTGCGAAGCGGAATCGCCTCATCTGGATACGCAACTGCCAGCGCATCCACGCCCTGCTGGATCAACGTCTGCGCAACCCGCGTAGCATCGTTGCCGTACGCAAAACTCTTGACGACCGCCATCACACCGGTTTTCTGCCCGATCCACTGCCGCACCGCATGATAGTTGTCGTTGATTGCGTCCAGATCGATCAGCAACCGTGTCGGCGCCACGCTTTCCAACAACCGCTGCGCAGCTCTTTCTAACCCGATATTCCGACTCGCCTTAAACAACACCACATCGCCGGCCTGCAGCTCGGCTTCCAGAAATTCATGCAGCGCATCGAAATCATCAAAACCATGGATCCGCTCCGCCGCCATGCCGCCCGCCCGTGCACCGGCCCCGATCTGCCGCGCCATCTCTCCCAGGCACACCAATTCGTCCACACCCACACGCGCCACAAACTCGCCAATTTCCCGATGCGCCGCCTCTGCCCGTGCCCCCAGATCGAGCATCTCGCCGAGAATCGCAATCGTGCGCTGCCCGCTCGAAAACTGCTTCAGAACGCCCAGCGCCGCCCGCGCCGAAACCGGATCGGAGTTGTACGCATCATTGATCAACGTCACGCCAGACTGCGTCGTATGCATCTCCAGCCGCATCTCGCTCAGCTCAAACACCGCAAGCCCCAGCCGAATTGCATCCACCGAACAGCCCAGTTCCGCCGCCATCGCAATCGCAGCCGCCGCGTTATGCAGGTTGTGCTCCCCCGGAATCCGCAGCGAAAAATCATGCGCGCCGCCATCCGGCATACGCACCCGAAAATCATAGCCCGGCGGATTCACCCGAACGTCAAAAACCGCGTAGTCTCCCTCTCCGACCCCAAAAGACACGCGCCGCCCCGGCGTTTTTTCATCCCCGGAATACTGACCTACAAAAACACCTTCGTCCCCTAACCCATGGAACAACAAAAGCTTTTCACGCGCCGTCGTCTCCAGATCTTTCAAGCCCGCCGCATGTGCAAGCCCCACATTCGTCAAAACACCCGCCGTCGGCCGCACGATCTTGGCCAGCCGCTCCATCTCGCCGACCTGACTGATCCCGACCTCAATCAGCGCCATCTCATGCTGCGCACGCATCCCCAGTAGCGCCAGCGGCACGCCGACCTGCGAATTATAACTGCCCGGACTACGATACACCGTGAATTTTTGGCCGAGAATCGCCGCCAGCATATCCTTCACGATCGTCTTGCCATTCGAACCCGTAATGCCGACCACAATCCCCGCGAACCCCGCACGATACCCACCCGCAATCTGCTGCAAGGCCTGCAAGGTATCATCCACCTCGATGATCACCGCCTCCGCCGGTATCTGCGCGCTATCAAAATGCTCCAGAAAACCACGGCGAACTACCGCCCCGATCGCACCGCGCTCAAACGCCTGCCCCACAAAAGAATGCCCGTCAAACCGCACCCCTTCGATCGCCACAAACAACGACCGCGCCGGCAACGTCGCCCGTGAATCGATCACGACATCCGAAAACTCCAGCGCGCGATCCCCGCACACGATTCGCCCCCCCGTCCACGTTTTGACCAGCTCAGGCGTTATTCTCACAACTTCATTCTCCTGATCTTTCGCTTTTCTTCGCCTTTCCTTCGCGCTCGATCCCAGGGCCAGAGGCCCAGGGCTACCACAACGCCGACGCGCTCCGCTGGGGCCAAAGGCCCCGCTACGCGGCTGCACGAATTATAAATCGTGCATGTAACGCCGCCCTTCAATTCTTCATTTTCCTTCGCGCCCATTCGCGTCTTCGCGCCTTCGCGTGCGCCTTTTGAAGCCGCCGTTACCGTTGCCATTGCCGTTGCCTTACTCCCACAAACGATGCATCGGATTCACCGGCGCAATCCCCTTCCCTACCTGCGGCGACTTCTCTATCGCGCCATTGATAAACGCACGCGCAAAATCGATCGCTGCCAACAACTCATCGCCCAGCGCCAGCCGCGCCGTGATCACGGCAGCATACGTGCAACCCGAACCATGCAAATGATCCGAATCCACCCGATCTGCCCCGAACTCGATGAATCCCGTGCCGTCGTAGTAATAATCGCGCACGATCTTCTCAAAATGTCCGCCTTTGATGAGCACATGCTTGACGCCGAAATCAAAAATCCGCTTCGCCGCATCTTTCATCGACGTCGGCCCCTCCACCGTGCGCCCCGTCAGCCGCGCCGCTTCATGACGATTCGGCGTGACCAGCAACGCATGCCCCAGCAAATGCTGCGTCATCGTCTGAATCGCATCGTCCGGCAAAAGCGGCACCCCGTGCTTGGAAATCATCACCGGATCGATCACCAGCTTCTCGATCGGATGCTCCTGCAACAGTTCCGCCACAAGCCCGATCATCCGGTTGTTCCCCAGCGCTCCGGTTTTCGCCGCCTTCGGCTGCAAATCCGTCATCACCGCCTCGTACTGCGCACGAACGATACCTTCGTCGAGCATCCGCAAATCTGTCACGCCCTGCGTATTCTGTGCGGTAATCAGCGTCAAAACACTCGTGCCGAAAACCTCCAGCGCTGCAAACGTCTTCAAATCCGCCTGGATTCCCGCCCCGCCTCCGCTATCGCTGCCGGCAATCGTCAACGCCACCGGAAACGGCGCGCTGTAATCTTTTTTCGGCTTTGGTTGTTCAAATAAATTCAAAAAATCACTCATGATTTCACCTGTTCACCCGTCAGCCCGAAACGTCTTTCACGGCCACCAAAATCCGCGAACGCTTCCAGCAAACGCGCCTCATTAAAATCAGGCCAGAGCACATCGCTCACATAAATTTCCGAATACGCGATCTGCCACAACAAAAAGTTACTGATCCGAAACTCACCACTTGTCCGAATCACCAGGTCCGGATCGGGCTGGTCCGCCGTATACAACTCGGCCGCAAATGTAGTTTCATCAATCGACGCCGGATCAAGCTCGCCTGCCTGTGCACGCTTTGCCAGCGCTCGTGTTGCACGCAAAATCTCGTCACGACCGCCATAGCTCACCGCCACCTGCAAAATCATCTGTGCACCCGGTGCTGTCGCCGCCTCAAGCTGCGCAATCGCCGCCTGTAGTTTTGGCCCCAGCCGCTCGCGATCTCCGATGATTTTCACCGCCACATTGTTCTCGATCAGCCGCTTGCGCTCCTTTTGAATATACAGATCGAACAATGCCATCAGTCCTGAAACCTCATCCACCGGTCGTTGCCAGTTCTGCGAGCTGAACGCATACAAGGTCAGAATCTCCACCCCCAGATATCGACACGATTCCACCACGCGCCGCACCGCGTTGGCTCCCTCATGATGCCCACGCAAGCGATTCATCCCGCGACTCGTCGCCCACCGCCCGTTGCCATCCATAATGATCGCCACATGACGCGGAACCTGCCCCTCAAAACCACTCAGAAGCTGTTCGTCCACCGACAGATTTAACTTTGAACCATCCGCTTTTCGACTCATTCACAAAACCCGCGTACATGATCTGATTTACGAACCAAACTGCTCTACCAACCTTTTCCATCCCCGAAGTATCACGCCTCCATTCCACTGTCAGCACCCCAGAGTTTTCAAACGCTAAATCCCTTGTCAGACATATCCGAAAGCCCGGTTTGAGCCCCCATGCGCCATACGCATAAACGTTTCTTCATGCGCCATTCTCAACGATTTACATAATCTCAATTCGTATTCTCTTGCTGCTTGTAGTACCCTGCGCGACACCGTTTGTAGCCGTATATTTCTCAAGGAGGCATGGATGCATAAATCTCAAGAGTCGTCTCCCACTTCACAGGCCACGACCCTGTCGCCGAGCAAAAAAAGAATGTGGATCGCCGCTGCGATCTCCCTTCCCTGCCTGCTGGCAGCCGGCGCGTGGTTCGCATTTCCCTACGCGGTCCAACTGCTCGAAGACGCCCAGGGCCAAAAACTCACGTCCAACCTCGCCGGCGCCCTGCCCGCTTTTGAGTCCGAGCAGTCGGCGGAACACCAGGAACCACCCGACGAATACGAACGACCGCCCTACGAAGGCCCCTCCAGCGCCTATATCGAAGAAGGCGCCGACTCCAAAGTTTTGCAGTTCGGTTTTGGCCAACAAGGTCTGGACGGCGAGGAGCTGCAGGACGACCGGAAAATCCCCCGGTTGATGTCTGATGGTAATGTGCAGGCCGTCATCGCCAGAAACCAGAACGATCTCATCACCTGCTACGGTGAGGAACTCCAATACGACGAGAACCTCGCCGGAAAAGTCGATTTTGAGTTTGCCATCGCACCGGATGGTCACGTCGCAATGGTGCGCGTAACCCGCTCCACGCTGCGCTCCAAAAGCGCTGAAGATTGCTTCGTGGAAAAGGCCCGGCACTGGAGATTTCCCCGTACCAATCAAGAGCTTTTGACCCGTTTCGAAACCGACTTTACCTTTGCAGCTCGTTGAGCAAGGGAATATTTATTGGCTCCCATCGCTGTTGATCTATGCGTCAGCCGTTCACGTCGCATTTCAAAATACTCTTCACCTGTTCTCAAGTGTACGCCAGGCCGTGAGCCGGAATGTCTCCGCAGCGCGCAGCACACTGTGCACAAAGGCTAATAAGACCATGAATAGAACCGTGTTGATCGTTGAAGACGAGTTGGACCTACGCGAGATGCTTACCAGCGTTCTGAGTACAGAGGGCTATCGCGTACTTGAAGCTTCCAATGGACAGGAAGCCATTGAGATCCTGCGTAAAAAAGATGGATACAAACCCAATTTGATTCTGGTGGATTTGATGATGCCAGGCATGGATGGCTGGGCATTTCGGAGTGAATTGCTCCGTGATCCGCTCCTTTCCTACATTCCGATCATTGTCATTTCCGGAAACTCTAATGTCCCGCGCGTCGCTCGTTCGATGCGCGCGACAACGTATCTGGCCAAACCCTTCACGATGGAGAAACTTGTCCAGACCGTCAAAGAGTACTGGCCTGATGCCAGTCTACAAGAAGCCCATGCCCGGACTGTGCTCCAAACCATGAGCACCATCGTGCATCGTCTGGCCATTCTGATCGAATCTCTGTTGCAGAACGCTCCGATCATCGAAGATCACCTGATTACTTCCCTTCAACCTCTGGAACTTTCCCCGCTCATCACGCAAATCGTCGAAAAATACCGCGAACAGGCCCGGCAAAACGACACGGAGCTACAGATTTCCGTCGATAACAACATAGCCCCCCTGTTTGGAGATCCCGATTTGATCGATCTCATCCTCAACAACCTGATCGAAAACTCACTCGCCACCATGGTCGGCGGAATCGTCGAAGTTTCGGTCTATGCCCAGAACGGCGAACATCGTGTCGCGGTGACAACTACAGGCGGCACATTGATGCCTGTCCAGACATCCGACCAGACTGCCAGCCCCGCTCCCGCCACCAGAACAGAAGAAGAACCACAGTCTTGGGCGCAAAACGTTGCTCCAGATTTTGCACGGAGCACCGCACCCGGCGTTGGCCTGGGCCTGTCCTTGATCCGCGAAATCCTCGCGTCGATCCACGGATATATTGAGCTACAAAGCGATCAGAATGGAAATTCTTTCATTCTCGTTTTGCCAGAAATCCAGCGACAGCAACAGGTCCAGGCGCTGTAACCGTTACATTTTCCCCCTGCCAGAATTCACTTTCCATACTTCCTGCTCCCGAGCTTTCGAACTCTTGCGCGATTGAGCAAATAGCTTTCGTCAAGCGTTTCGAAATCCTCGGGCGGCACGTCATCCTCGCTGATCAGATCTTTATCCAGCACAGAAATTTTCGCCAGGTGCACAGAATTCGGATCTCCCGAAACCAGCGGATGCCACCATGCCAGCCGGCGCCCTTCCATAAGCCGTCGATACGCGCAGCTCTCGGGCAGATATTCGAGTGTTCCCAGGTTTTCAGGCGTCAGTTTGATACAATCATCCACTTTTTTGAGTCGATTCTCGTAATCACTGCACCGACAGGTCGAAATATCGAACAACCGGCAGGCGATCCGACTTTCGACGACTTCGAGCGTGTCTTCGTACTCGAATTTTTGCAGGCAGCAGCGCCCGCAGCCATCGCACAACGATTCCCACTCCGAAACCGTCATTTCAGCCAGTGTTTTGCGCTCCCAGAACGGGCGTTGATCTTCCATGAATGACTCCGTTGCTCAGGCTCGTATCGATTTCCACCGACCCTCAAGAAGCTGCATGCGTGTGACGCCGTCCAGAACCGGCGTCCCGACGGCATAGTTCGGATCGTCAGCCGGATATTCAGCATCGCCCGGCATAACCATCGTCGAAATCCCCTCACGCTCAAAAATATGCGGCAAAATCGCAGGCGGATTGTGCACTTTAGAAGCGTCCAGCACAGCCTGCGCGCCGGGAAATTCCGCAAGTTGTTCCAGCGTACGGATGGTCGGCGGAGCCAGCAAAAGAGTGCCCGAGAAGTAGCGCTCCAGCGCGTCCTGAGGACGAATCCACAGACTGTCCGTAGTTTCCACCGCGTCATGCAACGGCCGCTGATTGGGCGGCAGCAAGGTCACAAAAAACCGCGTATCAAATCGCCTATTCTCGATATACGGCGTAATCCAGTGCGCAAAATAGCCGATATTCTCCAGAGAAATGACCAGATTTTCGCGCTCGGCCAGCTCCGTCATCGAGAGCTCACCCGTGATCAGTGCGCGACGATACCCGGCAAAACGCTCGGCCACTTCCGGATCGCTGGTTAGATCGATCCAGTCCTCGCAACCCGCTCTGCAGGCCAGCAGAATGCCGGATTCTTCGAAGGTTTCCCGCACGCCGGCCAGAAACAATCCCAGTCCCAGGTACGACGGTTCATCGATATTTAAACGCGCGCAGGCGTCGACTGCCGACAGCCCGCGAACATACGCAGCGGCCCGCTCCGTGCAATCGCTCGCGTCGAGTTTTCCGCCCGGGTACACATATACGTTGGCCATAAAACCGCTTTTATGATGGCGCCGAACCAAAAACACTTCGAAACCATCGACGGCTTCGCGCAATACAATCACGGTAGCCGCATCAACCAGGGGAACTTCATGTACAACCAAGGCAACGCCCTCTCTTTAGATATTTTGAAAGTTTCCAGAGAATTACAGAGGATCTGGAAACAATTTTGATACGTCGGTCGCTTACGGCTTTTCCGGCGAAGCTGGCGAGGCTTCGGCAACCGCAGCGATGGTTTCATGGTTTGTGGTGGTTTCGACAGGCAACATCGGCTGAGCGCTGGCACCGGAGATTCGTTTGTTGGGTTGCGGCCCGACCATTTTTTTCACCAGAAACCATACGCCAAAACCGATTCCACCGGTCAACAGCACCGAAATCGCCAGCCCAATATAACCAAAAGGTGCAGCCACCATACGTCGTCCTCTTTCTAACGAAAATTATCGCGCCAGCATCCAGACAGAAATAAATGTCGCAATAGAATTACCAATATTGGCAAACACCAGAATCAGCACCGTCCGCGCAAGGCGGTTCTTCCACCAACCGGACCAGTGCGTGATATCATCCCCGACCCGCTCGATTTCGCGGATGCTGGGCGGAACGACAAAGAGCTGCACGGCCGCGCCGACGAGCCCGGCTGCCAGAAACGGGTTGAGCGAAACAAAGGGCGCAACAAGAGCGACCGAGAGCACCGTCCAGAAATGACCAAACGCAAGAATCGTCGCGATACTGGCCAGCACCACGTGGGAAACCATCCAGAACATCGCGGCATCGAGGATCTTTTGTGTGTCGCCGAACATAAAGCCAGCCACAAACAAAACCACGATCAATACGGAAACCAGCCAGGGCATGGCCCTGGCCAGCGGGCTTTTGATGGGGACATAGCAGATTTTCTGAATGTGCTGCGCGGCCTCTTCTTCGCTGATCGAGCTCTGGAGTTCGTGCAGCAATCCTTCCACATGCGCAGGCCCGACGACCATGACGATGCGGCTAGCATCGAGGTTGCGGATGGTGTGCGCCATAAAGAAATCACGTTCATCGACCAGGATTTTCTTGACCGTCGGAAGCTGTCGGTTCAGTCGATTGACGACACGTTCCGTGATGTTTTCATTGCGCGGATTGCCCTGTTTGTCTTTTCGAGTCTTTTGCAGTGTACCGAAAGTCAGCGCCAGCGCAATTTTAGGGCGACTCCAGGAAGAAGTATTACGCCAGGCTCGCACGCCGGTGATCAACATTTCACGGTCAGCCAGCACAACCTGCGCGCCCTGCTCGCGCGCTGTCTGCACGGCCGCCCACATTTCGTCACCCGGCTCCAGGCCGGTAAAGCGCGCCAGCCGCTTTTGAAAAATTCGCAAAGCCAGATGCGACGACAACAGCGACATTTGCTTGCGACGCATGACCTCGACCAGATTGATTTTTTCCCATTCTGCGCGGTTTTCCAGCCAGGTTAAACGCTGAGCATCCAGCTCCACGCAGACTGCATCAGGCTGTTCCTGGGCCAAAAACGCGCGCAAAAATTCGACCGATTCCGGCCGCACATGCTCGCAGGCCAGCAAAACGATCTCACGATCCGGCAAATTGATGCGATGTTGAATAATATCCATAAATTCCGGCAGATTTTTGATAAAATACCTGACAATCCGCAAAGTAGCCGTGCTGACAAATACTTTAAACTCAGGTAGTTTGCGCGACGTTCTTTGACCAAAACAGCCTGATACCAAGGATTGTTAAAAATGACCGCAAAAATGTTTGCAGACCTGCACTGTCATCCTACTTTCTACGCCTTTAATCGCATGCGCAATACGCCTGCGCTTGAGGATTCGCCGGACACATTCAATCCCTGGCATGAACTTCCCTCCGATCAGGCCAGTTTAGAAGCAGGCGGTCGGGCAACGAACTACTCCCAGTGTAATTTTGCCCGCATGACCCAGGGCAAGGTGCGGCTGGTTTTTATGTCTTTTACGCCGATTGAGCGTGGCTTTTTCGAAGGCAGCGCAAGTGGTGATGAGTATGCCTTCAGCAGCGAACTTTTGCGACTTGCTTCTGGCCTGACGCTGGTGCGCAGCTCCCAGAAGTTGCTAAGTGGGCAGCCAGATCAGGCGTTTCGTGAAATTGGCAAAATCCTGCGCAACACCGGCCCGCTGCGTCAGCTCGTGCAGTCGGTTTTTCTGAAATATAGTTTTCGACGGATTCGCCACATCATTTCCGGCCAATACGACTACTGGGAAGAATTCTTAAAAGAATACGACTTTCTGCGCGTCAGCGACAGTCAGCCTGTCAGCACGACGCTTCAAACCGGCGACGAAACCGCAATCATCGAAGGTTGCTACCACTTGGTTCAGACACCCGTTGCGCTCGAGCAAATCATCGAAGGCAGCGACCGCGACATGGCTGTGATCCTCACCATCGAAGGCGCCCACACCTTCTCGATCGGTCCGGACCAAAAGCCTGTCTCGCCGGAAACCATGTTCGAGCGCATCGCCACGCTCAAATCGCTTCCGCATCCAATCTTTTTCATCACGCTGGCACATCATTTTGACAACGGCCTGTGTGGCCATGCCCACAGTCTGCCCGATGCAGGCCAGGCCGTGATGGACCAGCTTCCGCGCATGAACGAAGATTTTGAGCGCACCAACGCTCTGGGAATGCGCGTTGTACGAGAATTGCTTGATATCGATGAAAATCTCACCGATCAGGGCGGTCGTCGCATTCTGATCGACTGCAAACACATGAGCGCGCGCTCTCGAAAATCCTACTATGACGAAATCGTGCGCCCGTATAACGAAAACCACGCCGCGCTGACCGCAGCAGAACGAAAACGTACGCCGAAACTCCCCGTAATTTTCAGTCATGCCGGCTACGCAGGCGTTGAATCGCTCGACGAAATGATCGAAAACGCTCCGCTCGAAAACGATCACTGGCGCAGAAGTCCGTACTACGCCTGGAACATCAATCTCTCCAATGAAGATGTCCGCATGGTCCACGCCAGCGACGGCTTGATCGGCCTGTGTTTTGATCGACGGATTTGCGGCGTTGCTCCGAACGAAAAAGTACCGGCGGAAAACTGGTCACGTATTTTGCTCAACCAGATTTTTGGCCTGGTCGACGTCATCATGCTTGATGAACGCCTGAAAACAGGCGAAAAACGCACGATCTGGGATCGAATTTCGATTGGTTCCGATTACGACGGCGTCATCGATCCCATTGCCATTTATCCCACGGCTGCCAGCCTGCCCCGCTTTGCCGAAGATCTGCGTGCATTGCTCCAGGAACATCGTCATACACGGATGATTGATCGCATTGGTGTGGATGTGCTGGTAGAAAAAATCGCCTGGAAAAACGCATACGATTTCACCAAAACACATTTTCCCGCGGCTTCCCGCGGCCTGGAGAACCCATGAACTGGTTAATGCTACGAGGGCTTGCCCGCGAACAACGACACTGGGGAAATTTCCCGCAGGCTTTCATGGACAATGTGCCCGACGCACGCGTCCATCTGCTTGATTTGCCCGGCGCAGGCACGGAATGTAATCGGCCATGTCCGCCAACCATCCCGGAAATTATGGAAGATCTGCGCGCGCGCTGGCAAGAACTCAAGGCCGAGCATCCCGGCCCGTGGGGCATCCTCGGCGTGTCGCTCGGCGGCATGGTTGCCATGCAATGGTGTGCGGATCATCCCAAAGATTTTGAGCGCATCGTGCTGGTAAATTCCAGTGCACGAAATCTGAGCGCACCTCACCGCCGCATGGGCCTGCGCGCCCTGCCCCGCCTGGCGATGACGCTGGTCGACAAAGATCCTGTTGCGCGCGAGCGTCGCGTACTTCGCGTGATTACAAACCTCAAATCCGACGAACTCGATCGCGTTGCGAAAGAATGGGCTGAATATAGTCAGGATCGCCCGATTTCACCGCGCGCTGCTATTACACAGCTTCTAGCCGCTGCAAGGTTCCGCGCGCCGCTGCATATCACCACGCCACTTCTGGTTCTGGCGGGCGCCAACGACTTACTGGCAGATCCGATGTGCGCCTACCGTCTATCGCGCCATTTCAAGGCGCCGCTCCACGTGCATCCGGTTGCCGGACATGATCTTCCCCTGGACGATCCGCAGTGGATCACCCGACAAGTTACATCCTGGATTTCCTAATCCTCCCACCTTTTTGTTTACGGCTTCAAATTCATGGGTATCGCGTTTGAAAAACTCACGCCGCCACGTTTTGGCGGCGAAATTCCTCCGCCGGTTTCTCGCGAAGCCTGCGTGTTAGGGCCGGATTGCGTTATCGATCCGCCTGTTGTGCTTTCGCCGATGGCGGCCGTTACCAATCCACCCTTTCGTGCGATTTGCCGTGAACTTGGCGCGGGTATGGTCGTCACGGAAATGGTCTGTGCAGAAACCCTGGCCAACGGGTGCAAAAAGACCCTGGAACTGGTCGATCTTCGACCCGGCGAACGTCCGGTTGGCGTCCAGCTTTTCGGGCGAGATCCGGGAGCACTGGCTGCTGCTGCGCAGGTGGCTCAGGAACTCGGCGCTGCCAGTGTAGATCTCAACATGGGCTGTCCGATGCGAAAGGTCGTCAGCAGCGGCCATGGCGCAGCCCTCTTACGCTCTCCCAAACTGGTGTACGATATTTTTCGTGCGATGACCGACGCCGTGAAAATCCCCGTTACCGGGAAAACCCGCGCAGGTTGGGAAGGCACCGACGCTATCGATATTGCGCATGCGATGGCCGATGCCGGTGCGGTCGCTGTTACCATTCATGGCCGCACGCGCAGCGATATGTATGATGGCCACGTCGATCTGGCTGTGATCCGCGAACTCAAGCGCGCCGTTGATATCAAAGTTATCGGCAATGGCGACATCCGCGATTACGCCAGCGCGCGGCGCATGTTCACCGTCACAGGATGTGACGCGATCATGGTGGCTCGCGGCTGTCTTGGCAATCCCTGGGTTTTTCGGGAAATCGCTGCCGACCTGCGTGGCGAGCCCATCCCTGCGCCGCCTACGCCGGTCGAAAAAGCAGAGCTCTTGAACCACCATGTCGCGCTCTATCTGGAAACATTCGGCGAGGTACGCACCTGCCTCGAAATCCGCAAACACCTCTTATGGTATTTTCGTGGTACACCCGCCGAATTGGTATTACGCCAGCGCCTGAGAAATCTCACGACCATCGCGGACGTTCAGGATGCGATTCAAGCCGCTACAGAGGCTCCGGAAGCAAACTAGAATCGCGACCTGTTTTAGGATGCCACCCTACCGGTATACCGGTTCTCCCATTCAATTCTTACAATTTGATGCAACAGCGCCAGTCGCTCCGGATAAGCGGGCGGCTGATATGCATCCAACAATAATCCGCTGTCAGCCGTTGCTTTTAACGCCAGCGAAACCAACGCGCGTTCGATGTCTGAGACACGGCTATCCGGGTCCGCGAGAACAAGGGCGGCAGTGATGGAATGGGTTTGTGAAAGATCATCACGGAGCTCGTCCGCAAGCCATTCAAACCGTTCACATTGTAAGAGTACCTCTCCGACACGATTTCCTAAATTTCTCTTTGACCTTTCCCAGGCACGATCTATCGCGCAGAGTAAAGGTTGTGCATCTGGGTTATTGAGTTCAGCTGTAAGCCGGGCTTGCTCGTTCAGCGGAGCTTCTTCAGCAGTTTGGGAAATCGTGGAACAGGTAAGAAAATTGGTAGCCATAATAGAATCCTTTTATCGAATCGTGATTGTGAATAGAAACTTCATCTGAACCTTTCGACCAGGTACCCTCTGCGAAAGTACTGATATAGTTTTCGGAGAATCGGTCGAAATGTTGCTAACGATTTGAAAAAAAGGACAAAAATTTTTTGAACCCCTTGTAATTGGCTGCTCAAAAGCAGTTTGAAATTATAAAAAGGGAGAATGTGTATCTCGTTTGAAAGGCATCTTTCATCATTTTTTATGAAGAGTCAGAAGTCTTTCGATTCGTACACGCACGAGAATTTTTTGCCGAACTGAAGGTTTTTGACGCAGGTAAAAAATACTACGCAACATTTTCCAAAAATCTCCGAAAACAGATCCAGCAAGTCGGAAGCCCTTCCCTCATCAGTTCCCG
>JBEBUW010000102.1:0-15678 GCA_040393065.1 Lujinxingia vulgaris | reverse complement strand
TCAGTGCGTATGAGAACGATTGTGTATGTGTCCGAGAAAGCGGGGCCAGGTCAACCACCCCGTCGCACACCACCCAACGGCATCGGGATGCCACGACAATCCTGACCCGCAGGACATTTTCCCATCCCGATGCCATTTCACCCATCACCCTCAGCTCTGATCTGGCATCTCGATGCCATTTTTCCCCTGACCATCAGCTCTAATCTGGCATCTCGATGCCATTTTTCCCCCGACCATCAGCTCTGATCTGGCATCTCGATGCCATTTCACCCATCACCCTCAGCTCTGATCTGGCATCTCGATGCCATTTCTCCCCTGACCCTCAGCTCTGATCTGGCATCTCGATGCCATTTCTCCCCTGACCATCAGCTCTGCAACGCCATCCGACACCATTTCACCCCTGACCCTCAGCTCTGATCTGGCATCTCGATGCCATTTCAATCCCTCACCAACCCTTTGATCCGGCATCCCGATGCCATTCCGCACACCACCCGATACATGGCCACGGTTCGCAACGGCCCCACCCGTCGGCTGACGCCGAGGGCTAAAACAACCACCGCGCTCCGCTCAGGCTGACGCCTGGCTACGCGGTAACCCATGCAGATTCTTTTTCCTGTTTACAAAACCTTCGCGAAATTCGCGCCTTCGCGCCTTCGCGTGCGCCTTTTCACTGTGCAACGGCCCCACCCGTCGGCTGACGCCGAGGGCTAAAACAACCACCGCGCTCCGCTCAGGCTGACGCCTGGCTACGCGGTAACCCATGCAGATTCTTTTTCCTGTTTACAAAACCTTCGCGAAATTCGCGCCTTCGCGCCTTCGCGTGCGCCTTTTCACTGTGCACTGCCTTTGATCTGGCATCCCGACGCCATTGCACACCGCACACCACCGCGACACGCCTACAACCACCGCCTGACAGACCGCAGCAGCTCCTTCTCCTCAAAATTCATCTTCACCAGATACCCGTTCGCGCCAAGCTCCATCGCCCGCTCCTTATCCTCCGGCTCGCCGAGCATACTCAGCACCAGCACCGGCACCCCCGCAAGCTCTTCCGAACTCCGAATCGAGCGCAACAACTCCAGCCCGTCCATCTGCGGCATCTGCACATCGGTCAGCACCAGATCGACGCGCTCCCCGCCTCCCAGCACCCGCCAGCCCTGCGCACCGTCCCCGGCTTCCAGCACCCGGTACCCCTCGTCGCGCAAAATACTCGTCACCAGCGCGCGCGTCACATCGCTATCCTCCACCACCAGCACGGTTTTTGGCCCCGCGCCGTCCTCCCCGGCCCCCTCGCCAGACGCCAGACGCCTGCCAGCTCCGCCGCCCCCGTCACTGCTGCCGACCATCACTTCCGAACCCGGCCGCATCAAAAGCTCCAGCACGTTCAACATCGGCACCACTTCCGAGGCCGCGGTCAGCGCCACCGCCTGGCACAACCCCACCCCACTCAAAAACTCACCCAGCGGCCTGCTGATCGCCTCACGTTCCCCGATGACCTCATCAATCCAGACCGCCGCCTTCCGCGTGCCCTTCTTCACGATCAGCACCCGAAACTCACCAGATTCCGCCCGAATATCGCGCGCCCTGCTCCCCACGCCCAGCAGCCCCGCCCAGTCCACAAGCGGAATCAGCTCCCGACCGCTGTACACATTCATCCCGCCGTGCACGCGCCGCACATCGCCCGGCACCACCGTTTCCACCCGCTCCACATCATTGGCCGCGACCGCAAAACGATGTCCGCCGATCAAAATCATCAAAATCGAATTCACCGCGCTCGAAAGCGGCAAATGCAGCACAAAACGCGTTCCGTGCCCGATCTCACTTTCCACCTCGATATACCCACCGAGCTGCGAAATCTGCCGGCGCACCACATCCATCCCGATGCCGCGCCCGCTCACATCACTGACCACATCACGCGTCGTAAATCCGGCCTCAAAAATCAGCGCGATCACTTCCTGATCGGACATCTCCCGCGCCTGCTCCGCATTCAACAGACCGCGCGCCAGCGCCTTTTTGCGGATCACCGCCGGATCAATGCCCCGGCCATCGTCATACAAAACCACCTGAATCCCATCCCCCACATACTCCGCCAGCAGACCAATCTCGCCTTCCTCCTCCTTGCCGGCCTGCAAACGCTCGGCAGGCGACTCAATCCCGTGGTCCACCGCATTGCGGATCAAATGCAAAAGCGGCTCCGAAAGCGCCGTCAAAACCGCCCGATCAACCTCCACCTCCCCGAACACATGCACCATCCGAATCCGCTTGCCCTGCGCACTCGCCAGATCACGCACCGCCCGCGGATAATGACTCAAAACCTGCGCCAGCGGCACGTGGCGGAGTCGGCGAGTTTGTTCGTCCAGGTGGCCGGCCCGGGTGCTGACGAGATAGGCTTCTTCGCCCAGCATGGTTTCAAAAGCATCCAGGCGATGCATCAGATTGCGCGCCGCCACCTGCTGCCCCTTGGGCAACTGCCCCTCACTGGCAGACAACCAGCCCCGGAATGCACGGCGGATTTCCTCCAGCACGCTCAGCCGATGCTCAAACCGACGACTCAACAACAGAACATCCGCCGCGATATCGCCGAGCTCTTCCAGTTTATCCAGATCAACCCGAAGACTGCCGCCTCCCTGAATCCGCAAGCCCTGCACCTGCGAAGCCACCTCACCCGCAGCCTTCCCCTCGCCAGATTTACCGTCGACAACAATCGCCGACACACCCGCGGACTCGATACGCGTTCGCGTCGCGCCCCCTGTTCCACTGCCAGCAAAACCACCAACCGGCGCCTCCACCGGCGCGCGCTCCCAACTGCTTGCCTCCTGCAGACCCGGTTCACTTTCCACCGCCCCGGCCACCGAGACTTCTGCCAGCGAAACTTCTGCCAGCGACGCCTCTTCAAAAGCCGCCTCAAAAACCTCCCGCGTGTCTGACTCATGGACGTCCTCACCGATCCGCGCCAACGCGACGCGATCGACAAAACCCGCCAGATCAACCGGCCGCTCATCCCCGCCGGCTGTTTTCGTGAGCAACTGGCGTGTCATATCCAGCCCCTCAAACACCAGATCGTTCATGACCCGATCGCTCTCGGCCCCCGGAGCCGTAATCGCCAGCAAAACATGCTCGACCTGATGCGCCACCAGATTGATATCCGCAAAGCCCATCATATTGGCCTCGCCCTTGAGCGTATGCACCTCGCGCATCAGCTCTTCAATCACCGCACTGTCGTGCAAATCGCGCTCAAGCTGAATCATCAACAGATTCATCTTCTCTACGCGGTCGAGCGCCACCACACGAAACTTCTCGATCAATGCACCAAGACTCATTCCGGCTCACTGCTCCCAACCTGAGAATCATCCTCTTCCAGCCGACGCGCGATCGCATCAAAAGCATCTTCTTTCTTCGGCGTCGACCGCGACGAGCGACGCGTGCCCAAATCCTGCAGCATCTCCGCATCCAGGCTGGCCGAGAACTCCACCGTCGGCGGCCCTTCCTGACGATCATGCGGCAGCCCGATCGGTGTTTCGTGCATCTTTCGCGCCGGCATCGCAGAAATACTCGAACCGCCGCTCTCCACACGCCCGCGTGTTTTGCCCGTTTCGAGCGCTACCGGCACCGCACCAATCGCCATAAACTCAGCCGACAAATCCGAGCGCGCACCGCCCGCAGCCGACAGACTATCCATCGACAGATCCGAGCGCGCCACGCCGCTGCCGCTCCCAGCGCCCAGTCCCAGAAGCGCTTGCATCGAGTGCTCCGTCAGCCCGCGGCCCTTCGCCAGATTTTTCGCAGCGCCTGACATTCCCCCGGATTTTTTCCCCTCCCCATCCACCGGCAACCGAAACCGCTGCACCAACTGCCCGAGCTCCTGACTCAATCGCGTAAGCTCCGACGCCGCCAGCGTCACCTGACGCGTGCCCGCCACGCCCTGATTGATCAGATGCGACAGCTCATCCATCGACTGCGTAACCTGCTCCGTCCCCGACTGCTGCTGCTGCGTAATCAACGAAATCTTCAGCGCCGTTTCCGTCGTCTTCTCCGACAACCTGGTGCCGTCCTCCGTCGCCACCACCGTCGCCAGCGAGGATTCTCGAATATCGCTCACCAGCTCCTTAATATCGCTGACCGAAGCCTTTACATTCTCCGCCAGCCGCCGCATTTCCGACGCCACCAGCGTAAACCCTTTGCCCGCCTCCCCGGCACGCATCCCCTCAAGACTCGCGTTCAGCGCCAGCAAATCCGAACGATCCGCAATCGCCTTGATCACTTCCAGAATCTCCGAAATCCGCCCGGTATGCGCCTTCAACTCCCCGATGCGATCGCCCACCACCCGATGATTCGCCTGCGTTTTCTCGGCCGACCGAAACACCGTCTGCGTACTTTCCGCAATCTTGCGAGCCGACGACAACAACGTCTCCATCGTCCGCTGCGTTTCCTCCACACCCGACGCCTGATGCGACGCGGCCAGCTCCTGATCACGCAAGACAAACAAAATCTCTTCCGACGACGACGAAATATGCAAAGCCGTCTCGATAATCTGCTCGACCAGCTCACGCAGCCCCTGAACCATCGCCTGAAACGACGCATTCAACTCGCCGCCGCCCTCGACCTGCACACTCAAATCGCCCGCCGCAATCTGCCGCGCACGCTCCGCAATCGTATGAGCCTCCTCCACGACCAGCCCGAAACTCTCCCCCAGATCGCCCCCGATCCGCTCCTTCAACAGCGGACTTTTCAATTCGCCGCGCGCCACCAGCCGCGCCTGAATCGCCAGCCGGCGCATCCGATTTGTCACCTGCACCAGACTGCGCTCAAGCTCCCCCGCATCCCGGGGCACCGCAACATCCGCATCCGACAACTTGCCCGAACGCATCACCCGCTGCTCAACAGCCGCCACCCCAAAACTTCCCGACATCAAAACATCCGCATGCTTTTGCAAGCCGACCATCTGCCCGGAAATCTGCTGCGCCGCCTCCGCCAGCCGCCCGAGCTCATCGTTGCCAGCAATCTCCAAATCTTCTGCCCGCAAGCGCCCCACCGCGATCCCCTCCACAGCGCGCGTAATTTCCCCCAACGGCAGCAACAACCTGCGCATCAGCCCGATCACCAGCGCCCCTACCGCCAGAACGATCGCCACACTCGCCGCCGACGCCTTCAACCAGACCAGAATTACCACCGCCGGCAGCAACGCCAACACAACCAACGCACAGGCTTTTTTCCACAGTTCCATCGTTTCCCGATCCTTATCTCTGTTCCTCTATGAACCCGAGCGTACCAACTCTTTCAAATCCAGCAGCCACACAAGCTGCCTTAGATTGTCATAGCCACAGCCCTTACGCAAAATCCTCGGCACATGGCCGTGCAGCCAGTCCGGCAACACCAACAATCCCCGCGCGCTCCACATCTCCGAACCCCAGACCTCGCCCAGGCACACGCCCACCGGCGGCCCACCATACCCTTCCACCAATCCAACATGTCCACCCCGCGTCGGAGCCAACCCCAGAAAAGGCGCCGGATCATAAACCCGCAATCCCTCCGCCTCCTCAAAACTCAATACGCTGCTGATCTCCGACAACTCCACCACCAGCTCAAACGGCCGCATCCGAAACCGCAGCACTTCCACCCCCTGATTCACCTTTTCAATCGTCTCCACCACTTTACTCCACCCGACCCGACCTCAGCGAACAGCCGCATCTTCCAACAGCTTGCCCAGATCCAACAACACCGTCAGCACTTCGCCCCGATAACACGCCGACTGCATATAACGCTGCGTCCGCTTACGAATCGAACCCACCTCCGTAGCCGCATCTTTCGACCACTGCTCAAGCCCCTCCACCTGATCGACAGAAATCCCTACCACATACTTGCCGATCTCCACGATCACCGTACGCCCCCTGCGCGCCTCCACCCCATCCAGCTGCTTCGGCACTGTCCGCTCAAGCCCCAGAAACACCCCCAGATCGAGCACGCCCACCACCTGGCGGCGATGCACCAGCACGCCCCGAATATGCGCCGGCGCCCCCGGCAACGGCATCATCTTCGCCGAACCCACAATCTCTCGCACATACGAAGACTCCACCCCGAACGCATCCTCGCCCACGCGAATACACAACACCGAGATCAGCTCTTCCGCCCGCCCGACCTCCTCGCCATCGCTCTCCCAGTCAAACGACAGCTCTCCAGCCTGCGTCAGCAATTCCCCTAAACCTGCTACCTTCTCTTCAGAACTCATCACGACCACCAGAACATGGAATCAAACCTGAAATACCTGTCCGCACACAAACCTCACCTTGCCTTATACCGCATTCCCCCCGTCCTTCCCCATACAAATCCCCTCACGCCCCCACAACCTCCCTTTCTTTACGAGCAGGCAACACGCCCTCAACCGATTGACACACTTCCACCCGATTCGCTACTCTCCACCCTGCCGCTGTCGCGAAAATACACCCTGTCTGCGCCCTCCCAATTGTTCGTACTGTATTTCCTTCCATGCAGATGATACGAAAACACCGTTCCTCTTAACCTTCCAGGCGATTCAGCCGGAGATCCGTACATGCCCAAGCACGACCCCTTTGAATCCTCCGATCAACTCGAACTCGAAGAACTCTCCGAGGCCGTCCGAGACGAAGATGCTGAGCTCCGCCAGCCATGCATTCCCGTACTCCATGAAGTCATTCATGAGCTGAGCGAACGCGTCATGCAACGCCGATGCGTGGGCCTCGTCATTTTAGACGCCAGCAACCTCGGCCCCTGGGAACGCCAGTACGGCGCCGCAGCTTTCACCTCGCTCCTCGGCCGCCTGGCAGCCGCCACCGAACAACTGCGCGGCACACAGATCCGCGACAACGACATCGTCTGCCTGGAAAACGACGGCGGCGACACCATCCTCGTCTTCCTCACCCAGCCACGCATGGAAGGCTGCGACTCCAACCTCACCATCGACTTCGAAGAAATCGCCCGACGCATGCGACGAAAACTCTTCGAACCCTTCTCCGACGCACAGCTCACACTCCAGCAAGCCCTCGACCTGGTCGCCCCCGGCAGCGCACTGATCCTCCACAACAGCTCCGTCGACCCCAGACGCGAAATCTACCGCGCCATCCGCCGCGCCCGCGCCGAAGCACACGTCAACTACCAGGACATGCAACGACGACGAAACCGCGTCATCGGCCACATGATCGCCCACCACAAAATCCGCACCGTCTATCAACCCATCGTCGAACTCAACAGCCGCGCCACCCTGGGCTACGAAGCCCTCAGCCGCGCCGATGCCACCGACGCCGAAAAACTCGGCATCCACCTCTTCGTCGCAGCATCGCGCGCCGAACTCGACGGCGAACTCGACCAGGCATGCCGCACCCTCTCCATTCACCGCCGCCCCACGCTGGCTGAATCCCAAAAACTCTTCATCAACTGCCTGCCCGCAACCTTCTACGAACCACGACGCGAACTCGACCTGCTGCTCGACGTCTGGCAAAAAGCCGGACTCAAACCCGAACAACTCGTCTTCGAAGTCACCGAAAGCATCACCTACGAACAGGCCCTACGCGTACTGCCCGTCATCCGAAACCTGCGCGCACGCGGCTACCAGTTCGCACTCGATGACGTCGGCACCGGCGCCGCAAACCTGCGCCTGCTCGCCGACCTCGAACCCGATTTCATCAAAATGGACATCGCACTCACCACCGGCATCGCACACAGCAGCCGCAAACAAGCCCTCGCCTCCTACCTGCTCGAACTCGCCCAGCGCAGCAACGCACGCCTCATCGCAGAAGGCATCGAAACCGAAGACGATCTCAACATCCTGCTCGAACTCGGCGTCGAACTCGGCCAGGGCTTTCTGCTCGGACGGCCTGCACCCACCGAAAACTGGCTTTGATCGCCCTTTTTATTCTTTCCATTATAGGATAAGCAGCAACCCGACGCGGACGCTTTTGGATCCGCGCACCCGGCTCGCAGTTGCTATGCCGTTGCAGCGCGCGCTTTACGACGATCACGGCGGAGTTACCAGGTAATATGTCTGCAAGTACCCCAGAAACGTTCGAATCCTTCCAATCCCTGGGCCTCAGCGCCCCGATCCTTCAAGCCATCACCGAAGTTGGATACGACAAACCCTCCCCCATCCAACAACAAACCATCCCCTCACTGCTCGAAGGTCGTGATGTCGTCGGACGTGCGCAGACCGGTACCGGGAAAACCGCTGCCTTCTCCCTGCCACTACTGCAAAGACTCGATCCCCAAAACCGCAACGTCCAGGCCATCGTCCTGGCGCCCACACGTGAACTCGCCATTCAGGTCGCCGAATCGATCGAAAGCTACGCCAAACACCTCAACAACGCCAACGTCCTGGCCGTCTACGGCGGACAACACATCGGCCTGCAACTCAACAAACTTCGCCGCAACGTCCAGATCGTCGTCGGTACCCCCGGACGCGTCATGGATCACCTTCGCCGCGGAACCTTAAAGCTCGACCACGTCCAGATGCTCGTCTTAGACGAAGCCGACGAAATGCTCCGCATGGGCTTCATCGACGACGTCGAATGGATCCTCGACAAAACCCCCGAAACCCGCCAGACCGCGCTCTTCTCCGCCACGATGCCGCCCGAAATCATGCGCATCGCCCGACGACACTTAAAAGACCCGGTCAGCGTCGAAATCAAACAAACCTCCGTCGCCGCCATTGAACAACGCTTCATCCGCGTCAACGGTCGCCAGAAATTCGACACCCTGCGCCGTATCCTCGAAAGCGAACAGCGCGACGGCGTCCTTGTCTTCGCACGCACCCGCGCCGATGCCGCACAACTCACCGACCAACTCGTCGCCAACGGTTTCGCCGCAGAATCACTCCATGGCGACATGAACCAGCAGCAACGCGAACACGTCACCAACCGCTTCAAAGAAGGCCGCGTCGATATCGTCGTCGGCACCGACGTCGCCGCCCGCGGACTCGACGTCGACCACATCACCCACGTCATCAACTACGACGTGCCCAACGATACCGACACCTACGTTCACCGCATCGGCCGCACCGGTCGCGCCGGCCGCAGCGGCGTCGCCATCATCTTCATCACCGCCCGAGAAATGCGCTCCCTCAACGTCATCGAGCGCGCCACCCGGCAACCCATCAAACCGATGGCCATCCCCACCAACGCCGACATCGCTGCCCGGCGCATCGAGAACATCAAAGACAAAATCCGCCAGACCCTGGCCAACGAAGACCTCGAATTCCATTACCGCATCGTCAAAGAACTGGCCGAAGAAGAACTTCACATGACCCAGATCGCCGCCGCATGCGCATTCCTGGCCGAAGGCCCCTTAAAACCCGCCTTCACCGCCGAACCCGAGCCCGTCCCCGAACTCCGCGAACGCGGCCAGCGCGGCGAACGTGGCCAGCGCCCCGAGCGCGGCCCACGCCCCGAACGCGGCGCCAGCCGCAACGCACCACGCGACCCCGCAGAAATCGAAGCCGGCATGACCCGCCTCTTCATCAGCGGCGGCGCCCGCGACGGATTCCGCCCCGCCGACATCGTCGGCGCCATCGCCTCCGAATCCGACATCCCCGGCTACTCCATCGGCTCCATCACCATCGACGACCGCGCCACACTCGTCGAACTCCCCCTGGAATACGAAAGCAAAGTCTTAAGCTCCATGCGCTCCGCCCAGATCCGCGGCCGCGCCGTCGAAGTACGCCTGGCCACCCCCAACGACCGCGTTTCCCCCACCGGCGGACGTCCCCGCTCTGCCAAACCCGGCGCCAATCCCCGCAAAACCGGCAGCGCACCTCGCTACAAAGGCAAAAAGAAACCCTGATTTTGCGCTTCAATTTTCCGCGATCTGAAAATCCGCGGGGTGCCTGGCACCCCGCGGATTCTTTTTTTCCAGCCTTAAAATTTTCTTCCTTTCAAGCCACATCCGCACTTTCACTGCCAATAAAACACTGCTATCAAAACCCCGTCATTGACGCTTACAAATGATTTCCAAATCCACGCACAGCCCGTGCACTGCGACGAGTTTCCCAGGAAAATCTATGCGACCCGAAATCTTGAAACCGACCCTGCTTTGCCTCCTTATATTGACCTTTACCACCGCCGCCTGTTCGGATGACTCCAGACGCAACTCCCGAAACCAGGCAGACGCCACGCCCTGCACCACCACCGAAGAATGCCTCGACACATTCATCTGCCAGGACGAAGTCTGCGTTCCCGAAAACCCGTCCCATCCCGACCACGACGCCTCCTCCCTCGAAGATACCGGAACAGCCAACCCGAACACCGATACCGGCTCGCAACCCGAACCCGATTCCGGCTTTCAACCCGAACCCGATCCCGATGGAACACTCTATCCTCTCAACGATGCCCCCAGATTCATTCAGGGCACTTTTGAGCGCAAAGACGCCGCCTTCGACGGCATTCTCGAACAATCCGCCGAAGAAGCCGCCAGCCTCTCCCTGCAAGACCACTTCCTCAACGACCGCATCCTTGGCACCGAGTGGAACTGCGAAATGCGCATGCGCCGCGTCCACATCCACGCCCCCACCGATTCACCCTTCCTGACCACGAACGACTCCCTCCAGGGAAAACCCGGCTCCGTCCACCTGGTCGGCAAAAACGATGGCCTCATAAACAGCTGGCGAAACCTCACATCCAAATCCTTTTCCGCCGAAGACACCGAAATCATCTTCACCCCCGAAGACCTCGCCGGCATCCCCACCCAGGTCGCCATCGGTATCGCCTTTGATCAAGATGAAAACGCCTCCGCAAACGTCGCAGAAATCGAACTCTTCGGCTATTGCACCACCCCAGAATTACCTTTTACCTGGAGTGCCTCCGAATGGTCCTGTAACACCGCATGCCACGTCCCCGGAGATAATCCCGGCGAGTTGTCACGTTATGTGAGCTGCAAGCGTGGAAATGGGAACAGTGCAGATAACTACGTCTGCGAAGCCCAGGAACCCAAACCCGCAACCACCGGCGGCCCCTGCCAGCTATCCTGCGCCTACACACTAAAATTCATCGGCTACCGCGACTTTACCTATGACAACGGCTCCGGTTGGCTCCACGAAACCAGCCGCCGCGCCGGCCCGCTCCCCTACGAGGTCCAACGCGGCAAAACCCCCGAAGAAATCCAGGGCAAACCCTGCTCCCTTCTGACGCCCGCAGACGAACCCGACCGCTTCTTTGTCGGAATTTCATGCAAAAACCCCGACACCGATTCCGAGGATCGCTACTGCGCCTTCCGCTGCGAATAACCCTCCCTTCCCACATCTGCGGGGTGCCCGGCACCCCGCGCACACATTTCAAATCCCCACATTGTGCAATGTACCCCATCGCGCATACCTTCCTAACACCGCGCCCACTGCACCGCATAAGCGCCCTCTAAAACCAGGACACACACAAACAAACCACCGAGACGTACCATGAGCCAGCAACCACGAAGCCACCTCCCCATGATCGGACTCCTTACCGACTTTGGCATCGAGGATGCCTACGTCGGCATCATGAAATCCGTCATCCTCACCATCTGCCCCACCGCGCCCGTCATCGATCTCTGCCACGCAATCGCCGGCCAGAACATCCTCTCCGGCTCCTACCTCCTGAGCACCACCACCACCTACCTGCCGCCCGGCGCCGTTGTCGTCGCCGTCGTCGATCCCGGCGTCGGCACCAACCGCCGCGCCATTGCCCTGCGCACCGAACGCGGCATCCTCGTCGGCCCCGACAACGGCCTCTTTTCCCTGGTGTTAGAACGCCACCAGGTCCAGGAAGCCATCGTCCTCGACAACCCCGATTTCCACCTTCACCCCGTCAGCCCCACCTTCCACGGCCGCGACATCTTCGCTCCCGTCGGCGCCCACCTCGCCTGCGGCGTCCCCCTGCAAGACGTCGGCACGCCCATCAACATCGACAGCCTCATCAGACTCCCCGCCTCCCAACCGCGCTTCTACATGAGCGACATCGAAGCCCACATCCTCCACATCGACCGCTTCGGCAACGTCATCACCAACCTCACCTTAAACGACTACCTGGCCTGGGGCGCAAACCCCGCCGACGCCATCATCGAATTCGACGGCTACCCGCCCGTCCGCGTCTACCGCACCTTCGCCGAAGTCCCCCTCTACACACCACTCGCCTTCTGGGGCAGCGGCGGACACCTCGAACTCGCCATCCGCAACAGCAACGCCGCCGCACACTTCGGACTCGCCCAGCGCAGCTCCATCATCGTCCGCCCCAACCCACTCGCCACCACCCACCCCGATTGATTCACCCAAACACGCCCCTACACTCGATCCCGTATCCCCGCCGGATGCCTCGCGTACACAACGCATCCGGCCTTATCAGTTACGGAGTTCTCCATGCACGTATCCAAAATCATGACCGCCGATCCCACCTGCTGCACACCCCATACATCCCTGCAGGAAGCCGCAAACCTCTTCGTCCAGTGCGACTGCGGCATGCTTCCCGTCGTCGATAGCCACGAAACCAGACGCGTCATCGGCGCCATCACCGACCGCGACATCGTCTGCCGCATCATCGCCGAAGGCCAAAATCCCCTCGAATGCAAAGTCGCCGACTGCATGTCCACACCGGCTTTCGTCATCGCACCCCACGACACCATCGAATTCGCCACCGAACTCATGGAAGAACACCAGATCCGACGCCTCATCGTCATCGACGAAGACGGCTGCGCCATCGGCCTCGTCTCCCAGGCCGACATCGCCCTGTACAACCGCACCCTCACCGGAGAACTCCTCGAACAAGTCTCCCAACCCACCCACCAGTCCTCCAACCTCTAAAACATCCCTCCAAAATCATCGCAACCACCGGGCTGCCCCACACCCGATCTCGATTTCATCGATGCGGAGCGGGGCGCTCGGCCCCCCCAATCCCCTCCTTCTTTGAATATCCTTCCCTCCCCCGCGTCCCTTACCTGCCGAACAAACCGACAATCTATTGACGCATACCCCACAACAGCGCCCGACAAACGCGCTTACGTCGCAACGTAAAGAACCATCGTCGGCTCAGGCAATGTAGAACATTGGATATTTCAATTCATTTTTTTAGGAGTCCCAGATGATGCGTACCACTCGAATCCAACTCATGAGCGCCCTGTTTTGCCTGCTTACCGCCGCCTGCGGTTCCGAAGATCAATCAGCCGATTCCGACAGCTGCACCGTCGTCGAAACCAACGCCGATATCACCATCACTTGCCCCGCCGGCACAGAACCCACCATCCCCGCCGGCTACGACCCGGACACCTGCTCTACCAGCGAAGAAGCCGGCACCTCCGTCACCATCTGCCAGACCGAAGGCGCCACCGAACCCGATACCGACGACTGCGCAACCACAAAGGATTACTACATCGACACTCCCGCCGCGGCCCAGGAATTCTACGACACCGGCTGCACCGAAATCCCCGGCAATATCATCGTCCTGAACTCCACAGTCACCGATCTCAAAGGCCTGGAAAACCTCACCGCCATCGGCGGAACCCTGGTAATCCGAACCTCCAACGAACTCACCAGCCTCACCGGTCTGGAAAACCTCACCACCATCGGCCGCGACCTCCGCATCGACAACAACCCCGGCCTCACCCGCCTCGACGGACTGAAAAACCTCACCGCCATCGCCGGCGAACTGGAAGTTTCCAACAACGCGGCGCTCACCGAAATCGCCGGATTCGATAAACTTGCAACCATCAACTCGCTGAATTTCACGGCCAACCCCAACCTCACCAGCATTTCCGGACTCGAAAACATCACCTCCATCGCCAACGATCTTCGAATCAACCAGAACCCCAAACTCGCGAGCCTCGCCGGCCTGAAAAACCTCTCCTCCATCGGCGGCAGCCTTTCCATCCGAGGATACTCCAACCTCACCAACCTGGCCGATCTGGAAAGCCTGTCATCCATCGGCAAACATATTTCCACCACCAGCCTCACCAGCCTCGACGGCCTGGAAAAGATCACCACCATCCCCGGCAATCTTTCCGCCTCCGGCCTGCACAGCTTTGCCGGGCTCGAAAACCTCACCTCCATCGGCGGCGACGTCTCCATCGAGGGTTGCCTCAGTCTCACCGGCCTGCAAAACCTCACCTCCATCGGCGGCAGCCTGGCCATGATGTCCAACGACAGCCTCACAGACCTCGCCGGGCTAGAGAATCTCTCCTCGGTCGGCAAAAACCTCGAAATCTCATTCAACATGAACCTTCTCACGATCTCCAACCTCGAAAACCTCACCTCCATCGGCGGTGACCTCAAAATCTATGCCAACTTCAAACTCGAAAGCCTTGCCGGATTAGAAAACATCACCTCCATCAACGGCGCCCTGTATATCGAAGGCAACACCCTCATCAATGACCTCACCGGCCTGAACAACCTCACCTCCATCGGCGGTGACTTCACGATCGACGACAACTCCATGCTCGCCACCTTCACCGGCCTTGATAACCTCACCACGATCACCAAACAGCTCCTGGTCACGAAAAATCCGCGCCTCGCCACCTGCAGAATCCAGGCATTCATCGAACGGATTGGCGAAGACAATATCGGCAGCATCACCGTGAGCGAGAACAACGACGACCTCACCTGCAGCTAAATCCCACATCCCTTCCCCAACAAAGCTCCCCCAAAAACAAAAATCCCCGGCACACTCCATGTGCCGGGGATTTTTCATTCTTCAACATCCAGACTTCACATCACCGAGCGCTCTTAGCCCTCGCTCTTGCCCGAATTCTCCACCTCAGCCTTCGGCTTAGCCTTCGCCTTGCGCGCCGCCTGCTGCGGAAAAAACGACCGCACCCACTTCTTGCTCTTACCCTGCTCGGCCGCGATCACCATCAGCTTTCCATACACGTCCATCCGCACAGCATTGGCAGCAGCCTTCCAATCATCGATCTGAATCCGATTCACAACCCGACCCTGCGCCGCCTTCTCACTGGCCTCCAGCGCCTGCTTGCCGCGCTCCAAAAGCGGCTCCAGGAAATCCGTCTGCTCCTCGCGAAACGCATCGCCATAAAACGGCAGCTCCAACGCCTTCTTAATCCGCTCCACTTCCACAATCTGTTTCGGCAACGACGACGTGCCAACCGCCTGGCTCAACCCCTTCTTAAACATCGCCTCGTACCGCCGATCTTTGCGATCCTGACGCACCAGGTTCAACAAATTCGACTGCACATCGCGCACCCCTTCATCCAGAGCCGCATCCATCACACTGGCCCGCGCCCGAGCCTGCACCAGCTCTCGCATACTCTGCTTATCGCGCCCCTCCACGTCCTCCAACGCCGCCAGATGCGCCGTCACCGGACCCGCAAGACCCGCCGCCTCCGGCACCGCCAGCAAACTGGCCTCCACAAACACCAGATCTTCCCAATAAACCGTCAACGAACTCGTCAGATTGACATTGTACATATGCAGCTCCAAACAAAAGGGGGCCGCCCGGCAAAAGGCAACCACAAGATTGAATGAACAACTACAACTACGCGCCCTTACAACTGCTAACTTGATACGCCCAAGCTGCCCATTTTTTCCCAGACCGTCAAGCCATCTCTGCACAATCACAAAAATATCCGTGAGCCCCACACTTCACTCATCCGCACCCTTCACGATTTCCGTGAACCCCACACTTCACTCATCTGCACCCTTCACGATTTCCGTGAACCCCACACTTCACTCATCTGCACCCTTCACGA
>JBEBUW010000101.1:0-15777 GCA_040393065.1 Lujinxingia vulgaris | reverse complement strand
CGCCTCTACCCACCCGCGCAGCGAGGGCTCTGCCCTCCGCGGAGCGCGTTGGTTGTGCCAGCCCTGGGGCTCTGCCCCTGGGATCGCCGCAAACCACCCAATTCTCCGATCGCCACGCCGCAAACCACCCAATTCCCCAATCACCGCAAACCACCCAATTCTCCGATCGCCACACCGCAAACCACCCGACGCCTGCGGCGAGTCGAAATCGACGACCGCCGCACACTAGCCCGCGAAGGTCTGCACCCAATACCGCCCGCTTGCGCACTGCGCATGCCCCACACCCAGCCGGTCATAGCGCTCGTTCAAAATATTCGCGCGGTGCCCCGGGCTATTCATCCACGCCCGATGCACCTCCTCCGAAGACCGCTGCCCCTTCGCAATGTTCTCGCCGCCGGCCCGATACGAAACGCCCTGCTCCCGAAAGCGCTGGCTAAACGTGCGCCCATCGGCCGACGTGTGCGAAAAGTAATTCTGCGCGCACATATCCTCTGCATGAAAGCGCGCAGCCCGCACCAGCCGCGGATCACACGCCAGCGCCCCACGCCCATTCTCAGCTCGCGACGCATTCACCAGCGCCAGAATCTCCATGACATAAACGTTCTCACACTCGGCCGCCAGCGGATCCACGGGCTCTTCCCGCACATCCACTTCCTCCGCCACATCCTCTTCAACATCCATCCCCCCATCCTCTACAACCCCCTCTGTATCACCCGTCCCTACATCTTCCCCCCTGACATCGACATCTCCGTTCACATCTTCTTCTTCATGTTCCGAATCTACAGCATCCAGCTCCCCACCCACATCACGCCAACTTCCCCCGGCATCCTCACCACCTTCCCCCACATCCCCGCCGGCATCCGCTCCAGCATCCTCGGCCCCAGCTTCCTCCTCCAGAACGTCACGCCAGGAGCCATCCGTCCCCCGATGATCCGACTCCCAGTCAAATCCACAGCACTCGCACCCCGCCAGCATCCCCACCATACCCACTGCAAATGCGAACCTCACCCAAACCCGCACTGAACTCCTCATTCTCCCGGCTCCCAACAAGAAGGTGTCTGCCACGCGTCTCCACAAACTCGAAACACCTCGACGCCGAAAAAATGATAAATCATTTCAAGCAGTTACAACACACCCATTCACATCCCCTCATTACTTCTGCGCAAGAAAGTCCTACTCGGAAGCGTTTGGCGCATCAGAACGCATCGAAGCCAACGCTTTCCGTGAGCCCATCCTGCGCAACTTTGCGACGACGCGAGGCTCTTTCCTGCCCTCACCACGCCCAGCTCCACCGATTCTCCACGTGGCTGCTGACGCTATCGCCCTGCGTCTGCTCGATATGCACGCCCACCGACGCGTTGCCGCTTACGCCCGGGCGAAAAACCGCCGTCAATGACAGCTGATAGATGCGCGCGTTGGGCAGATGCACTTCCGGGGCAAAATCACCGACCAGATCTTCTGGCTGAAAGATATGGCTGACGACAAGTCCGCTATCTTGTTCGATAGCGGTGACTTCGAAGGTTTCGTCGAAGGTATCGCTATCGTTGGTGGCAAACGAAACCAGAAGCGGGATTTCAAGCCGCGAGGGGCAGTTCTGGCCTTCCTGGTAGGTGGCGAATGTGCCGCGACGGCTGACGGTGAATGAAATCGTTTCCGTAGTTTCATCTTCTTCTGGCCCGAGCGTCGCCGGCAGGCTCGCGTTGGTAAACTCGGCAAACGCCAGTAAATCTGCCGGCACCGTGCCATCGGGCGAAACCTCATCCCAGTCCAGTCTATGCGGGGTGTAGTTGCATTCGGCCAGGCTGAGATCTTCGCCACCGTCGCTTCCGCATGCTGCAATGCCCGACAGCATACCCAATAAGCACACCAACAAACCGATTTTTTTCATGGCTACCGCCTCCAAATTATCGAAATCACTGCATTTATCGAACGCGCCGCACCGGCAAGGCCCTGCGCCGTGGAACAGTACACGTAAAACACCTGGGATGCCTATGCCTTCTCTCCGGATCGCGAAAACCAGGCGCGCACTGACCCTTGCACGCCCTGAAGCGAGCGGCCAGTGCGTTACCCTGGAATGGCGCAGTGAGACGATGCAACATCGCTCGCGACGACACGCAGCCGCACAAGAGCCGATGCAACATCGCTCGCGACGACACGCAGCCGCACAAGAGCCGATGCAACATCGCCTGCGGTGGGACTTTATGGCGCAGTGAGCCGATGCAACATCGCCTGCGGTGAGACTTTATGGCGCAGTGAGCCGATGCAACATCGCTCGCAGCGACACTCAGTCGCGCGGCGAGCGATGGATCATCGGTTCGAGGGGGGTCGATGGATCACAAGTGTGCAGTGTTTTATGGTTTTTCGACTTCGAAACTCTCTGGCGGCCGCTGCAAGAGTTCCGAAAAGCGCGCGCGCACGGTTTCGACTTCGATGGTGTGGACATCGAGATGAAACGTGACATCCGCCGCGTAGGTCGTGTCGGCAACGCTGACACCTTCCAGATTTTCCAGGCAATATTCCAGCTTGCCGACCGTTTCGTAACCAACGGTCACATCCATCCGCACGGTCGGGTAGCGCGTGATGACGCCGGCGGCCTCCATGGCTTCCCGTCCGGCATCACGATACGCGCGCGCAAGACCACCCGGGCCCAGCTTGATGCCGCCGAAATAGCGCACAACGACAATCAGGGCATCGGTGATTTCGCCGCCTTCGAGCAATTGCCAGAGCGGAAAACCGCCCGTCCGAGACGGCTCGCCGTCATCATTGGAGCGGTCGATAGCCTGCGGGCCGCGCCCGATGCGCAGGCCATAACAAACATGACGAGCGTTGTAGTGCTCGCTGCGAAGAGCCTCAATAAATTCCAGGGCCGACTCCAGGCTGGTGACGGGCAGCGCGTGACCGATAAAACGGCTGCGTTCTACGACAAGCTCCGATTCGCCAGCGCGCTCCAGCGTCTGGTACGGCTGCTCGATGGATTCGTCGGGATTTTTCATAGCGTTTCTCTTCAAAGATTTGATGATACAGGAATATTGAACCTGTTTCGGGGGTCAAGTCATTGGGAGTTTGACCCGAAAAGTGCTCCATATCCATTATCAGAGTTATTACGATGTCTCCTACCCCTCAAAAATTAACCCGTCGGCCTGTGATCGGAATTTCGGCGGGTATTCTTCACGAAGATCCCACGCGCAAGGCGTTTAATGGCCGCAAACTCTATTACGTCGAGTATTCGATGGCGGACTGGTTGTTTCGTTTTGGCGCGGCCGCGTATTTGCTACCTGTACCTGCAAGCGACAGCCAGGTCAGCATCCGCGAATTGATCGAACCGCTGGATGGTATTGTCTTGCAGGGCGGCGTTGATATCAGCCCGACAAATTACGGGGAAACCCCGCTCGATGAAGCCTGGACCGGCGATCCGAGCCGTGACGCATACGAGCTTGAACTTGTGCGGCAGAGCATCGCGCTCAACAAACCTGTGCTGGGGATTTGCCGCGGGCACCAGTTGCTAAACGTCGCGCTGGGCGGCTCGCTTTATCAGGACATTCCCTCGCAATTCGTCTCTACCATCCAACATCTGGACCGCCCTATCTACGAAAAATGTCTGCATGAAGTCGAGTTTGAGCCCGGCTCGCGACTGACTGAAATCTATCCCGGTGTCCAGCAGGCGCTTGTCCCGAGTGTTCATCACCAGGCCATCAAGCAGCTGGCTGAACCGCTGGTCGTTGAAGCGCGCAGTGCCGACGGCCTGATCGAAGCAGTACGCCTGCCCCAGACCACGGCGCTCGATCCTTATGTCTTTGGCGTGCAGTGGCACCCGGAGTTTCAACTCCCCGACGACACGACGCTGCTCGATCCACGCCCCTTGCTTGAAGACTTTCTGAGTGCCACCCTTGCACGTCGGAACTAAGTTTCTTTCATGCAAGAAGATCTTATGCCTCGGGCACCCAGAAAAACTATCGTCGTAGCCGGCGCGGCCGGACTCGTCGGCCGCGCGCTGCCCGCTGCGCTCGGCGACGACTACGACCTGATTGGCCTGACGCGCCACCCCGTTATTCCTGCGACCACGCCGTCTACGCAACACGATTATACCTGGCGCGTGGCAGACCTGTTTTCTCGCCGCCAGACGCTGGAGGCGCTGCAAGGCGCCGATGCTGCGATATACCTCGTGCACTCGATGCATCCGTCCGCCGCGCTGACGCAGGGCCGCGTGCGCGATATGGATCTACTATGCGCCGACAACTTCGCTCGCGCCGCCAGCCACCACGGCATCAAAAAAGTCATTTGCATCAGCAGCCTGTCGGCCAGCAATGAAATCGAAACGACCCTGGCCGCCCGCGGCGCAAGCGTCTGCGTGTTGCGCGCCTCGATCATCCTTGGCCCTGGCGGCGACCGTACAGAAATGCTCGTGCGCCTGGTCAAAAAACTGCCCGTCATGGTGCTTCCCGCCTGGACCCGCACGCCCGTGCGCCCCATCGCCCGCGAAGACATCGTGCAGGTGATTCGCTTTGTGCTCGAAGACGAAGCCTGCGCAGAACGCACCTGGGATGTTGCCGGCCCCGACGTCACAACATTTGCCGAAATGCTCCAGCTCACCGCCGAGTTCCTGGACCTGAAACGAACCTTTTACTACGTCGGCTTCAACGCGCCGCGCACTTCAACCCGCTGGATTGCGGCCATCACCGGCCTGCCACGCGAAATGATCCGCCCCACCATCACAAGCCTGCACAACAAAAAACTATCCGGCGACTTCTCGCTTCAGGCCCGGGCAGGATTACAGCCGATGCCGCTGCGCGACGCCCTGCAACAAAGCATACTCGCGGACACACCGCCCACCCGACGCCTTCTCAACACATCCGCCCGCCAGCACGACGCGCATCCCATCCAACAAGTCCGCTCCGTGCAACGCATGTCGCTTCCGCCCGGTCACGGCGCCGAATGGGTTGCCAGAACCTACGGACGATGGCTCTCCCGATTTTTATGGCCCTTTGTCCACGTCAAAGTCCGCCAGCCTTCCGACTACCTATTTTTGATTCGCGGCCTGCCCTGGCCCCTGCTCATCCTGGAACTCGACCAGAAAGTCAGCCAGCCCGACCGCCAGCTTTTCTGGATTCGCGGCGGTCTGCTGGCCGGAAAACAATCCCAGGGACGCCTCGAGTTTCGCGAAGTCCTCAACAAAAAATACGTACTCGCCGCCATCCACGATTTCCGCCCCAGACTGCCCTGGCCAACCTACTTAATGACGCAAGCCCGCATTCATCTCTTGGTGATGTACGCTTTTGGTCAATATTTGAAAAAAGTGAGTCGGTCACTCCGCTTACAAAACGACAAAACCAGGCACCTCCCGGACTCCGAAACCTAGTTTCCTGGCCAGGGAGACACCCGCAGTTACGAACGAGATGATGCCATGAGCTCCCCAGCCGCAAACTCCTCCCAACACACCGTACTACTGACCGGCGCCACCGGATTTGTTGGCAAAAGCCTCTATCCACACCTGATCCACGCAGGATTCGATGTCCGCTGCGCCACACGCCACCCCGAGCAGGCGCGCCGCCAGTACCCCGACCGCAACTGGGTTCGATGCGACGTCGAACACCCGGAAACCCTGATTCCGGCCATGCAAGGCTGCACCTCCGCCATCTACCTGATCCACCAGATGGGCGACGGCGACGGATACCGACGCCGCGAACTCAACGCCGCCACGGCCTTCATTGAAGCTGCCGAAGACACCGGCCTGCGCCGCATTGTCTACCTTGGCGGCGTCGCCCCGGTCGGCAAACCCTCCGAACACCTGGCAAGCCGCCTGGAAACCGGCCGCATCCTGCGCTCCGGCTCCGTCTCCACCATCGAGCTGCGCGCCGCCATGATCATCGGCGCCGAAAGCGCAAGCTGGCGAATCGTTCGCGATCTCGTCGTGCGCCTGCCCGTCATGGTTTTACCCCACTGGTCCCAGACCCGCCTGCAACCCATCTACATCAACGACGTCGTCACCGCGATCTGCGCCGCCCTCACACTTGAGCAAGATGGCTCCGCCGTTTTCGATATCCCCGGCCCCCAGACCATGTCCGTCGAAGAAATCCTTGCACAAACCGCCCTGATCTCCGGCCACCGCCTGATCCGCGTGCGCGTCCCCCTGCTTTCTCCACGATTTTCCAGCTACTGGCTCAAGTTCATCACCCGCTGCAACATCTTCTTAGCCCGCGAACTCGTCCAGGGCCTCAGCTCCGATCTACTCGCCAAAAACAACCTGTTCTGGAAGAAAATCCAGTACACCGACTGCACACCCTTCGACGAAGCAGCCCGCATCGAACTACGCAAAACTCCGCCAGCCCCCCTGCTGACACGCACCTACGAACGACTGCTCTCAGCCTTCTTCCGCCCCAGATTGCTCACGTAACCGGGCGATGCCGACTCTCTGGAAGCATCCTCAATCGCATCCGTGCGGAACACGACATCCCAGAATCGCGTCGACACGCCAAACCGCCGCTCCGCATAATCTTCGGCAAAATGATGGCTGAAATGATGCTTCTTCAGCCGCCGCAACCACCGAAAACCCGCCCGGCGATGGTGCACATGGTAGTGAATCATGTCGTAAATCATGTATCCAAACACGAATCCGCCATGAAACGCCCACGCGTACCGCCCCAGCAGCAAAAGCCATACCCCCAGAAACAAGAAAAACAACGTAATGCTTACCAGCGGCGGCATCACCAGCCGGTATTTATCGCGTGGCATTTCATGATGCACACCATGCATCAAAAAATGCATCCGCTTGCCCCACGGCACCTCGGGCACCCAGTGAAACAGCGTGCGATGCAGCACATACTCGACGAAGGTCCAGCAAAACCACCCGACCAACACGAGCCCCAGCGTACTGAGCAGGCCCACGCCTTTAGAAGCCACGCTGTACCACAGCAAAAACCCAATAGCCGGCCCAAAAAGCAGCGGCACCACAACCCAGTGCGTCCGCGAGCAAGCATCCAAAAAGTCGCTCTCGAATATTCTCGGCGACTGCGGTGACTCTTTGATGAAAAACATGGACTCCTCGCTACAGATGATGGAAGAGAAGTACGGACCACAGCCCTCAAATATGGTTCCCACCTCCCAAACTCCAATTTTCGCCCCAGGTCTCCGCAGCCGCGCAGGCACCAAACCCCTTGCAATTCTTCGCATTTTCCCTTACCACCTGCGCCGCTTTCGACGTTTCTCATGATACTTCTCATGGCGTCTGAGAAACGCACCTCGAATCCACATGCCCCGCCTGCAATTCCCCCATCCCCTCTCGTAAATTCCAGAGCCGCCTCCCTAGGACGCAACCATAAATATGCTGATCGCGCTGCTTATCTTCGTCGTCACCATCACCCTCGTTATCTGGCAACCACGCGGCTTGAGCATCGGCTGGAGCGCTCTCCTGGGTGCCGCCATGGCGCTCCTTCTGGGCACCGTGCATTTCACAGACATCCCCGTTATCTGGCAGATCATCTGGAACGCCACGGCCGCATTCATCTCCACGATCATCATCAGTCTGCTGCTCGACGAAGCCGGCTTCTTTGAGTGGGCCGCCCTCCACGTTGCACGCTGGGCGGGCGGCAAAGGCCGCCTGCTCTTCGCACTCATCGTCTTGCTGGGCGCCGCCGTCAGCGCCCTGTTCGCAAACGACGGCGCCGCCCTCATCCTCACCCCCATCGTCATGGCCATGCTTGTCGCCCTGCGATTCACACCCGCCGCAACCCTGGCCTTTGTCATGGCTGCCGGATTCATCGCCGACACCGCAAGCCTGCCGCTCGTCGTCTCCAACCTCGTCAACATCGTCTCGGCCGACTTCTTCCAGATCAGCTTCGCACGCTACGCCGCCGTCATGGTCCCCGTCACCTTCGCCGCCATCCTCGGCTCACTCACCGTCCTTTTTGCCTATTTCCGACGCAGCATCCCCACAAACTACGACGCCACCCAGCTCATGGACCCCGCACTTGCCATCCGCGACATCACCACCTTCCGCTGCGGCTGGCTCGTACTTGCCCTGCTTTTACTCGGATTCTTCGGCCTCGAACCACTCGGCGTCCCCGTCAGCTTCGTCGCAGCCACCGGCGCACTCATTCTGCTCGCGGTCGCCGCACGCACCAAAATCATCGACACCACCAAAGTCCTGCGCGAAGCCCCCTGGCAAATCGTCGTTTTCTCCCTCGGCATGTATCTCGTCGTCTACGGACTACGCAACCAGGGCCTCACCGAGCACATCGCAACACTGCTCGAAACATTCGCCCGGGCCGGCGTCTGGGGCGCCGTTTTTGGCACCGGAATCCTCACCGCTCTGCTGTCATCCGTCATGAACAACCTGCCCACCGTCCTCATCGGCGCGCTCTCCATCGACGCCACCAGCGCCACCGGCACCATCAAAGAAGCCATGATCTACGCCAATGTCATCGGCAGCGACCTCGGCCCCAAAATCACCCCCATCGGCTCCCTCGCCACCCTGCTCTGGCTCCACGTACTCGCCAAAAAAGGCATCACCATCACCTGGAGCTACTACTTCAAAGTCGGCGTCATCCTCACCCTCCCGGTCCTCCTCTTCACCCTGGCCGCACTCGCCCTGCGCCTGAACCTATTTTAACCCAAAAAATCATCCACATCTTTTCAATCCCCCCACCAACCCTTAAATCCTTAAACCCTTCCTTCCTTCCCTTCGCGTCAATTCGCGCCTTCGCGTCTTCGCGTGCGCCTTTTGCCTTTGCTTTTCCCTCCGCCTGACCCTGTTTTAGCCCCCTGACAAGCCAGCCCGGCGCAAACAAAGCTCAACCCGGCATAAAAAGCGGCTCATCGCCCGGCTTCCACGGCGAGTTTCTCGCCATCACCGCCTGGAACCGCTCCGACTCCAGAAAATCCTCCAGCCACCGCATCAGATGCGGCCACGGCTCGCCCAAAAACCACTCCCTGTCTACAAAACTGAACTGCCGCACAAACGGCAAAAGCGCCATGTCCGCAAGCGTCGGATAATCCCCCAGCAGCCACAGATTGCCCGCCAGCATTCCGTCCAACTCGCGCAAAATCTCCGACGCCTTCTCACGATGCTCCAGCGGATCCTCACTTTCAAAACGCCCCGGATATTTGTAACGATCCAGCGACGCCTTAAAAACCGTATCGTTGCGCACGATCAAGGCATCCACCTTTTCATACTGCGCATCGCTCAGGGTATACAGCCCCTCCGGATCCTGCTCCTCGAGCGCCCACTTCATAATATCCAGGCTCTCATCGATCACCTGCCCATCCGGCAACACCAGCACCGGCACCGTCCCCTTCGGAGACACCTTCAACATCTCCGCCGGCTTATCGCGCAAAACCACCTCGCGCAGCACATACCCGATGCCCGCCGACGCAAGCCCCAGCCGCGCGCGAATCGCATACGGACATCTGCGAAACGAATACAGAATCGGCATCTGTGCCTTCATCACGCTGGCTGTTTCAATATCTGACATTTCTCAACTCATCGTTACTATGGATTGACTCGCCACGTTTTTAAAAATAGACCTTAGAGCCTGTTCACTCTCAAGCAATACTAACCTGTTCAGCGATACCGCTCTAAACCGGATCGGAGATGCCATGAATTGCCTTGCCCTCAAATGCGCAGCATCCTTTATTGTCCTCACGTTAGCCACCTCTGCCTTCGCCGAACAAGCGAACCCGCAAGCACCTGAATCCGGGCTTGCCACACCAGAAGCCAGCCACACGTCCCGCGACAACTCCCTGCATGCTCTGTCCTTTACATTCTCCCCCGTACACCTTGCCAGTCCAATTTTAGAGCTCACTGCCGAATACAAAGCCCTGCCCCAACTCGGCCTGGCCGTGGTCGGCGGCTTCGGCAGCACCTCGGTCACATCCGAAGCCACCAACAACAGCCACGCATTCTCGGTCTGGGAAATCGGCGCCCAGGCACGCTACTACGCACTGGGCTCCTTCAGCCACGGCCTGCAACTCGGCATCGAAACGCTCTACACCAACATCTCCGACGATGAAATCCAGGACGGCCCCGTCCTCATCACCGCCGAAGGCTCCTCCTTCTCGCTCGGTGCTTTCGCTGGCTACAAAATCGCCTCCAAACTCGGCTTTACCTTCGAAGGCCAGCTCGGCGTCCAGGCAGGCTTTTTCACCGCCGAAGCCAGACATGATCCCACCAGCACCAGCGCCGAAGAAAAAGACACCAAAATCGCGCCGCTACTCAACCTGAACATCGGCTGGTCGTTCTAAACACTACCCTCCCACACATCTCCACGGCCCGATGCCATCCAGAACATCGGGCAGTCCAGCTCCTCACCTGATCTCCCTCCCGCCGCTAAAAACCTTCCCCCGTGACGATTTACCGCAATGCCTCGGCCGGCCGCCAGGAGTAGTCTGCACGCGTATCACAACCGCTACCCGTGCCCCTCCTACCCTGCTTGCGGAGTTTCAAATGGCCACCAACCTCCCCATCCTCATTGCCGGTGCAGGCATTGGCGGACTCACCGCCGGAATCTGTCTGCAACAAGCCGGATTCAACGTCCAACTTGTCGAGCGTTTCGACGCCGTCCGCGAAGTCGGCGCCGGAATCCTGCTCGGCCCCAATGCCTCCGCCGTGCTGTATCGCCGCGGCCTTGGCGAAACGCTCGACGCCGCCAGCGCGCCCATGAGCAACATGGAAATATGCTCCTGGCGCGGCAAAAAGTTCCTAGCGCGAAGCGCCCCCGCAACCGGCGTCCCCAACCCCTCACGCATGATCCACCGTGCATCCCTTCAACGCGTTCTCTACGACGCCATCGGCCACGAACACGTCCAACTCGCCAAACCCTGCACCGGCTTCACCCTTGGAAAAACCTCCACCGACGCCCCGGTCACCGTGCACTTCGACGGCCAACCATCCATCCCCGCGCGCGCTCTCATCGGCGCCGATGGCGTGCACTCGGCCCTACGCAAACAACTTCTCGGCCCTGAACCCTTGCGCTACCACGGCTATACGTGCTGGCGAGGAATTACAGGGCCGTTCAAGCATCCCGACTTTTCGTTTGGTACGCTCATGGAAATGCAAGGCCTCGGCCAACGCCTCGGTGTCAGCTACATCGACGACGAACGCATCTACTGGTGGGCAACCGCCAACGCGCCCGAAGGACAACAAGACGATCCCCAAACCCTCCACGCCGATCTCCACCAGACCTTCGCTGACTGGCCCGACCTTTGCCACGCACTGTTCGACGCCACACCCGCGAACCAGATTTTACGCAATGACGTTTACGACCGCCCTCCCACCAGGCGCTGGGGCGAAGGCCCCGTCACACTTCTTGGCGACGCCGCACACCCCATGGCCCCGAACCTCGGCCAGGGCGCCTGCTCCGCCATCGAAGACGGCGCCGTCCTCGCTCGATACCTGGCCGAGAATAACAATCTCGAACAAGCACTTCGCACCTACGAGCGCGCGCGCCAACCACGCACCGAACGCTTCCAAAAACTCTCCAAACAATTCGGCGACGTCGCCCAGTGGCAAAGCCGCCCCGCCGTCTGGCTGCGCGAACTCGCCATGAGCCTGATGCCTGCTTCCACCTTCGAACGCCAGCAAAACTGGATCTGGAATTTTGACGCCGGCTAATCCACCAAGCGCGCGCCAACCCACATAAAAACGCGGCCTGATTCCTCCCAGAATCAGGCCGCGCTCATTTCTTGCCCCTGCTTAAAACTCTTTCCTTCTTACAAACACCTCACAAAACACCAGCCGGCGCAGCAGCACGCCCCCTCACAAGCGTCCCCGGCCTGGCGACAGTCGGCGTATCATTCTCCAGAATGACCTCTCCCCTACAGATCGTCATCTTGTAGCCTGTAACCTTCTGCAACAACCGCCGACCACCAGCAGGAAGATCATAGACCACCTTCGGCGCCCCCAGCGCAAGATTCTCGTAATCGATCACATTCACATCCGCGCGATATCCCACCTTCAAAAGCCCACGATCCAGCAAACCATACGTTTCCGCCGTCTGCTGCGTCTGACGATGCACAATCAGCTCCAGCGGCAACTTCCCACCGCGCTTCCGATCCCGCGTCCAGTGCGTCAGCATAAATGTCGGCATGCCCCCATCACAGATCGCGCCACAATGCGCGCCGCCATCCGAAAGCCCCATCCGCACACGCCCGTGCTGATGCATCACAAACAACGGCTCCAGACTCCGTTCCGCATAATTAAACAACGGAAAATACAAATAACCCTCACCATCCACCCCACACAACGCATCATACGCAACTTCCTGCGGCGTCTTCCCGAGCCGCGCTGCAACCGCCGCCACCGACTGGCTGTCATCCGGCTCATAATCCAGATGCTCATCAAACAAGTACATTTTATCAAAACTCGTCGCGACAAAGTTCGCAAACGCTCCGGCATCCACCGGCTTATCCGCTAAAATCGCCGCCCGCACTTCCGGCAGCTGCAATTTCACAAGCTTTTCCTGCTCACTCAGCCCGTGCGTATGCGCCCAGAACGCCGGATACACCAGAAACGGATGCGCCGAACCCTGCCACGTCATCAAAATCCCGATCGCACGACCGGCCGCCTGCGCGTACAGCGGAATCCCATGCGCAGCCGCATCATCCAGCTGCTCCAACACCTGCCGCCACATCTGCGGATACTCCCAGGTCTGACTCAGATTAAAAATCACCGTCTGCCCCGATTCCTGCGCAATGTCCCGCAGCCAGTTCAGCTCATCCGGCACTTTGATATGCTCCAGCGCCGCCTCGAACACACCAAACCCGGCCTCCTTCAACGCCTGCCCGAACGCCTTCAGCTCATCCAGCTGCGCAAACGTCCCGGCCACCAGATTGCCCGCCGCCGAACGATGCAACGGCGTACGCGACGTCGAAAACCCGAGCGCACCCGCCCGCAAAGCCTCCACCGTAATCGCCTTCATCGCAGCAATTTGCTCCGGCGTCGCATCGGAATTCTCGGCGCCTTCAGCCCCCATCACATAACAGCGCACCGCCGAATGCGGCACCTGCACAGCCACGTCCACCGCACGCGGCATCCGCTCCAGCGCATCCATATATTCCGGAAACGTTTCCCAGTCCCAACGAATCCCCTCCGTCAACGCCGACCCCGGAATATCCTCCACCCCTTCCATCACATCGATCAGCCACGCGCGATCCTCCGGCCGACACGGCGCAAAACCCACCCCGCAATTGCCCATCACCACCGTCGTACACCCGTGCCAGCCCGACGGCGACACAAACGGATCCCACGTCGCCTGCGCATCATAATGCGTATGCAAATCCACAAACCCCGGCGTCACTATCATCCCGGTAGCATCCACGACGCGCCCGGCGTCTCCTCCAATCCCCCCGTCCGCGCTCGACACCACCGCCGCGATCAATCCTCCCCGAATCGCAACATCACCCACAAACGGCACCGCTCCACTGCCATCCACCACCAGACCGTTTTTAATCACAAGATCGAACATAATTTCCCCTTTTCGCAGTCAGAAAGCACCCAATACTTCCCAAAAAAACAATGCCTGAACATGTACCACACCGCTTTCTGCCACGCAAAATCATGCTACAACCCCGCACACCGTTTTTACCTTGGCAACGCCTACTTCCTGCGGCACCATCACGCCCCGTCGCATTTTCCAAAACCGTGGACTCCAACCGCCAGACCACGCCACCCCAAGCCCAGCCATGATCGACATCCTCATCGACGCACGCCGCGCACCACTGACCCCCGGACTCGAAGTCGCCCGCATCCTGCCCTTTCGCAAACGACGCATGGTCGGCCCCTTCATTTTCCTCGACCACGCCGGCCCCGTAACCCTGCAACCGCCCATCCCCTACGAAATGGACGTGCTGCCCCACCCGCACATCGGCCTCTCCACCGTGACCTACCTCTTTCACGGCAAATGGATGCACCGCGACAGCGTCGGTTACGAACAAGTCATCCGCCCCGGCGACGTCAACTGGATGACCGCCGGCAGCGGCGTCAGCCACTCCGAGCGCTACGAAGAAGAATACCGCAAAAACGGCGGCGAACTCGAACTCCTCCAGGCCTGGGTCGCCCTGCCCGAAGCCGTCGAAGAAACCGAACCCACCTTTCACCACTATGCCCAGACCACCCTGCCCGATGCCATGTACCAGGGCGTCTGGCTGCGCATCATCGCCGGCACCGCCTACGGCCTCACAAGCCCCGTTACCACCTACTCGCCGCTCTTTTACGTCCACGCCGAACTCCACCCCGGCGCCAGACTCGACCTTCCCGCCGAATACGAAGAGCGCGCCGCCTACATCGTCCGCGGACGCGTCTCCGTCAACGGCCAGGAATACCACAACAACCAGCTGCTCGTGTTCACACCCGACACCGCACCCGTCCTCCACGCCCTCGAACCCACCACCGTCATGCTCCTCGGCGGCGCACCACTCGGCAAACGCCACATCTGGTGGAACTTCGTTTCCTCCAGCAAAGAACGCATCGAACAGGCCAAAGCCGACTGGCAAGCCGGCCGCATCGCCCTGCCCATCCACGACGAAGACGAATTCATCCCCCTGCCCCAGTCCCCCTCTCCAAAACCCGAACCCCTCTCCTGAATCTCATCCCTCCACCGCCAAACTATGCTACAGAACTTTCTCCAACTCGCCCGGCCCCCCGCCCGAGTTTAACCCGACCCCGCAACCAACCCGCACCACACTCACCCCCAGACCACCGGATTCCCCATGCTCCCCTGGCAACTCCTCGACCAGACCGAACTCCCCGACAACCACGGCCTCATGACCCTGCACCAGCGCGGCCAGGATCTCGTCATCCGCGTCAACAACCTCGAACTCATGAGCACCCGCATGCACGGCTCCGAAGACGCCCTCGGCGAACGCGGCTGCCAGCCCATCGCCCATCGCCCCGCCCCCAAAGTCCTCATCGGCGGCCTCGGTATGGGCTTCACACTGGCCGCCGCCCTCAAAACCCTCCCACCCGACGCCCGTGCCACCGTCGCCGAACTCGTCCCCGCCGTCATTGATTGGAACCGCGGACCACTTGCCGGCCCCGCCGGCCAACCACTCGACGATCCCCGCACCGAAGTCTACACCGGCGACGTCCTCGACCTGATCAAAAACTCCCAAAAACACTGGGACGCCATCCTCCTCGACGTCGACAACGGCCCCGAAGGCCTCACCAAATCCGACAACGACAGCCTCTACAGCCTGACCGGACTCGCCAGAATCAACACCGCCCTCACCCCCGGCGGCATCCTCGGCGTCTGGTCCGCCTCCGAAGATCCCGCCTTCACCCGCCGACTCGAACGCGCCGGATTCACCCCCAAAACCAGCTTTGCCCACGCCCACGGCTCCCGAGGACGCCGCCACGTCATCTGGATCGCCACCAAAAAATAACGCCTCCCGCGTGCCCGCTGCAAAATCATCCAGCCAGAGCGGTCCCGACTTCCCTCCCTCTCGAATAACGCACCCACAACGCAGCGCCGCCTGCCACCTGCATGCGTTTTTTTAAAATCGAGCAGGCAACACCTTCAAATTCGTAGTAAAAAAGTAAATTTTGGCAGGCCTGACCCTCGAAAATTTACTTTTTTTCAGCCCCCGACGGTTCAACACCCTCGATTTCTTACTTTTTTGCTCTCAAAACACGTTCGACACCTTCAGAATTTTACTTTGGCGCTCTCAAAACACGTTCGACACCTTCAGAATTTTACTTTGGCGCTCCCGAAAAGGGTTCGACACCTTCCAATTTTTACTTTGGCGCTCCCGAAAAGGGTTCGACACCTTCCAATTTTTACTTTGGCG
>JBEBUW010000100.1:0-16350 GCA_040393065.1 Lujinxingia vulgaris | reverse complement strand
CGTCGGCGTTGTGCTAACCCTGGGCCTCTGGCCCTGGGATCGTTGCAAACCACCCGATCCCCTCACCACCACCCACCCCCCCCCCAACCACACCCATGCACCCGCGCAGCGGGGCCTCTGGCCCCTGCGGAGCGCGTCGGCGTTGTGCTAACCCTGGGCCTCTGGCCCTGGGATCGTTGCAAACCACCCAATTCTCCGATCACCGAATCAACTTCGAAAACTTCCGAAACGCCTCATGCTCCGACGTAACCAGCGCCTCAAACACGATCGACTCATGATTCGTAATCGCCGCACCCAGATCCCGCATCTGCGCAAGCCCGTTGTCCCGATACTCCTGTCGACGACTCGTCACCGCATCAAACGGCACGATCACCTCACGCCCATGAAACAACAGGTCCCGCACCGTGGAGAGCACGCAGACATGCGTCTCCATGCCCACCACCACCAGGCGCTTGGGCATCGCCCGCAACTGCTCCTGAAACCCCGGCGCACCACACACGCTGAACTCGCGCTTCTCCAACAACTGCGCGCCCGCCCCCTCCAGAGCCGCCAGCAATCCCGGCTCCGTGCGCCCGAGCCCCTGCGGATACTGCTCCGTATACAGAATCGGAGCGCCAAGTTCCTTCGCCAACTCCACCAGCGTATGCGTCGCCTTCAAGCACATCGCCAGCCCATCGGCAGGCATCGCCGGCAATAATTTCTCCTGAATATCGATTACCACCAGCCCGCTATCTTTCGAAAAAAACGTATCCGACATAAGAATTCTCCTTATAGTGTTATCAACGGCCCCAATGCCCGACAAACAGGCTAAACGCGCGTAAACAAAAGACTTCTAAATTATTTACATCCATCCATCCTTTGATACAGTACACAAAGGTCTGGTAACGCGAACACATTTCAAATTTCCGCGCTACCATAACGTAAATGCACGACTGCTCAAAGAGAACTCCCCTTGCAGTACACGAAGTTTCTATACACCGCGCGCGCCACATTCACAGCCCTGATCCTTCTCTGCTTTGTCCTGATTACAGGCTGCGAAGAATCCAAAACAACCGCCAACAACGAAACCCCGATCGAAGTCCCCGAACCGATCCAGCCCGCGCGCGCCTTTGTCGAAGAACTCCTGCCCGAACTCGACCAGAAATTACATGAATACGCCCAAAAACAAGGCGTCATCGACGAAATTACCACCTACGTAACCCGCGAAGCCGCACGCCCCTTTCGCTCTCGCGTCGCCGGCGGCCTACGCTACGCCAACATCCTGATCGACATCTACAGCCCCGAGCGCGCTACCCAGGTCTTCACCGATACCGCCGGCCTCAACCCGCGCGGCCAGGCCGTCCTCGAAGTCCTCGACGACAGCGGACGCTACATGCTCGACAACACCCCCTACCACCGCGAACACATCCGCAAACTCGACGAAAAAGCCAGAAAACTCGCCGAGGCCCCCGCCAGTCCCTGGCCCACCATCACCCTCGACGCCACCGAAACCGAAGCCCTCATCACCTGGCTTGAACAACACCAGCCACCCCTCAAAACCAAAACCTCCGCCGAAAGAATCGCCGTCGTCCTCGACGCTCTCGTCCACGGCAAAGAACTGCCCGACGAAAACATCGAGCACAACGAACCCGACGAAACCACCGAAGAGAACACCGACGATTCCACGCCGGAACCACAACAGCTCACCCCGGTGCCACGCGTAACGGCCCTGATCTCCGAATACCTCCAGGCCCGCGCCCCCAAAAACAAAGCCCTGGCCGAACTCGAGCTACGCACCATCGACGGCGCCATGCGCTACGCCCGCGACATGCGCCACGGCAAACTCAACCGCTACAACTGGACCGAACTCAACGTACGCGGCGGCTCCGCCGCCGTCACCCTCGGACGCCTCACAGAAACCTTCGAAGACCTCGCCAATGCCACACCCGAGCACATCCCCGAAGTGTTTGCCGACCTCCAGCCCAAACACCCCCAATACGCCCTCATGCTCGAAGCGCGCGACCGCTACCGCGCCATCCAACAGGCCGGCGGCTGGAAAACCGTCCGACCCGTCTCCCTCGAGCTCGGCACCCGCTCCCCGCGCGTCCAACAACTCCGCGAGCGACTCGCCATCGAAGGCTACTTCGCACTGCCCCCAACAGATGCCGAGCTCAACGACGATGCATCCAACGTCGCCATCGCCGATCCAAACGGCACTACCGACCAGGACGACAAATCCCTGGCCAGCACCCTGACCGAAGAAAACGACACCGCCGAACCACTCCCCGAAGCAGAACCTCCGGCCCAGGAAGCTCCCAAAAAACAATCCACCTACGCTGACAATGTCGTCGACCAGGCACTGATCGACGCCGTCAAAGCCTACCAGAAAACCCACCAGTTCCGCCCCGACGGCAAACCCACCACCGGCTTCTGGAACAGCCTCAACGTCCCTGTCGAACGCCGCCTGGCACAGATCGAACTCAACCTCACCCGCTGGCTCGACACCCACTACGACGGTGAAGCCGACTACATCTACGTCAACATCCCCGACTTCCACGCCGAGGTGTACCGCGACCACGAACGCCAGATGCGCTTCAAAATCGTCGTCGGCAACAACCGCCGCGTCTGCGACGAAAAAACCAACAAATGGAAATACGTCAACGCAACCCCCATCCAGTGGGCCACACTCGATCACATGATCCTCAACCCCTCCTGGTACGTCCCACAGCGCCTCTACGACGAACAACTTGCCCCCAAGGTCAAGAAAAACCCCAACTGGCTCCAGGAAAACGGCTACGAAGAAATCCGCCACAAAAACGGCCGCGTCACCGTCCGACAACTTCCCGGACCCGATAACTCCCTGGGCGCCGTCAAATTCATCTACCCGAATTCCGAAAACACCTACATGCACGACACCCCCCAACGCCACTACTTCGACTACGAAATCCGCGGCTTCAGCTCCGGCTGTGTCCGCGTCCACACACCCATCGAACTCGCCAAATACCTCATCGCCGCCGACGGACAGGACGACAAAATCGACGTCGACGAATTCATCGAAAGTGGCCGCAGCCGCAAAGTCACCCTCGAGAAAAAAATCCCCGTATTCACCGAATACTACACCGTCCGCGTCGACGAAGACGGCCACGCCAACTTCCTGGCCGATATCTACCGCTACGACCAGCGCGACTTCAGCGACAACCCCGAAGAGTTCGACAACTGCACGCCCGGCACCCGCCGCCGCCCCGAAACTTCCAACGACAACACCCCCTCACCCGCACCGGCCACCGATGATTTCGGCCCCTGATCCTGCCGATTCCCCACAACCTGTCCCTGCTTTTCTTCACCCTTCGTGCCTTTGCCGCGCCTTCCTTCGCGGCAATGCACGGCTTCGCGCCTTCGCGAGAGTTACGCCTTTCGCTATTCTCATCCCCCCACCCGCCTAATTCACACCATCCCCTCCCGATACACACCAATTCCCGGCACCATCCCGCTCCCCCGATCCCAGGGATAATCCGGATAATGCACCTCGACCAACGCCAGCCCACCGGCCGGCGCCGTGTGCCCCGCATCCGCGCGCTGCTTCGATTCCAGTGCCACCCCGGCCTGCTCCACCGGCAAGCGCCCCTCTCCAATATCCGCCAGCGTGCCGACAATAATCCGCACCATATTCTTCAAAAAAGCCGTCCCCTCCACCTCAATCGTAATCAGCGGCCCCTCCTTACGAATATCGATCCGGTGAATCTCACGAATCGGTGTCTTCCCCTCGCAATCCGTCGCGCGATACGCCGAAAAATCATGCTCGCCAATCAAAGGCCGCGCCGCCTCACGCATCGCCTCGATATTCAACTCCGGCCCGATCTGCCACGTCGTGCGCAGCATAAACGGATTCTCAAACCGATGATTCCAGATCTGATAGCGATAGATCTTCCCACGCGCACAATGCCGCGCATGAAAACCCTCATCGATCTCCTCCGCATAATTGATCACGATATCCTTCGGCGTCACCGCATTCAGACCGCGCAAAAAATCCCAGAGCGAACGCGAACTCTCATGATAAAAATGCGCCACCTGCCCCAGCGCATGCACCCCCGCATCCGTGCGACTCGCCCCCTGCACCTTCACCGGCTCTTTCGCCCCCAGAATTTGCGTAACAGCCTTCGACAAAACGCCTTCCAGCGTCGGAGCAACCGGCTGAATCTGCCAGCCATGATAATTCGTGCCATCGTAGGCAATATGCAGACGGATCAACGACATCGCTTACTTCCCAACTTCGAAACTCTAATAAACAAAGAACTGCTCAGGCTGGACCGGCCAACCTGAGCAGAAAAATACCGAAACGATAGACAACAATAGAAGCAGCCCCGCAACAATCAGTACTCGAACGCCAGTCCAAACATCCACTGATTATCGCTCAAATCAAAACCTTCGCTGCCAAACCCATCGATTTTGCTCATCTGATATTCCACGAACAAATACGAATGGTTGATACCCCAGTTCAGATCAAAAGCCGCCGCGCTGGAACGATCGATCACGTCCAGCAAAAAGTGCAACCCGACCGCAGCATGCCAGCCGCCACGCGCACCCGATGCCGACTTGCCATCTTCCGCCAGCGCCGTCTCACCATCCGCACCATCAATACTCCACAGATGATAATCCAACCCGGCCTTCAACACCGGAACCAGCGGAATCCCATGATGCAACGCGCTGTAATCATAACGATACACAAGCGATGCACGCAGCGGAATCACCCGAAACACCGTCGAATCCGGCAACTCCGCTTCCATATCATTCCGGTCCCGCACGCTCGCACTCTTGCTCGAATAACCCGCATGCAAGCCCAGCCCCAGCGTCCCGATCCCCTCCAACAAATAAAAATCTACCTCGAACTCCCCCATCAACATCTGGCTCTCGCCAAAAAACGTCTCAAAAGGACCGCTGCCCCCGAATTCATCATCGATCGACGGATAATACCCGCCCAACTTGAACTCAAAAACACCATACGTCGGAGACGCCGCCCATGCCTGGCCCGCCGACAGCAACACCGCGCAGGCCACCAACAAACACAACGGAGCCGCCCCAATGCGCTGCTTCACGATTCGATACATGTTCTTCATTCCTTAATAATTTTATTTACGATTTCCGACGACGCAGACCTGCCACCAGCGCCAGCCCGGACAAAAACACCAGCCATCCATACTCCAGCACGCCGCCCGCCCGGCCCGAAGCACCGTGCAAACCGACCACGCTGCATCCACCTTCTTCCAGGCCGCCTTCGCTGCGATAATAATCCCAGAAATCAATCGTATCCGCCGTCGTCACCTCAACCGAGGGCGACAACACACTCAAATTTCCATTCAAATCACGCGCAGCCATCGCAACATGCACAACCTGATTCGCCGCCAGATTTACCGAAGCACTACCCTTGCCGTCCTGCCCGCCCGTCACCGCATACGTCTTACGCGGCGAACCTTCCTCATCCGGTAGCTCTCCGCCCTCCAGCGGCGAATCCGAAACCACAACGACATACCGCGCAGCATCACTCGACGGCGAATTCGTCCACTCCAATCGCAACGAATTCGGCGTCGCCACCGCACTGATATCCGTCGGAGGCTCCGGCCGAATCGTATCCAGAATAATCCGCCCCTCAGCCTGCTGCCACGTATCAACAAGCTGCGAATTCCGCAGATATATCCGAATAAAATACTCCTCATCAATCTCCGCATCGCAACCGGCCGCCCCCGTCAAACCGGTCAGCTCACGAAACCCCACACCCACCGTTATATCTTCTGCCGTCCGCGTAACATCCGCATCCGGCACCCCGATACACCCGTCCTCGGCCTTACATTCCATATTCGTCGTCGTCCCCCGCGCCAGCGAATAATAAACCGCGCCATTAAACAACGACACACTACTATCACCGGGCAGCGTATCGATCTGCGTATCGAACCGAACCGAAATATCAATGTCATTCGACACCAGCGCGCGACACTCCTTCAGCCCGACCCACGCCGTTGCCCCATCCAGATCGTACGCATTCACGACATCCGGCACCACGTTCGACACCAGCGTCGAAGTCGACGGCTCTCGCGCCTGCAAAGTCGAAATCGACCCGACGCTCACCCCCACCCCACACAACGCCGCCAGCAATATTCGGTATTTTGTAACTTTCATTTCAGATCCAGTTCAATAATTAAATCATTCAAATCGCCACCCAACTCTCCGATCACCGCCACGCCAATCCACTAGATCAAACCACGCGCTACCAGCGTCTCTGCAATCTGCACCGCATTCAATGCCGCACCTTTGCGCAGGTTGTCACTGACAACCCAGAAGTGCAACGTCTGTGCCCGATCCAGATCATTGCGCACGCGCCCGATCCACGTCGCATCCGTATTCGCCGCCTGCCTGGCCCGCGGATACGCAAAATGCTCCGGATCATCCAACACCTCCACGCCCGGCGCATCCTTCCACAACGCCCGCGCCGCATCCGCCGACAACGCCCCCGCAAGGTCCACCGTCACCGACTCGCTATGACCGCGCTCAACCGGCACGCGCACACACGTCGCCGCAACTTCCAAAGACGGCAAACCCATAATCTTGCGCGTCTCATAAACCATCTTCAATTCTTCGCGCGTAAACCCGTTCGCATCAAACGAATCGATCTGCGCCAGCACATCAAACCCCAACGAATGCGCAAACTTCTTCGCCGCCGGCTCCTCTTCACCCAGCACCAGCGCACGCGTCTGCGCAAGCATCTCGTCCACACCCGCCTGCCCCGCACCCGACGCCGACTGATACGTGCTCACCACCACCCGCTCGATCCCCACAGCCTCATGCAACGGCTGCAATGCCACCACCATCTGAATCGTCGAACAATTCGGATTCGCAATAATCCCGCGATGACCATCCACCGCCTCAGCATTCACCTCCGGCACCACCAGCGGAACATCCTCCCGCATCCGAAACGCACTCGTATTATCGATCACAACCGCACCCGCCTCCGCCGCGCGCTCCGCATGACGCAAGCTCACCGAACCACCCGCCGAAAACAGCGCGATATCCACCCCCTCAAAACTCGCCGTCTCCAGATCTTCAATCACAACCTCGCGCCCGCCAAACTCCAACGTCTTACCCGCCGAACGCGCCGACGCCATCGCACGCAACTCCGACACCGGAAACTCCCGCGCCTGCAACGTCTTCAAAAGCTCACTGCCCACTGCCCCCGTCACACCAACGACCGCTACACGATATCCTTTCTCCGCACCACCAACTGCCATGACCTGTTCTCCCAAAAAACCTCTATTTCTCTTCGCGTTTTCACAACGCAACCGGACTTTTCCGCGCGCGACTCTACCGCTTGCTCTATACCGCGACAAGCCCCGACTACGCCCTCCAACACTCCAAAACTCCCGACAATTCTTCCGCATTCTCTGAACGCCTATCCGTGCAAACCCGCACCAGAATTAGCGCAAAATTCATACCTTGACCCTTGCCCGAACTCTTTGTTAGTTTCCCCGCACTGCGAATACCGCAGGAAATTGACAAAATTTATGTTCGCTGTTAGCTCCACTTGACAGTTTTTGCTGCAACCGAATGACGTCAGAATTACGTCGCCATCCTCTGGAGAATGAAATGTTGAATAACAGCCTGAAATTATGCTTCATCGCCCTGCTTACCCTTGGACTCGCCTTTACCACCGCCTGCGGCGGCGATGATGACGACAACAACGGCAACAACAGCAACCCTGATCTCAACAACGACAACAACAGCAATCCGAACAACAGCAACCCGAACAACAGCAATCCGAACAACAGCAACCCGAACAACAGCAACCCCAACAACAGCAACCCGAACAACAACACCGGCGGCGAAACCAACACCTTCTGCCAGGAAAACCCCACCGCAGAACGCTGCACCGCCGACCCGGCAGAATTCGCATTCGGCGCATTCTCCAACATCACCAAATTCGAGATTGCTCCCAATAGTGGCGATGACGCATGCTGCTTTGATTTCGACGGTGATCAGGATGTTGACAACCAACTCGGTTTCCTTCTTAGTATCGCACTAAACCCGGATACTCCTCCCATGATGGATTCCGTAAACGAAACCATCGCCGAAAACATCGCTGATGGCACCCTCGCCCTCATCCTTGAGCATGATGGCCTCACCGACCTCTCCGCCGGTGGCGATTACACCGTCAACTTCTTCCTCGGCAAATACGACGGCGACGATCTCCTGATCAATCCCGCCAGCTTCGATCAAGGTGCACAGCCCCTGGCCTACCTGCCCGGCGCAAACCTGACCGGAACCGACCTCAAAGCCGGCCCGGGCAACGTAATGCTCAGCCTTGAGCTCTTCGGCGCAACCCTTGATCTCAGCGTCCGTCAAGCTCGCATCACCGCAGAAGTCGATGAAGCCAACAGCTCCATCGAAGACGGCGTAACGCTCACCACCGGTAAGCTCGGCGGCCTCATTGTCATCAATGAAGTTGTGGATGCCATCAACACCTTTGCCGACACCTGTGAGTGCCTCCCGCTCGACGGCAAAAAACTGATCGCTCCCGATGAAAATGGTTCTTTGACCTGCCATGCATCGGTTGGTACCAATCCCACGCATACCTGTGACGCGGAAGAACCCTGCGGCCTGATTGCCAGCAACTGCCTTATGATTCCCCTCGTAGCCACTATGGGTGACCAAACCGTCAACGGCCAGGATGCAATCAGCGTCGGTGCAACCTTCGAAGCTGAAGCCGTTACCGTTGCCGGTATCGCTGCTGAGTAATCCATCGCTTCCCTGAGCCTGTGCTCTAAGCGATAAAAATCACAAAAAGCCCCGCTCCCTCTTGAGCGGGGCTTTTTTGTGCTCAAATCCTACCCGCACACGCCCTCCGCATAGCCAGCTCTGCATCCCACCATCTTGACACTGACCCGCTTTTTGACCGACAACTAGGCTCTGAATTTCTACGATGTAAGACTCCTACTACCTACAAACGCTTTTCTTTCGAGATAATGAAAACGCTATGAATCTTCCATCCCAGTCTGGAACACGTTCCCCCATGGCCTCCACGCTGCGCCTTTTCTCCTTTCTACTCATCCTCATCTTGTTGATCCCGGCCTGCAAACGAAAACCCGAGGACCTCGAAGTCTGGCGCACTTCCAAAGGCGGCATGGAAAAACTCAGCGAATGGGCCGCCAGCTCCGATGAACCGCTCGATGTTCGCGTGCGCGCCACCCAGATCCTGCTCGAAGACCGCCAGGAACAACGCCTCCCACTCATCCTCGACCGCATCGAATCTCCCGAAGTCCGCGCCACCATCGTATCCGGACTCGTCACCACCGTGGATTCCATGTGGGCCACCCAGGACATGCCGCGCCTGACCGATGAAATCAAAGAAGGCGGCGGCGAAATCGCCGTCGGCGACTCCAAAGCCGTCCGCGCCAAAGACGCTGCCTACATCCTGGTCCCCTACGCCAGCCCCGAGGAAAAAACCAAACTCCAAAAAATCCTCGCCGACTGGCTCTCCACCGACCACGAACTCCGCGACCAGCTCGGCAACGCCAACCTGGCCCAGATCCTCCCGCGCGCCGGCAAAGAAGGCCTCGCACACACCGCCACCTGGCTCAAAGAAACCAAAACCCCCGGTACCGTCGCACGCGCCATCCGCGAACACGCCGATGACGACCTCAAAGCCGAGCTCGCCAAAATCATCCTCGCGCGCGCCGAAGAAGCACACCCCGACATCGACCGCGAACTCGAAATCGCCATCCTCGAAACCGAGCACGACACAATCATCCCCTACCTCCAACGCGCCATCGCCGATCCCCAGACCGACCACGGCCTGATCGATGGCGCCATGAACACCATGATCAAAATCCAGGGCGAACGCGCCGCCGCCTACCTCGGCCGCATCATCTCCGAACAACACGGCCTCTTGCGCTGGGTCGCCGCCAACAAAATCATCGATCTGCGCGGCGAAGCCGGCTTCATCAGCATCGCCAACGCACTGCCCCTCGAACCCGATACCTACCCTGTCCCGGCCGCCGACAGCTTCAAAAAAGACGCCGAGCAACTCTGCAACCTCTTCAGCACTGAAATGGCCAAACTCGGCACCCAGGACGTATCCCAGACCCTGCTCCGCGCACTTCAGGGCAACCGCTGGCCCGCGCAGGCACTCGCGCTGCAATGCACCCAGACCACCCGCTCGGCCGCCATCGCCGACGCCGTCAACGAACTGCGCGCCAGCCGCCAACCTCTGCCCGGATGGGGCGAAACCGCAACCATCGGACAACTCGCCCAGAACGTGCACGCCGCCATCACCCAGTAACCCCTCCCTACCGGCGCCCCAGGCAGTACATGCTCTTCGCCATCGCAAAAGCCATCTTCAGCCAGAACCCGGATTCCGAAACCGATCTGGCTGAAGATACCGCAACCACACCCGCCATCGTCTCCGACGAAGAGCTCATGACGCGCTACGCCCGATCCGGCGACCTCGAAGCATTCTCCACCCTCGTCACGCGCCACGAACGCCCCCTCTACAACTTCATCCTCCGAAGCTGCCGACGCGAAGACACCGCCCGGGAACTCCTCCAGGACACCTTCATGCGCGTCATCCAGAGCGCCGCCCGCTACCAGCAAAGCGCCCGATTCACCACCTGGATCTACACCATCGCCCGCAACCTCTGCATCGACCACGCCCGCAAACACGCCCGGCGCACCGAAATCTCCCTCGACCAACCTCTCTACAATTCCGACGACACCACCAACGCCCCCTCACGACTCGACAGCCTCGCCGACACCAACGCCCGCTCCGCCAGCACCAACCACGAACGCGCCGAATTCCGCAGCCACCTACTCGCCGCTCTCGACGCACTCCCCGAAGAACAGCGCGAAGTCTTCATCATGCGCGAAATCTCCGGCCTCCGATTCCAGGACATCGCCGAAATCACCGGCTGCCCGCTGCCCACAACCAAAAGCCGCATGCGCTACGCACTCGAAGCACTCCGCCTCCACCTCGCTGCCTACAAAAACCACAGTTTTGACCAGCAAGATGACGATTCTTCCTCCAATTAGATCGAATCCAAGCTTTCTACGTTAGTAAAACCGTCCGTACGCTCCACCTTTCGCTTCACCACGATTTTTCGAGACAACCATGGCGTCCAAAGAATCCACAGACCTGATCCTCGACCTGCTCTACGACGAGCTTTCGCCCGAAGAAACCCTTCGTGCCCGAAAACTCCTGGAGCAAAACGACGACCTCCAGGCCGATTTCGACCGCCTGCAAGAAACCCGCGCCCACATCCAGGCCGAGCTGCATACCCATCTCCCCGCACAGGAAGTTCCTCGATCCCTGCACGACTCCATTCTGGCCGCCGCCGCTGCGCAGGCCGCCCAGAACCAGCCTGCTGCCAGCACGACACCCCCGTCCGCACACGATTCCCTGGCCAGTGATCTCGTCCCCGCCCCCGCACCACGCCCACCCTCCACCACTATCTGGTCACGAATCCGCAATATCCCCCGCGCCCAGCTTGCCGCCGTCACAACCGTGGCCGTCCTCCTGCTCACCAGCGCCGTTTTCCTGCGCCAATTCCAGAACACCGCCCCCCAGGCACAATTCAGCACCGCTTCCACCGAGCTCGCCGCACCCGTTCGCTTCGAATCCAGCGCACCGGCCCCCGCCGAAGCCGCACCGCCCGGCCCGGTCGCCATGGCCACCGCACCCGCTCAACTTTCCGAAAAACAACGCGCCAACGAACCCCACGAATTCGAAGTCGCCGCAGCTTCCTCCCAAGAAGCAGAAGAAGAAAAACCAGGTGACCTGAGCAATTACGATTCCGGCCAAAGCCAGACCGCCGACCCGATGCCCGCGCGCCGCGCCCTCGCAAGACCCGCTCCCCGAAAAGCCTCCGCGCCCCGACAGATCGCTCACGACGACACGCGCCAGGAATCCAAAAAACGCATCGCCTACGATTCCCTGGCCAGCGCTCCCACCTCGGCGCGCGCCGCCAGCAGCGCCGGCCAGCCCTCCGCCGTCGCCTCCCGACCGCCGCCGGCCGCCCGATCTGCCGACATCGCGTCCACGGCCGAAATCCAGAAAGCCGAGCGCGCCTCCGAAATCTCTGCCCACAGCGTTTTCCAGGACGCGGAAGCCGCCTTCACCGACCGAAACTACGCCCGCGCCATTACCCTGGCCGACCAGGTCATCCAGGACTCCCAGGCCGTCCCCGACCTGCGCGCCCGTGCCCTGGAACTCAAGGCCCGTGCCCAGATCCAGCGCGGCCAGAACAGCCGCGCCCGGGAAACCTACGAAACCCTCCAATCCCAATATCCCGACTACCGTCCCGCCGAAATCGAGCGCGCCCGAAAGAGCCTCGAAACCTCCACCTCGTTTTGAGCTCGCTTGACAGCTTCCATTTACACTTCTATACAATCGCCCCCATCCTGGTGCCCCACATGGGGGGCTTGCCATGTTCTCCGCCAGGTCAGGCGAAGTCCTTCTCAACGTATTACACGGAGTAAAACCAATGAAAAATCGCGTACTTATCGGCTTAATCGGACTGTCCCTTGTTGCGGCCACTGGCTGCGCAGGCGACGGTGAGCGTGGCCTGCAAGGCGAACCCGGAGAATCCTCTCGCGTAGTCGTTGTTGACGAGCCGGCCGGCGACAATTGCGCCCACGGCGGCATCAGCGTCACCGTGGATGACGAGGCTCCCTACTACGTTTGCCAGGGCGCCCCCGGCTCCCAGGGCAACCCCGGCCTGCCCGGCGTAGATGGCAACCCCGGTGAACAAGGAGAACCCGGCGAACCCGGCGTGTCGCCCACCATCACCGCAGAAACGATCGATATCAACGAAGACGGCCAGCCCTGCGGCATCGTCGGCGGCACCAAAGTCACCATCGATCCCAACACCGGCGAAGATCCCACCGTCCAGTACCTCTGCAACGGAGAGAAAGGCGAGAAAGGCGACAAGGGTGATCAAGGCGACAAGGGTGATCAAGGCGATCAGGGCGACAAGGGTGATCAAGGCGACAAAGGCGATCAAGGCGACAAAGGCGATCAAGGCGACAAAGGCGACAAAGGCGATCAGGGCGACAAAGGCGACAAGGGCGATCCCGGCGAACCCGGCGAACCCGGTCCCCAGGGCCCTCCCGGTGACGGCACCGGCGGCACGCCTGTAACCATCACCATCACCGACGCCACCACGGCCGAATGCGCCCACGGCGGCAAAACCATCACCATCGGCTCCGAAGCTCCGTTCTCGGTTTGCAACGGCGCTCCGGGCGAAGACGGCGCTCCCGGCACCAGCCCCACCATAAGCGTTGAGCCCATCGCTCCCGGCGCCGTGTGCGAAGCTGGCGGCATCCTGGTCACCGTCAACGACGATAGCTACGAAGTCTGCAACGGCGTCGATGGCGAAGACGGCGGTACCACCGACCCGACCGACCCCACCGATCCCACGGACCCGGTCGATCCCGTCATCACCGGCTGCTACATCACCCCCGACACCCTTGAACTCGAAGACAACGACACCGGCGTAGTCACCGCCTACGTTACCGTCGACGGCGACGCCACCGGCCTCACCGCAGAACTGGGCCTTGGCAACCATGACGACTACGTTGCCTTCACCTACATCCCCGCCGTCCTCAATGGCTCCGTCTTCGAAGCCACCATCGACGCCGCCCCACTCGCCGAAGACTATTACAACTACGTCTACCGCGTTTCCCTCAACGGCACCGACTACACCTACTGCGACACCGACCAGGCAACTCCCGCCACCTTCAACATCTCGGCCGCAGGTGTCCTCGAAGTCACCAAATCCACCGTCGTTGACCCGGGCGAAGAAATCACCCGCACCGAAACCTTTGCGAACTCCACCGCTGGTGTAAGTTATGGCGACGGCTCTTTCGTTGGCGACAATGGAATTAATTGGAACTTCGTAGCATCACGGGATCAAGATACTTACCCGATTGATGGGGAAGGCCTCATCCTCCGTCGTATCGCCGACAATTCACGTCTGAAGTCCGAAGCAATCCCGGGTGGAATCTCCAAGTTCTCTATCCAAATGCGTAAAGCATATACAGGTGGTTCAAACAACCGACAGATTGCACTCTATGTGAATAACACTTTGATCGAGGAATCCTTTACCTTCGCTACAGCTGGTACTGATGAAACCATCCATACCTTCGAAGTGAACAACATCAACATTGCTGGTGATGTTGTTATCGAAGTTGTTAATCTTACATCTGCCCAGGTCACAATCGACAACCTCACCTGGACCACCTACACCGAATAATCCCACGCCACACCGAACCACAAACTAGAACCTAAAAAACGGCCGCGCCTGCTCCCCCCGGAGCAGACCGCGGCCGTTTCGCATTTCCCCCCACGCATCCATCCTTTCCTTCCTACCTTCGCAACAATCCGCACCGGCACGGCTTCACAAGAGACACACCTTTTGCCCTTGCTGTGCTTTTCCTTCGCGGCTTCGCGGCTTCGCGCGAGACACATCTGTTGCCTGTCCCGCCTTATAACCCCCCCAACCCCAACCCCTCCCCCACCCCACGCCCACCCCAACCCGCCCGCTTCCTACCCCGGCCACGCGCCGTCCGTTCACCAAAAAACCCGCGTCCTACCCCGGCCGCAAGCCGCCCCTCCACGATACAACCCGCTTCCCGCCCGGGCTCCGAGCCGTTCCCTCCCAAAACACTCGCCACCAACCCCGACGCCAGCATCCCTCGAACGCCCGACAACCCGTCTCACATCGGCGGCCAACATCGAAATCGGTGCCCGGGATCGATGTCCAACCCCTCCCCGGAAGCGATTTCGCATTTTCCTACCCCTTCCAACCCCCTCATTTTTATCCATTTCCCCCCAAACACCCCCTTCCACCCCCGGCTCTGTTCAGTAGTTTTGTATTTTCCTGCCCCTTCCAACCCCTCCCCAAACGCCCATCCTCTGTTTTCCGCTACCTTCTACCCGCTCTGAAAAGCCGAAAACGCTCTCCCCGGGCCGTTCCACATAGACAACGATCACCCCTTAAGGGTGTTTGCCATGCAACTCCAACCCCTGCCCGAAAGCGATTTTGCACGTTTCTACCCCGTCCCACCCCGTCTTTTTCATTCCTTGCCTCTCAAAAACAGCATCCCCCCTCCCAGATCTGTTCAGTATTTTTGAATTTGCACGCCTTCTTACCCCGAATTTTTTACCCCATTTCTGCAAAAACCCGGTCCCACATCGTATTTGTTCAGCCAATGCGTCGTTCGCCTCCACAAACAAAACGGGCACGTTTTCAGCGTCTTTTGGCTTCAAAAGACTTCCGAAAACGTGCCCGTCACGCAACCGGCTACAACCCGGAGATCAGCGTCGTCTGCGAAGCACCGCCAGACCAGCCAGGGCCGCGCCGATCAGGGCAATACCGCCGCCGGTTCCGGGGGCACCCGTGCTCGGAGCTGCCGAACAGGCCGGCCCGCCACCGGTAATGATATTGCGACGCGGCTCTTCCACGACTTCTTCCTCGCACGACGCGCCGTCACCCACGAAGCCATCCGCGCAAGTGCAGTCGTAGCCGCCCGGCGTATTCGTGCACGTCGCGTTTTCATCGCACATGTTGAGGCTGTCGTCCGTACACTCATCGATGTCCTCGCACGTTTCCCCGTCGCCGGCGAATCCATCCGCGCAGGCGCAGTCGTAGCCGCCCGGCGTATTCGTGCACACGGAGTTTTCGCCACAGGTGTTGAGGGCGTCGTCCGCGCATTCATCGATGTCCACGCATGTGCCGTCCACCAGCTCATAGCCAGCATCGCAGACGCACAACACAACATCGTCGTTCACCGCACACGAGCCGGCCTCACCGCACAGCTCGGCTTCCTCGTCCGTGCAATCGCGGTCGCCACAGGCCTGGCCGTCACCCACATAGCCTTCGTTGCATTCGCAGTCGTAGCCGCCCGGCGTATTCGTGCACGTCGCGTTTTCATCGCAGGTGTTGAGGCTGGCGTCCGCGCACTCGTCGATGTCCTCGCACGATTCACCGTCACCAACGAATCCGGCCTCACAGGCGCAGTCGTAACCACCCGGCGAGTTGGTGCAGATTGCGTTGTCGTCGCAGGTGTTGAGTGCTTCGTCCGCGCACTCATCCACGTCCACGCAGGTTCCCTGATCGTTCAGCGCGTAACCCGGCGCACAAACGCACTCGACCACATTATCCGTCACCGCACACGAGCCATGCTCGCCGCACACCTCAAGTTCCTCGTCCGTGCAATCGCGATCTCCGCAAACCTGGCCGTCGCCGACATAGCCTTCGTTGCAGGTGCAGTCATAACCGCCCGGCGTGTTCGTGCACGTCGCGTTTTCATCGCACGTATTCAGGGCATCAT
>JBEBUW010000099.1:0-16427 GCA_040393065.1 Lujinxingia vulgaris | reverse complement strand
GGCTCGGCCGGGGTGTCGAGCTGCTTCGTGAGCGCGTTTTTGGTCTTTTGGGTGGTGTCGAGCCGTTCTGGATGCGGTTTGGCGACCACCTGCGCCAGAACGGCCCGCCAGGCTGGCAGACTCTTGGTCACGGCTGGATGCTTTTGCTTGATGTCGAGCAGGGATCCGGTCGGCCTGTTCAGCTGTTTAGAGGATGGCATCCGGCCACATGCCGAAGGGGTGCAGGGGAATGCTTGGAGGGACGTGGGTGAATTCGGGTTCGATGGACGAGGCGGCGGGGATGCCTTTGCGTCGGGTGAGAAAATCCTGCAAGGCGGCGCGCGCTCTGGGTGTGAGGGCGGCGGCCAGTGTGGCCAGGGTGGTGGCACTGGCCACGGTGAGGAGGCCGCGGGGGCCAAGTGGGCGGCAGCCGATGGCCTGGCTGATGCCGGGGATCTGGACGAGCGTCAAAAGGACGGCTGCGGAGCCAAGGCTTGTGGCTACGATGGTGCGGGTGGGTTTGCCGACGATGAGAGTCTGGCCGAGCTGGGCGCCGACCAGGGAGAGCAGGCCGATGGTGGAGGCGGATTGTTTCATGTAGAACGCGCGAGCAAAGGCCCAGGCCGCAAAACCGGCGGCGCCGGTGGTGACGGCGCGGCGGATGATGTCCTGGTCGAGTGCATCGCCGAGCGAGTTGTCGGGGCCTTCGTGCAGGAGTTCTTCGGGGGAGACATCAGGGGGCGGGCGCAAGACGATGGCCAGGGCCGGGCCGATATCGGTGAAAAGGTTCACGAGCAGGAGCTGGCGGGTGTTCATGGTGGGTTCGCGACTGAACAGGCCGGAGCCGAGCATGTAGCCGACTTCGCCGATGTTGCCGCCGACCAGAATGGACACGGCGTCGCGCACGGATACCCACAGGGCGCGGCCTTCGGCGATGGCTTCGACGATGGTTTCGATGCGCTCGTCGGTGATGATCAAGTCGGCGGCGTCGCGGGCGGCGCTGGTGCTGTAGCGGCCCAGCGCGATGCCGACATCGGCCAGGCGAATGGCGGGCGCGTCGTTGCCGCCGTCGCCGGTCATGGCGACGGTGCGGCCGGAGCGCTGGAGGGATTCGATGATGCGGACTTTGTGCGTGGGCGTGGCGCGCGCGACGACTTTGATATTGACGAGCGCCTGGTCCAGGGTGTCGTCGTCCATGGCCTCGATTTCGGCGCCGGTGAGGACGCTGCCGAGCAGACCGCTGTCGGTGGTCAGGCCGACGTCGGCAGCGATGCGCGTGGCGGTGCTGGCGTGGTCGCCGGTGATCATGATGACGTCGACGCCAGCGCGGTGGAGGCGTTCGACGGCAGCGGCCGATGTCGGGCGCAGGGGATCGCTCAGGGCCACAAAGCCGAGGAAGGTGAGTTGTTCGAGGTGTTCTTCGCCGAAGGTTTTGGCGCTCAGGGGCGGCGTTTTGCCGGTGGTTTTTTTGTTGTCTGCGGGGACGGATTTTTCGGCGATCGCCAGAACTCGCAGGCCGGTTCTGGCGAGTTGATCGGCCTGCTCGAGAAGGGACTCGCGACCGAGGGAGTTGAGGCGGCGGGCAAAATCGCCGCGCTGGCGCTGGGTGCATCGGGCGATGATTTCTTCGGGCGCGCCTTTGAGGGTGATGACAAATTTGTCCTGGGATTGGCCGAGCACGGCGTGAAAGCTGCGGTCGGATTTGAAGGGGAGTTCGTGGAGGCGTTTCCAGGGGGCGGAATCGGTAGAGAGCTCGATGCCGGCCTGGTTTCCGGCTGCCAGGATGGCGCGGTCGGTGGCGTGGGGCAGCAGGCCGTCTTCGGGTTCTTCGGGGGTGGCGCGCAGAGCCGCGGCCACGACTTTGCGGTGTTCGCCGTCCAGCGCGTCGAGGGTGCAGGTGGTGGCGTTGGCAAAGACGCTGTGGAGCTGGATCTGGCCTTCGGTCAGGGTTCCGGTTTTGTCGGCGCAGAGGACGTCGACGCGGCCGAGAGCTTCCATGGCGCGCGGGTTGCGCACGAGGATTCCAAACTGGGAGAGGCGTCGGGCGGCGGCGAGCTGGGCGGCGGTCGATAAGATCGGCAATCCTTCGGGGACGGCGGCGACGGCCAGGTTGACGGCAGGGCCGACGAGTTCTTCGAGTTTCTGGCGTCGGAAAAGTCCCATCGAAATGAGCGCCGCTCCGCTGCTGGCGGCAAAGGGGAAGGTGATGTCGGTGAGCTGTCGCAGGCGGGCTTCGACGCCGCTTTCGCGCAGGCTTCGTTTGCCGATGCGGTGTACGGCGCGGTGCATTTCGGTGTCTTCGCCGGTTGCGACGACGACGGCGCGCACATCGCCGGCTGCGATCGAGGTGCCTTCGTAGAGCATGGAAGTGCGTTCGGCGACTTCGATGGCAAAGGTCAGGCTGGCGTTTTTTTCGACCGGCAGGGATTCGCCGGAGAGCGCGGATTCGTCGACTTCGAGCATGTCGGATTCCAAGATCCGGCAATCGGCCGGGACGACGTCGCCGGCTTCGAGCGTGATGACGTCGCCCGGGACAAGTTGTGTGCTTTCGAGGTTGACCAGCGTGCCGTCGCGGAAGGTGTCGACGCAGTTGAGCTCGCGTTTGGCGAGTACGGAGATGACTTGTTCGGCTTTGTGGCGCTCGAGGCCGCCGATGAGGCCGTTGATGCCGATGACGCTGGCGACGATGCCGGCGTCGATCAGGGAACCGACGATGGCGGAGACTGCGGAGCCGGCCAGAAGCACGGGCGTGAGGGGATTGGAGAGTTCTTTGACGACGGCCTGGGCCAGTGCAAGCGGTGCGGAAGTGGACTTGCCGGCAGGTTCCATGCGTTCGGAGGCTTGTTGCGTGCTCAGGCCTTCGGGAGCGGACTCCAGGTGTTGGAGGACTTTTTCGGTTGTCCAGGAATGCCAGGGAATGCCGTTGCGCGGGGCCGGCTTGATGCGTCGGTCGAGTGCGGCCGCGCCGCGCACGCCATTGACCAGCGCGAGGACAGAAGCCGAGTTGACGGCGAACATCACACGGTTGATCGGCGTTTTTTTCAGGCCGCCAATCGAGTGAAACGCACCGATCGCGGCGCCCGCGGTGGCCAGGATGACGCTCTGTTCGGCGATGTGCCGCGCTTCGGCGATGGCTTCAATCAGGAAGGTCGCGTCTTCGAGTTTGTGCGATGCCAGCAAGTCCGCGCTCCAGGGCGGGCGTTGACCGGGGCGGGTGAGTCCCATGCTGACGTCGGCGGCGTGCAGCGCGTGGGCGGGTCCAAAACCGATCATGCAGATGCCGTGGTTGTCGCGTTGTTCGTGGCGGATGCGCTCGAGCAGGGCGTCGCCTTTCTGGATGCGTCGGTCGGAATCGAAGTTCTGGGTGAGGCTGGTGTCTTCGGTGGCGAGGATGAAATACAGGCCGGTGCGGCGAATCGCGTTGACCAGGTTTTCGGCTTCGGGGTGAAGCGTGTGTCGGGTGCGCAAAAGAGCGACGATCTGGCGTTTGTGCACCAGCGCCAGGGTGGGGCCGGTGCGCAGGCGGTAGTTCTCCAGGGCATCGGCCTGCTGCGCGATTTGCGTCGAGATCGGCATCTTGAGCCGGGCAACCGGGGCGAGTGTCCAGCCGTTGGCTTCGTGCACGACATCGGGATCGTTTTCCTGAAAGAGAAGCTGCGCCTGGTGATAGGCTTCGGTGATATCGATATCGGTCAGCGGCTGGACGTGGTCGATTTTGAATTCCGTGGTGTAGAGAATTTCGTCGTCCACGATGATGTAGTTGATGCGATCCAGGCGCCGGAGCGCGTCGGAATCCAGCGCGATGATGTTGCGCGCGGCCATGGCGCGGCCAAGTTGGGTGCTGAAGCCTTCACGACCAAAGCGCGTGGGCTTGGGCAGGGCGTCGAGCAGGGGCGTGGCGGCGCGCTTAAAATCCTGGGTATCGGCCAGACCGACAATAAAACCACCGAGCGACATGCGCCAGGCATCGTAGCCGTAGCGCTCGATGGGGCCGTCGGGCATGGGTTTGGGGCGCACGTGAAGCTGGTGGGTAAAGGCTGTGGCGTGCTGTGGATCTGCACACAATTCATGTTCGCGCTCGGCCCAGACGCGCTGCCGTGCACGTGCTTCGGCAAAGCGCATGATCTGGTTGGGAATGTCGATCAGCGGCGAAGTCGGCCCGGAGCCGATGGCCTGCACAAAGGCGTTGCTCAAGCCCAGGCCAAAGTCTGCGGCGACATATCCCACGCGCTTGATCACGCTGTTGCGCAGGTGCGGCACGTTTTCCAGAAGCGCCATCAGCGCGGCGAAATCAAAACTGCTCTGGTTGGGTTTGCCGCGCAGTTGTTTGAGCGTCAACGCAAGCGCGACGCCGGTGATATCGGCGCCAATCCGCACCAGCGCGCGCACCGCGGGTTCATCATCGCCGGGATGCTCCGGGCGGTTTTCGGTGAAGATTTCCTCGTCGATATCATAGCGCTCCTCGACCGCTTCGATCGTCTCGACCAGCTCCTCCAGCGTAATGCGAGCCGGATCATAGGAAACAATCACTCGCCCGAGCACGCCGTTGACTTCCGCCCAGATCACGCCGTCGCACGCTTCGATTTCGGCGATCAGACTTGTCGAAAAATCCTCAAGCGCGAGCGGACTCAGGCCGCGCAACTCAATGTGCGCCCGCGACGAGGAGTTCCAGATTCTACGGCTATGATGTCCGAAAAGATTGCGCAGCGCGGGGAGGTGTTGCGACTTCAGGGCGTTCAGAAATCTCATAGCTTCCGTCTCAAAAAAGCGTTTCACTGGCACCGGCCCGGGCATGAGTCCGGGCCGGAGTTTCTGCGGCATCGTTCCTAAACATGCACACCTTGGGGCCAGATGAACCTAATCCCCCTTCTTGTTTTGAAAGTATTGCGCGCCAGACAGGGCTTTTAGCGGACAAAAAACGGGGCTCCCAAACTTTGGGAGCCCCGCTCAAAATCGTGCTCAGTACTCAGTATTTAGTATAAAAAACTAGCGGATCTTCACGCAGGCAATTTCCGCATCCGCCGCCGCCGACTGGTTGGCCCAGTCCCGATAATTCAGCACCTCGCCGCGCTCGCGCACTTCCTCGCTTTTGGCCAGATCGACCGTCGCATACACCCACTGCGCTTCGCACCATTCGCCGATGGCAAGCACGCCGTCCTCGGCAAAACCGTAATCTACGGGCGTGTAAATCGCCGACCGGCCCACGTTGTGATCGATCGCGCTGGACCAGGCCGCATCGCCGACCAGCACGCTCTGCACGACAAAGCACTGGTTTTCCAGCGCGCGCGCCTGGCTGCCAATCCGCACCCGATGATAGCCATACTCGGAATCCGTGCAGCTCGGCACAACGATCAGATTCGCGCCCGCCTCCACCTGACTGCGCGCCAGCAGGGGAAATTCGCTGTCGTAGCAAATATTGATGCCGATGCGCCCGTAAGCCGTGTCGAAAACCTTGAGCTGGTCGCCGTAGGAAATTAGCCACAGCTCCGTCTCAAAGCGCGTCATGACGATCTTCTCCTGAAAATCGTACTCGCCGCCCGGCCCAAAAAAATACGCGCGATTGCGGTAGCTGCCGTCGTCCAGCCGCACCGGCAGCGAGCCGGCGACGATGTACACGCCGTACTTTTGCGCCAGCCGCTGATGCAGCTGTAAATAAGGCTCGAGCAATTCCTGCATCGACGCCATCTGGAATTGCAGGTCGTTACGCACCGATTCATCAAAGAGCGAAACCAGCTCCATCGATGAATACTCAGGAAACACGAGCAAATTCGCTTCTTCGTCGCAGGCCTCCTGGACCAGGCGTTCTATCTTTTGCTCGAACTGCTCCCAGCTTTCCAGAAACTCTACAAGATACTGGCAGCTGGCGATTTTCATCTCTGTCAACATCAACGATCCGGGTGAGTTACAGGTTTTAGCCAGAATTCCATGATTTCCGGGACGGCTTCGACATGCCCCACGCCTTTCCAGGCGAGCGTCGTGCGCAATTCCGGGTGGCGTTCATAGCCGCGATTCTTCCAAAAGTCGAACAGCGGCTGGTAATCCGCCGGCCTGTCCGGGTGATCCGGCGAGCGCACCACGGCCGAAAAACACATCCAGTCAAAGCGGTTCAGCGCGTGAACGTGCGCCTCGCGCTCGGTGAAAAACGCAACGCCAATGCCCTGGCCGCGGTATTCATGTTGCAGCACGGATTCCGAGAAATAAAAGATCCGGGAAACATCAAAACCCAGCTCCGCAAACGGTTTTTGGAACACCTCATCGGCCTCATCCAGCGGCATGCCGGTGGCCAGACCCACGACCTGATCTTTGCCGCCCGGTTCCTCGGCGGGAACAATCGCCGCCACCAGCACGCTGTCGCTCGCCTCCAGATAATAGCGCACGTAGCGCGCCTCGTACTCAAGGTCGCCATCGTACAGATAAGGAAATTCACGGAAAATCTCGATCCGCAAACGCGCCAGATCGTCCACGTGACGCGCGATTTCCTCGCCGCTCAAACGTTTGATGATCACTTTATTTTTGGAATCCATGTGGAATCTCTTGGTGACGGGTTGATTATTGAAAAAGTGCGGTCACTTTTACGAAACAGTCGTCAGGAACGCATATCTGTATGCATGGTTGGGAAGCTTTCAATTTCTATTTTCTTCGCGGAGCACGACATGAAAATCACTTCGTTCCAAAAACTTTATGTGCATTCACTCAAAGACATTTTCAATGCCGAAAAGCAGATCGTGAAAGCACTGCCGAAAATGATCAAGGCTGCTACCAATCCTGACCTTAAAACCTGTTTTCAAGATCACCTCAAAGAATCCCAGGAACACGTCACGCGCCTGGAGCGGATCTTTGAAAACATGAACATGAGCGGCGGACGCCAGAAATGTAAGGCCATGGAAGGCATTATTAATGAAGCAGAAGATTTCATGGATTCCGCTGAAAGTGGCTCGGACGTGATGGATGCCGGACTGATCGCGGCGGCCCAGCTCATCGAGCACTACGAAATCGCAAGCTACGGCGCGCTCGTGCAATTCGCCAAAATCTGCGGCGACAACGAAGCCGCCAAAATGCTCTCCATGACCCTGAAAGAAGAAAAAGCCGCCGACCAGAAACTCACCAACATCGCCGAAAAATCTGTCAATCGCGCCGCCGCCGGGCAGAGCAGCCGCCGTGGCAGCGAGCCGCAGCAGCCCTCGATGTAATTGTATCGCTGCAAGGCCGCAATCCGCGGAAATCTGCAGGCACAAAACAAAGACGCGAAGCATATCCAATGCTTCGCGTTTTTGTTTGTCTGAGGAACGACGCAAACCATGATGATATTTCAGCCTGCTGCCGAATCAGCGATTGGACGGTTCCAGCGTTTCAATCGCGTTTTTGATGTCGTCGCGCACGCAGGCGTAGCAATCCTGGCGTTTCAAAAATCCACAACCCGTCTTGGGCAACGCTTCCACCGCGCGCAGTGCCGGCATCGCGCGACGATCTCCCACTTCCACAACTTTGGCGATCTTCTCGCGATGCGCATCGCAGCCCGAAGCCGCGCGTAGCTCCATCGCAGCCTGACTCCAGGCAGCCAGCTTCTCAAACTCGCCGCTTTCATGCAGCGTATCAAAGGCGCGGCGACGAATCGTATGCGAAGGACCAGTCTGCGCCAGTGTTTCCAGCCGCGCCGTGCTGCGGTGCGACGGATGCTTGAGCAAAAATTCCTTGGCCGGCTCGGCCGTCGAGGCCGAACGCGTTTCAAAGCGCGAAAACACATCGTCCAGAAGCTGCGGCTCGTTGGTGTAGCGCTCATCCAGCTGAATCGCCTGGCTGTAGCGCGTGAACGCCTTTTTCCAGTTGCCGGCGTTGGTTTCGGCAAGACCCGTCAGATAATGCAGATGCGCATTCTGGGGCTGCGCTTCGCTGAGTGCGTACAGTGCGCCAAACTCCCCGTTGGCAGCCTCGGCCAGCGCCTGAGAAATCGCCTCATCCTGCAGCATGCGCTCGCGCTCGGTGCTGAGCGAAACCGTTTCCTTGATCGCCACGGCTTCTTTCTTTTCCGGCGTCGGCTCCCGAGAGGGCAACACGATCATCAGCGCGCTCAAGAACACCACCGCGGCAAGTGCACCCATCGCGCCGATCAACATCGCCCGTGAAGCAAAGCCAAGCTCCTGATATTTCTGCATGGCCGAGGACACAAGCCTGTGATTGGCCGCAATCTCGGGCAGAGCCTGAAGCTGCGCCTGAATCTGCACCGGGAGTTTTTTGCCCGACTGAATGCTCTCCGCGATGGCCAACAGCTCCTCGCGCACGGCCCCGGCCGATTGCGGACGATCTTCCGGCGCCTTGGCCAGCAATTTGAGCACCAGCGCATCGAGCGCGGCCGGCAGCGCCGCCTCCGGGCAAACACTGCTCGGCGCCGGCGCCGCCTCGGTGATGTGCATCCCCATCAGGCGCACCAGGCTGTCCGAATCAAAGGGCAGCTTGCCGGTCAGCATCTCGAACAGCACCACACCGACCGAATACAGATCGACGCGATGATCGATATCCGCGCCCACGACCTGCTCCGGCGACATATAATGCGGCGTGCCATACACCATGCCCGCCTGCGTCAAACGCGTGGTGTTATCCTCGCTGGAGCCTTTTTCCATGCGCACGCTGGCGATGCCAAAATCCATGATCTTGACGTAATCCGGATCTCCCTCGCTCTCGATCAGCATGATGTTTTCAGGCTTCAAATCGCGATGCACAATCCCCTCATTGTGCGCCTGCTCCAGCGCCGAACAGATCTGCTGCGCGATATGAATCGCCCGCAGCGGCGTCAACCGACCATAGGCCTGAATCGTCGATTGCAGCGTTTCCCCCTCCAGATACTCCATCACCAGAAAGGATTCGCCCTGCTCGGTCAGACCGAAATCCGTGGCCGTGCACACGTTCGGATGCCGGATGTTGCCGGCCGCCTGCGCCTCCAGCTGGAAACGTTTGACGACCTCCGCGTTCTGCATCATTTCCGGATGCAAAACCTTGAGGGCCACCGTTTTTTTCATCAAAACGTGTTCTGCGCGGTAGACTTTACCCATCGCCCCGGCGCCCAAAAAAGCGTCGATCTGGTAGCGATCCGATAATAATGTACCGGAAGGATGAATACCGGGCTCGGCCGGGGGGGCCGGGGCTTCAGGCTCGGGCAATTGCTGCATCAGGAACGTTCTCCAGGGTTTTTGTGGACAGGTAGAGCGATTGATACTGCGCTATATAAGGACTTTTCGCAGAAATATCCGCAGAGTTTTCATCGATTTGCTGCGGGGCGCGACACGCTACCATGCTCTAAGTGTTTTTTACACTGCCGGTCTTCCCGTCGGGCGCAATTCGGGCCGGATGGGTGAGCGATTTTCTCAGTCAACAGCCCTTTATCGGCGCGCCATTACTGGCGTTTGGCCGCGCGGCAACGATCATTGCGGTACACATACCATTTCCGTGTCGAGGGGTGCATCGCAGTATAGGCAGTATCAAAACCGTCTTTCCACATGCCGCGCCCGGCGGCAATCGCCTCGTCTTCGGCCGTGCAATAAGCCGCCATGTTGTCGACCGGAAACGACGTGTAGGTCAGCGCCAATCCTTGCTCCAGCAAATAATGGCTGGCGTCCACCGGCCCGTCCGGCGTATCGACCACAACCCAGACCAGATAACGATCGTACAGGTCAGTCTCGCAGCTTCCGCCCACCATTTTGCAGGCGATGCGCACGTTGCGGTTGAGCGCAATCAGGTTTTTCAGCGCCTGCGCCGACTGCGCGCCGTAGGGTTCGTTGATGTCTTTGTTTTCGCCATGCGCGTAATCGGTGTTGTTCGGATCGCACTCCATGCCCTGGCTGGTGCTGCGCTTGACGCATTCCGGCGCGTTGATGCCCTGCAAACGCAGATTGGCCTGACCGCTGAAGGGATTGCGAATCGTATCGCCGTCGATCACATGCGCCAGATTGATCAGCGCACCGTGCGTAATCGCGCGGTCGGGCCAGGGCGCGGACACGCCGTCCGGAAGTTCCGAAAGCGGGTAGGGAAGACCGAGCGCATCATACCGGTTGGGTGGTTGTGCAGTATCCGGCTCGCCAGAATCCACATCATCCGGCACGTGGTTGTTCTGCGCTTTGCCGCCCTGCGATGGATCGTCCGCCGTGCCGCAGCCAACCGCCAGCAGTGCCAGCAAACTCAAGACAAGTACAAAGACCGTAGAATTTCTATAAAAACAGCGCGATGCATTCATCACAAACAATCCTGGTGGCATGGCAAATCCGGCAATCGTAGCAAAACACACGTCCAACACGGTTGATTAAGCGAAAATCAGCCCCGAAAGTAAAGCACGCTCTTGATCCCCGGCGGCATTGCTAGATCGGCAGTCCCCGGTCGAACCACGCACACCACCCAATCCCCTCTACCCACCACGTCCGCCCGGGGAAAATCCCCCGGGCTCGTGCAAAACCCCTCGGTCTGCCTTCAGGGCAAGCCCTGGCAGACCCACACAACCATGATTTCACAAAAGCGCAGCGGGGCCCTCGGCCCCAGCGGAGCAAGGCTCTGGCACGAGCCCGGGCGGCTCGCCCCCGGGCGGACGTGCAGGACCGCCCCCGGTCGAACCACGCACACCACCCAATCCCCTCTACCCACCACGTCCGCCCGGGGAAAATCCCCCGGGCTCGTGCAAAACCCCTCGGTCTGCCTTCAGGGCAAGCCCTGGCAGACCCACACAACCATGATTTCACAAAAGCGCAGCGGGGCCCTCGGCCCCAGCGGAGCAAGGCTCTGGCACGAGCCCGGGCGGCTCGCCCCCGGCGGCCATGCAGGACAATGTAACGGATGAAGCATTGCCCGCCGCACAAGGGAATGATAGCTCAACGGGCGAATCGATCGGGGCATGGGGCCGGGGCAGGCCGGGCGCATGAAACTCCGACTTTCCTACTTTGTTTCTTACACCGAATAGAAGATTGCACATGAATCCTGGAACCTTTCTGGTCGATGCCAAACGCGGCGAAAAACGCTTTCGCATCCAAGAGCTTTTGCATACCGGTCGCAGCTACCAGATTTTGCTGGCCGAAGACACGCACCTGGACAACAAACAGGTCTGCGTCAAAGCCATTTTATACGATACCGATCGCACCAGAGAGCCGGGCTATGTCGAAGGCCGTCGCCAGGCATTGCGCGAGGAGATGGAATTTCTCACGCTCAAAAGCCCGCTGTTGCCCGAGCCCATCGACTGGATCGAAATCGCAGACAGCCCGCTGGGCCTTGGCCCCGAACCGCTGCTGATCTACGAATACCAGCACGGTTCCACCCTGTACGACCTGATCCAGGAGCGCCACCCGCACGGTCTGGCGCCGCTGCGCGCGCTGCGCATGTTCGGCACGCTGGCCCGGTTTCTGGCCGACATCCACGAGGCCGGCTACGTGTTCCGCGATCTCGATCCGCGCCATGTCATCGTGGGCCTGGACGACATCCTCCACATCACCGGCTGCGGCAACGCCACGAAAATGGCGGAGCGCCCCAACCCGTTCAAGACAGACCTGAACTTTGCGTACGTGGCGCCGGAAGTGCGCAACGAAACCTCCGGCCAGATGCTGCGCCGCGCGGCCGACGTGTATTCGCTCGGCGCCCTGATGAGTTTCATGCTCACCGGCGAAGAACCCCGGGCGAGTGTAGAGAATCCGCTCACCAAAGACGCATTTGACGATCTGTCCAACATCGATCCGCCCGGCATCAGCCTGCTCGTCGCCCGCTGCCTGCAGCCGCTGGCCAAAAACCGCTTCACGCACATCCGCAAGCTGTTGCCCTTTTGCGATCCCGAAAACCTCCCGACGCCCACCACCGACGGCTTCGGCCTGATTTTGTTGCCCACCCCCTTCAAGGGCGCCGAGCGTCCCGAGGAACAAAACCGCGCCCTGAAAAGCAAACTTTCCACCGGCCCGCTCATCAGCGTTGAACCGGATGAAAACGAGCACCGAAAACGCGGCGCGGCTCCGTCTTTAGAGTCGGCCCCGGAATCCAGCACCGGCGCGCTTACCGAGCCCGCGTCTCAGGAAATCTCCACGGAAACATCCCGCAAAAAACTCGTGCTCACGCTGGCCGGCGCGGCGCTTTTGATCCTTATTCTCGCGATCATGGCGATTTTGCGGGCGAAAGCCGGGGCGTGAAAGCTATCAAACAGGCACGTTTCCACGCGTCAGCGCTTCATAGCGTTCAAATAAATGCGCCATTCGATTGGCTTCCCGAGGAAACGCTTGCGGGCGATAAAGGAGATCTACCAATCGGTCTAACTTGCGATGAGCCTGCAATAAATCAGGTGGCATCAGATCCGGGTCATACAGATCTGCCAGTGTGGCCCCTTCATCGAGGTAAGGCTGTCGTGCAGTAAGGACGGCTTGAGCCGCAGCTTCGACTTCTTGCTTGCGCTTCGCTGTCGGCTCATCCGGCCAGGGAAAAGTGTTGTAAACAAGGCCTGCGGAATATCTGTAGTCGCTTTTTAATCGTCCACCGATATTTCTTACCCAGGCCATATGCATCGTTGAAGTCAGCACTCCAAACTCATAGAGCCCTGCACCTTCGACCGTGAATAGCTCCGTGGAAGCAATGACCTCTTCCGACAAAAAGCCAATCGGGATGAATTCTCGCCGCTCGGAAGATGTTTTCGGGATGGCAAGATAATCCCCTGCAGGCTGCCGAATTTCTCCAAATAACGTAGGGGTATCTGCAAGAGCTTGCGTTGTTGCACGCGGACTTTCACGCCTGACTTTTGCGACCGCTTGTACGCGTTCTAAAACCAGAGGCATAGCTCGTAAGTCTTGTGGGCGAATCTTGTTTAACCACAGGCAATATCGGTCGATGCCATTGATAAACTCTCTGCTTCCAACAAAGCGTTTTATAAAGGGTGCTGAACTTGGCTCTCTTTCTATGAGTTCCAGGCGTTCTTCTGGCGTTAAAAGCAGATTTCCACCGTCATTCGGCATACTTCCAAAAGCGATTGCAGGCACATCCAATAATGGCTTTCGCCTTGAATTAATCAGAATGGAAGCGGCTCCAACCAAATATGGGTTGATGTTGGGGACCAGAATTTCCAAGGCATCACCCTTGCCATCTTCATAATCAAAAAGCCGTGCAGAAGACGTCTGGTTAAGGCTGAATCCGACAATCACGACATGGACAGCCGCTTTACCTCGGGCTTCGTTACTCCAAACAAATGTGCGGTGCGCAAAGTGAATTGCGAAATCCCCTTTGTTCAAAAGAATGGACCAGAGCACGCCAACTTGTTGTCCCTGACTGATCGAATTGGTTGCGACAAATGCAGTCCTTGTGGTGGGTGAGTTCACCATGTAATCCGCAGCTTTTGCAAACCAGCAGCTCACAAAATCAAGCAATCCTGCCTGCGATGCGTTTCCGAAAACCGCACTCTGATCTTTCTTTTGGGCATTCGTCTGTAATTGTTTCCCGATGAACGGCGGGTTCCCCAGAATATAACTAAACTGCTCCGGTTGTTTGTCGCCAAAACACGTTTCCCAGTCCGCTGTTAATGCATTTCCATGCAAGATATTCGGAGATGTGGTCAGCGGGAGCCTTCGGAAATACTCACCGAAAGCCTGCGCAACTTCGAGGTTCATCTGATGATCGATCAACCAGAGGGCAACCTGTGCAATCTGTGAGGGGAACTCCTCGATTTCAATACCGAACATCATGTCCACGTTCAGACGCACAAGCGCTTCGATATTGAAAAACCGCTGCCCGGCATTGTGCGCTTCGAGAGACTTCAAGACTTCGAGTTCTAGTCTGCGTAACTCGCGATACGCGATCACCAGAAAGTTTCCACAACCACAGGCCGGGTCGATAATACGCAGTTTTGCCAGTTCCTGGTGAAAGGCGTGAAGTTGTGCAGTATTGCCTTTGATCTGTTCAAAGCGGGCATACAAATCGTCCAAAAAAAGCGGTTGGATGAGTTTGAGAATGTTTTTCTCCGACGTGTAATGCGCACCTAAACTACGGCGTTGTTCGGGATTCATGACGCTCTGGAACAATGAGCCAAAAATAGCCGGACTGATCGCGCCCCAATCGAGCTGACAGGCATCTAAAAGAATCTGGCGCATTTCGCGGTTGAACGCGGCTGGACGAAGACGCTCCGAAAAAAGCTTTCCGTTTACATAAGGAAGCAGTGCAATTTCCTCATCCAGTGTCGTCATTCGTTCGTCGATTGGCGTATTCAGCGTGTCGAAAATGATATCCAACAAACCCGCCAGATCGCTTCCATCAATAGACGAACGATCCTCAATCAAATCGCGAAAAGCACCGCGATTGAAGATTCCGGTGTCTTCCGCAAACAAACAAAAGAGCAGGCGCACCAGATATACCTGGAGATCGTGTCCCCTGTAGCCGGCCTGTTCCAGCCGATCATGAAGCCCACCCATTTTTTCGGCGGCTGCCAGATTGACCGGGTTTTGGTCGTCGTACACACGTTTTTCGTATCCGGCGATAAATCCAAATAAATGAATATGCTCCAGTAATTTATCGAGCGGAAACTCATGATCAGTTTGCTCTTCCAGATCTCGCAGGCGAATCCGCGCAAAATCCGACACCATGATGTAGCGCGGTAGCTCGGCTTCTGTCAGGCCGTGGAAATAATCAAACGCCTGGTTAATTGCATCCTCCAGATCTTTGCCCGCAGACTTCATCTCAATGAGCATCACCCCTCGCCAGAGAACATCAATAAACCCCTGTCCTCCGCCCAGCTTTTTGACGGCTTCTTCAAAACTGGCGACCCGGCGTCTCGAAATACCAAAGATCCGGAAAAAATCGTTGATGAACGACTGCGCCTCCGCCCGCTCTCTGCTTTCGCCCTGCCATGCATGCACAAAACTGGTTGCATTCGCCTTGATTTCATTCCAACTGATTGGTTTCGTTGCCATTGCTCTACCCTTCTTTAATCATCCAAGAACACCGCTACTTCCATGAAACCCCTATTAGCATATTTTCTTCTTTTTGGGGTGGTTTCACGAACGTGATTGGACCGTTGTTTTTTCCAAAAAGCCTCAAAAACACCCTTCGAAGTGCCCGGCAGGCTCGAAAAAAGTTGCAAGACCTGTCCGAAGATCCCGGCAGCCATGATCGCGCTACACGCATGCCTTCCGAAGATCCCGGCAGCCATGATCGCATTGCACGCATACCCTCCGAAGAGCCCGGCGCCTGTTCCGGGCTATCTGCGGATCTTCTGAAGATTCCGGCAGCTATGAACGCACTGCACGCGTACCTTCCGGGAACTCCGGAAGGTTTCCCTGAGTTTTTGTATGTTTTCTGAAGTGCCCGGAAGGCCATTTTGAATTGTTCCAAACCCTTTCCGAAGCGCATTCTACAAGGCTGATATGGATTTTGACGTTTTTTTGCAAAGGTTGCCTGGAATCGGCGCATGCACGCACAAAAGGCTGTTGTAAAGAGAAACCGTTGATGTATCCTCGTCCACATTGCAACAAACCAGTCCCTTGTAGTCCAGATAGTGAGCCGATAGGCGGCAGATTATTTTGGAGGGACAATGATAGGGGATCATTGTCATGGCAAAGATTACAAAATTGGTAGCAAACAAGCGTTCGATTACGCGCACGATCGTCAGTTCCGTGGCTGCGAATCACGAACTACTGGGAGAACGGCTGGAACAGACGTTGTTTGATGGCCAGCCTCCTGTACCGCTAACGATGGCCGACGTTGCAAAGGCGATTACCGCACAACTTAGCGGCACGTACGAGACGCTCGAAGAACGTGACCGCGAGGTGGCCACGGAGACTGCTCAGGACCGATTCAAACGCAGTCAGCGCGACCAGATCGTGACGCGCTTACGTCAGCGGCTGATCTCACTTCGCGGTGCAGTCGAGGCTGATTTTGGCTCGCAGGCCGCGGCCCACCTGGGCATGATCGGTAACACGCCCGAAGCGCCCGACCAGCTCATCACACACACCAACAACGTATTGCAGCGCATGGATGACGGTCTGGGTGACTTTGAACCGCTCTTACCCGAACTCGCTCGCCCCGATTACACTCCACGCACCACGAGCATTGCACAGGATGTGAGCGCCCTCGTAGCCGCCATGGCCTCGCTCGACCAGGACATCCGCGAAACTCAGACGGCCCAAAACCAGCGCACGCAAGCGCTGGAACAATGGACCAAAAATTATTCGCCGGTCGCCTCGATCCTCGAAGGACTGTACCGCCTGGTCGACATGCCTGCCCACGCCGACCGCGTTCGCCCGACCACCCGCCGCCGTGCCGGTGTGCCCGAGCCCGAAGACATCGAAAACGAGCCGGTAGCCGATGATGTGCTCGATACGGACGACCACGAAGAAGCCGTCCTCGATGCGTAGCCCGTTGCGCGGATTCTTCTGATCTACAGCTCAGAAAACTGAAAAGCCCGGTGCATGCGCACCGGGCTTTTTTTGTACTTCGTCGTACCGTTTCTCCAGACC
>JBEBUW010000098.1:0-16502 GCA_040393065.1 Lujinxingia vulgaris | reverse complement strand
GGTCCACTTGCACGGCTTATCCACCCACGCAAGTCGATGCCCGGTCCACTTGCACAGCTTAACCACCCACGCAAGTCGATGCCCGGTCCACTTGCACGGCTTATCCACCCACGCAAGTCGATGCCCGGTCCACTTGCACAGCTTAACCACCCACGCAAGTCGATGCCCGGTCCACTTGCACGGCTTATCCACCCACGCAAGTCGATGCCCGGTCCACTTGCACAGCTTAACCACCCACGCAAGTCGATGCCCGGTCCACTTGCACGGCTTATCCACCCACGCAAGTCGATGCCCGGTCCACTTGCACGGCTCAACAACCAAAAAAACTGGATGCCCGGTCCAAAAACATAGTTTGCCACTTTCCACAAAAACCCGGGCGTGACCCGACATCACCCCGGAACGCCACGCGTCCACACACAAATTGGGCGGAACGCCACGTCACCCCCCGCAAACCACCCAACATCTCTCCCCCAGACGCGCCAGCGTCTGCAAACCCAACGCCAGCGGCGAGTCATAAATCGGGGCTAGCAAGGCTGCCGGAGCGACGGTGGCCTGGACGGCCATCGAGCGAACGGCAACGCAGCTAGCGGCGATTTAGGACCGCCGCACCACCCACACCAAAAAATTTGCCCTCTATAAGTCCCATGCTACCTTCCCACCGAGAGCAAAATCTCGAAATCACCCCCCTGTTTGAATGGCGCATCATGAGTCGACGAAAATCATCACACAAAGCATCCCAATCTGGTGGATTCGGACGTCTTCTACAAATTACCATCCTGTTATCGATCGTTTTCAGCGCAGGGCTGATCACCGGCCAGCGTCTGCTTGATAAAGCAGCCATGCCGCCGCTGGTATCCGTCCAGACCCCCGCTCTGTCGGCCGCCGCCGAGCGCCATCTGGCCGCTGCAGAAACCGAAACCGCTGAAAACGCCGACAAAGCCAGCGACGCGCCCGCCCGACCGAGATTCTCGTTCTACGAAAAACTCTCCAGGCCCGCTTCCGATGAAGCCCGGGCACCGGCACGCCGGTTCATCACCCAGAAATCCGAAGAACCCAAAGCTGCGCCTGCGCCTGCCACAGCCGCCCCCGAAGTCGCTGAAAAGACCGAAGTCACCAAAGTTACTGAAAAAACCGAAAAACCACGGGCCAACGCGCTGGCGCAGGCACCGGAAAAGTCCGACAAAAATTCCCCACCCGCGCTTTCTACCCATGCCGCCACCGACGCAAACGCACGCCAGGCACAACTTCCGGCGCGCTACACCCTGCAAATCGGCGCCTACCCGAGCTACGAGCGAGCACGCCAGGAAATGGAACGCCTCGAAAAAATCGGCCTCGAACCCCACGTCATCGCAGCAGAAATCCCCGGCCAGGGAAAATTCTACCGCGTCCGCGTCGGTAAATTTCATTCCATGGACGAAGCACGAACCTTCCAGGCCGATGCACGCGACAAAAACAACCTGGAAACCTTCGTAACCCCCCTCTAATTAGTAGCTTTCACGCACCGTTCAAGCCGGGTAATCACAAGATCTCGACATACTCGAGATCCCCGGCATCCCCCTTCCCCTGACGAATCAACTGCGGATAATCCCCGGAAAAATCGATCACCGTCGATGGCTCCGGAAACAAATACCCGCCATCGATCACCAGATCGATCGCATGACCATACAGATCATTGAGCGTCCACGGATCAGCAATCAATTCGCCATCGGAGTGCGCCGCACTCGTGGTCGCAATTGGATTGCCCAGCGCACGCACAATTTCCAACGGTATCTGCGAATCCGGCACCCGAATCCCCACCGTCTTACTCTTGTTCAACATGACCTTGGGAACCAGCTTTGTGGCCTCCAACACAAACGTGTACGGCCCGGGAAGCATCCGCCGAAGCGTGCGATACGTATAATCACTGATGATCGCATACTCCGAAATATTGCTCAGATCCCGGCAGATAAAGGACAGCGGCGAATGCGCCGGCTTTTTCTTCACCTCGCGCACAAGCTGATGAAGCCGCTCAACGGCCTTGCGATTAAAAATATCACAGCCAATCCCGTACACCGTGTCCGTTGGATACGCGATCAGCCCACCGTCCCGCAGCACTTCCAGAATCTGCTCGATCCGACGTGGTTGGGGATGCTCAGGATTGACTTCGATAATCATAGTATGTGTCTCTGGCAGAGGTTGAATCAACGATCCAACGACCCTTGATTCAACCGCAAATAAATTTCAAACCTTCGGCAGCATGATCGTCGGCTTCTTCGGATGACGACGGTAAAACACCAGGATATGCCCGATCTTCTGCGCAAGCTGCGCATCCGCACCCTTGGCTAGTCCCTCGGCCACCTCCTCGATATCCTCGCCTTCGTGAACCTTGACCTTCACCAGCTCATGCGCCAGCAGCGCCGCGCGAAGGCTCTCGATCAGCCCCTCCGACAACCCCTTATTTCCAACCAGGACGATTGGCTTCAGCGAATGCGCCAGTCCACGCAAATAACCACGCTGCTTGCCGCTCAACGCCGGACTCAAGCGTTGAACCAGTCCACTCTCTGTTTGCTCTTCATTACTCATGGGCAAGGTGCTCCTTCGTTTTGCCGTAATTTCAACGTTTTCCCGAATTGCGGGCACCCCTTATAAACGAGGTACAAGGGAATCTTCAACACCCTTCGACGCGAAGCTTGCCGACCAGACTGCGCACCTCTAAAATGCACGCTTAACATCGCCTCGCGCCTTCTGTAGACTGTCGTTTGCGTTCATGTTTTTGCTGAAATTTCACACCAAAAGCATCGCCACCCGAGCAGTCAGCACTGCATAATTTAAGCGCTCAAGACGAACCATAATCGTTTCCAACTCCTGCCTGCGTTTTTTGCCAGTTCCATCCCAAAATCCTGACGACTGGCATTTCCCATCCGAGATGATTCGCAACGAGGTTATACAAAGTGAAAGTCTGTCCAATCTGCCAGTCTCGGTTTCCGGAAAGCGGCGTTTTCTGCCCACACGACGGCACACGCCTGGTCGATTTCCACGCGCAAGCTCCCGGCGATTTAAGCCAGACCACACTCAACGAAGTCGCAATCCTCACGCAACGTGAACATACCGACGCAATCATCGATCGTTACCACGGCCAGCTCACCACCAACGGACAAAAAGTCCTCACAACGATTTTCCAAAAAGAACACCACCCCTCCGCGCACCGCCAGAGCCGCCTGCAAGAAATCACCACCCGCCTCGGCACCCCACTGCCGGACTCCGTGCTCGCTGTCCACTCCTTCGATCTAACCTTCGATCCCCCCTACATAATCGAGTCCGCCCCCCAAGGCCCCTCACTCGCCAAAATTCTGCGCGAGCACCAGAAACTCGACTGGAAAACCGTCCTGCGCCTGATCTGCAACATCGGCCGCACCCTCGACTGGGCCGCCAGCCAGGATGTATTCCACCGCGCACTGACCCCCGACCTGATCTACGTCGCCGACCTCGACCAGGGCCACGTCCAGATCGGAGGCTGGGCACAGGCCGAAGCCCTTCTCGTCGACAGCCCCCTCAGCGCCTGCGAAGCCAACCAGTTCGCAGGCAACGCCCGGTATCTGGCTCCCGAAACCGCCGTAAACAGCGCCCACATCGACGCCCGCGCCCTGCTCTATACCCTGAGCATCATCGCCTTCGAACTCATCACCGGAACACCGCCCCTGCTCGGCGCCACCGACGCCGAAACCATCGCAAAACACCTGCACGAAAAACCCACTCCCATCACCCGGGCCATGCCCGATGGCCAGATCCCCGAAACGCTCGACGATATCCTGCAAATGATGTGGGCCAAATCCCCCAACCAGCGCTTCCAGGCAATCCCGGCCGCCATCGCTGCCCTCTCAAGCCTGCTCGATACCGATCCCTGGACCACCGCTCCCAAAATCGAGCGCGCCGAAAAACCGCAGTTCCACCAATCCCAGAACGCCGCAACCATCGCCATGGCGGCCCTCCCGCTGTTATCCGAAACTTCAGCGCCGGCAACAGAACCCGACGAACACTTCAACCACTCCCAGACGGTTCTTGGAATGCCCGCCCAGGATATCGATGATCAGCCCGGCACCGAATCCGCAGAACCACCCTCTCCACAAATCGTTTCCCCTGCTGTTTTCGATCCCGAGGAAGATTCCCCCAAAACCCTGCTCATGAGCGGCATCAATCTCGCGGACGCCATCCAGGCCGAGCTCGCCGCCACCGAAACCACACAATCCGAACCGGAAGCCCTCAAAGCAGAAGCAAAAGAAGAAGCAAAAGAAGAAAGAAAAGAAGAAGAAACCTCGGCGCCAGAACGCTCCGCTTCGCCCACAGAATCCAGTGCGCACACGGATTCCGAAACGTCCGAAGATAGCAACCCGCTGCACCCGCTTCTCATAAGCAACCTCGATCTCTCCGAATACTCAACGAGCAGCACGCCTTTTGAACCAGAAGATTCAAGGCCTGAGGAGTCCGAACCACAAGAGTCCTTATCTGAAGAATCTGAAGAATCCGAAGAAACGCACGCTGCATTCGCACCACAAAGCGCCCAGGACGTCGCCACAATCGAACGGCCCAAAACATCCAACAAAAAATCCAACAAGCGCTCCAGATCCAAAAAGCACTCCAAATTAGATCCCCTGCCCGCCATCACCAGACCTGAGCCTGTTTCCCCGGAAGAGCCACAACCTTCCTCCAGTGCGGACGCCGAAGTCGAACTGCGCCCCCAACAAAAAGACATTCAAACCCGGCTCCTTCCTGCCATCAGCACCGATCTTCCCAAACCAACTACGGAAGATCTTTTGGCGCACGCCGAAGCGGCCGACAAAGCATCCGAGAAAGAAAAGTCGGAACCATTCAAAATCGGTGTCCTGAAAAGCGCACGCCCATCCGTTGCCAGCAGCGACGCCGGCGATGACTGGTTCGGCATGTCCGCCGAAGATGCCTGGGAAGAATCCCTCGCCAGCGAAGCCGTCGAAAAGGCACGACGCAACGAACGCACTCTCTTCATCGGAATTTTCATCGTCCTCGTTCTCGGCGCCGCCGCAGCCTACGCCTACTTCATGCACACCGGCAAAGCCCAGGCCGACGCCGAAGCCAGAGCCCAAGAAATCGCTCGCCAGGAAGCCGCACAAGCAGCGCAACCTACCGTCGACATGAACGAACTCCGACGCGACTTCGACGAAGCCATAAAAGCCCGCACGCTACTTCTCCCCCGCAGCGAAAGCGCGCTTGGATTCCTCGAAAAAATGCAGCGCCACGACAAAAACCACCCCGAATTCCTCGAAGCCCGCGCCATCTTCGTCCAGGAAACCTACAGCCAGTCCCGCTACGAAGAAGAAGCCGGCAACCTCAGACGCGCCCGCGACCTTGCCGGCTACGCAACACAGTTCGATCCCGAAGATCAAGACCTCAAAGAATGGGCCGAACAACTCCACGCCCGCGTGATCGCCCAGGGCCCCACCGGCGAAATCTTCGGCAATCCCGCTCCCGCACAGGAGCCATCCGAAGAAAACGCCCCCGAAAAACCACACGATACCTCGGATCCCAACGCAGCATCCCGACAAGAGGCCCCCGCAACGGCCAGCAAAAACTCTGCCTCAACCCAACCCGCCACAAAAGCAGCCTCCTCACCGCGCCCGACTGCCTCTTCCGGCGCAAACACCACCACCGACAACTCCGTCGATGTCACTACCCTGATCGAACAGGCCCGCAACGCCTACTCACGCAACGACCTGACGCAAGCCCAGAAACTCTACAGCCAGGCCAGCACGCTTGCTCCCAACAACCCGACCGTCCACGCCGGACTCGGCCAGGTATATTTCGAACAGGCCATCCACGACAAAGCCCTGCATCATCAGAAACGCGCTGTCGAACTCCGCCCCAACCAGACCAGCTACCGCATCCAACTCGGTATGGTTTACTACCGCCTGAATCGCTACCAGGAAGCCATCAACACCTGGAACGAAGTCCTCAAACAAGACCCCAACAACGACGTCGCCAAACGCTACATCGGACTCGCCCAGAGCAAACTCGGCTGAGCACATCGCCAATCTTCAGCCACAAAAAAAGGCTCATCCTACCATTTCGGTACGATGAGCCTTTCTACTGTCACTGTCCATTATGACAATGTCTCCTTTTGTTACGATGCTTTAAAAACGATCGTCCGATCGTCCTCGAGCAGCCGGCACCGCCGCTGGAATTCCGTGAATTCCAGACCCAGATTGCCCTCATTTTGGGACCAATATCTGAGCATCGCTCGCTTTGCATCCAGTCGCGTTTGGCCACTGAAAACTACGTCCTCTACGGAGCGCTTTTCTTCAGAGCGGAAAACCTTCCCAATTAGCTGGATAACCCCATTTTGCCTCCTTTGGTCAGTGTGGCTTTTGCAAGCCAGGTTAAAATGGCTGTTCAAACGCCTTACTTTACCAACGCCTTGAGAGCGTTCACTCGGCTCGGCGCGCTTTTGTAAAGGATTGACATCCATAACAAATTCCGCACCGACCCCTTAATTTGTGCTTTGTAAGGCAACTCCATAGCCACGTCAAGCACAAAATAAGTTTGATTTTCCTGTGTCAAACATTTCCCATCAAAACTAAATACCGCAACAAAACAAACCACTTACACGCCGCAGAAAAATCACGACTCAGAGGAATCTTTTTCAGCCTCATCCGACACAGCTTCCAGCAATTCACTCCATGCCACACTGCGAAGTTCCCTCACAAAATCTTTATCATTCAACAACACCCGCACGCGCTCATCCGCCAGCGTAATCGGATACCGATCGGCGACCACCGCTTCCATCAGCTCTCCATCCGCCAACAATTCCTGAACCGACGCCTTCCTCAAAATATCAGCCGCACGTGCATCATCACGCACAAGACTCTGCTTACCATGCTTCTCCGCCAGAACCCCTGTACGAAGCGCCTGATGCAAAATCTTCAAGTCCGGAAACTGCCACGGAAACAATATATTGTAGCGCTCTACAAATGCCGTCGCATAACCGCCCCGCAACCGCAACGCATTGTCGGCATCGTGTTTTTCCAGTGAAACCTGCACCGTCAGCACCAGGACCAGCACAAAATAAACAATGACCGCCGCCTTCAAGCTCCCGATCAGTGCTCCACCCGCTCGATCCACCTTCGACAACGTCGGACTTGCAGCACGCATCGTCTTCACCACCAGCCACCCGGCAACCACCAGCGCGACATAGATCAAAATACCCGCCAGAAACATCGACGTCATTTCCATCCACGGCGTCGCAATGTCCGACTCACCGAACAGTGTCTCCCGGATGATGATCGCAACAAAAGGCGACGCCACGACCACCGCAATGGCCGCACCAATACGAATTGCCTGGCTCAACGCACCCGAGCGCCACCCCAGAAAAACCATGATTCCGAATAAAATTGCTATAAAAACATCAACCGCCACAACGACACCCGACCGGGCTTACCGCCACGTTAATTTCTACTGAAGATCATCCGAATCAGGCTCCGGATAAAAATGACGCGTATAAAGACTCTTACGACGCGACGAACCGTTAAAAAACGCTGATTTTTCCTCACTCAACGGCACCACACGAGCCATGAAAGCATCCAGCTCCGCTCCCTCAATCACCTCGTCCGCCTTGAGTTGCGTAGCCATTTCATGCAGAAGATCGATGTTTTCCTCCAAAATAGCCAGCGTCTTTTCGAACAACCGCTCCACCAGAAATTCAATCTCTTTATCAATAATTTCTGCCGTGTGATCCGAATACTGCCGACTCGACATGCCCATCGGCTTTAAATACGTACTGGATTCATTCTCATAACTCAGATTGCCCAGGCGCTCATTCATGCCGTATTCGACCACCATCTTCCGCGCAATATCCGCCACGCGCTGCAGATCATTGGCCGCCCCACTGGATACATCGCCAAACACAATCGCCTCAGCCGCCCGACCACCAAGCAGCATGCAAATTTTGTCGTACAGCTCCAGCCGCGTCACCAGATAACGATCCTCCAGCGGCAATTGCAGCGTATAACCAAGCGCACCGATCCCGCGCGAAACAATACTGATTTTATGAACCGGATCCGCCTCATGCAGCGCTCCGGCCACAATCGCATGACCCGACTCATGATACGCTACGATGTTCTGCTCCTTTTCGTTCAATCGACGACTCTTTTTTTCCAACCCTGCAATCACCCGCTCAATCGCAGCCTGAAAATCCTCCAGCTCCACCGCAAATTTATTCTTCCGCGCCGCCAACAACGCTGCTTCATTCACGATATTCGCCAGATCCGCCCCCACAAAACCCGGCGTCTGTGCCGCCACCACCTCCAGATCGACATCCGGCGCAATCACTACACCTCGCGTGTGGACATACAAAATCTCCGTACGCCCTTTGCGATCCGGCCGATCCACCACGACCTGCCGATCAAAACGCCCGCTGCGCAACAACGCCGGATCAAGCACTTCCGGCCGATTCGTCGCCGCTAAAATGATTACGCCGCTCTTCGTATCAAAACCGTCCATCTCAACCAGCAGCGCATTCAACGTCTGTTCACGTTCCTCATTGCCCTGAAACCCACCGCCCCCGCGTGTTTTCCCGATCGCATCCAGCTCATCCACAAAAATAATACACGGCGCATGTTCCTGCGCCTGCTGAAACAGATCCCGCACACGCGCTGCACCCACGCCCACAAACATTTCCACAAAATCCGACCCGCTCAAATTATAAAACGGAACCTCCGCCTCACCCGCTACTGCCCGCGCCAGCAGCGTTTTCCCCGTCCCTGGCGGCCCCACCAATAAAACCCCTTTGGGAACCTTTCCGCCAAGCCGCGTAAACTTATGCGGCTCGCGCAAAAAATCGATGATCTCGCGCAACTCGTCTTTCGCCTCATCCACCCCGGCAACATCGCCAAACGTCACGCCCGTTCCTGGCTCCGCATACAGCTTCGCCCGACTCTTTCCAAAATTCATCACCGGAGAATTCGGCCCTCCGCCCACCGCATTGGCCGCACTCATCCGACGCACCAGAAAACTCCAGAACACCAGCAACAGCAACATCGGCGCCAGCCACAACCACAGCATGCCGCCTTCCGAACAACCCGCCTCCGGCCTGGCCTCGTACGTCACACCCTGCGATTCCATCAACCCGATCAAGCTCTCATCGCCAGGAACCGCTGCCGCTTGCCAGCCCGTAAAATTCTCCCGTTCCTGATTCTTTCGCACCTCTTCCTGAGCCGCAGGCGTCGCCTTGGCCAGTATCACTGATTCCGACATCACGACCGAATCCACCTCACCCGCCCGCACATGCTCCTTCAACGTGCTATAAGGAACCGTCTCCATCCCGATCGGATTCTGGAGATAATTCAGCACAAACAACGCCCCCAGAAATGCAAACACTAAAAACCAGATCACACGCCGCTTGAACTGACCTCCCGGCGGCTCGGAACCCGCAGCAGGCGCCAACGGATCCGACGTACCTTCACCGGATTCACGCTTTTTGAAGAGTTTCATGGGCAAGAACCTTCCCTGGAACGGCCTGAACTTCACATAAATTCAACGCAATCATGGCTTTGCTTGGCGAACAAAAACTAGGCCCACCCCAGGTCATGTCAATTACACGCCGCCGTTGTGAAATCCCCTCGCATTCAGGCTATACTCACCCCCAACAGCGCCTGTTCCCTGGTCCGGTCCGCTGTCTGCTTTCCCAAAACTTCCCAATAACTTCCTGACCGCCACCAACGTACTGCTCACAACAGTTTTCCATGATCTCTCCCCTCAAAAAGTCACTTCTCCTCCTGTTTCTCTGCCTGGCCCTGCCTTCCTGTGCACAAAATGACACCGCACACTTCACCCTCACCGGAAGTGCAAACCTCGAACCGGAATGCTTTTCCAGAGCATTTCCCCTCGATGCAGGTTTTATTGCCGCCAGACAAAACACCCAGTCACTCAGTCTGTTTTTTCAATCCGTCCCCGGAAAATTCGACCAGGCCGATCTAATATACTTCGAAATCTACCAACCCGAACAAGTCCGCGCCCAACTCGGAAGTCCCACGCCCCTCTCTGCCCCTGGCGCAAACGACGCGATCATCGGCGGAAAAGTCGGCCTGCTCGCCACCTGCCCCGATCTCTTACACAGCTTCTACCTCGACGGCGAAGTCACCTTCACAACGCTCGACCAGGGCAAAAACGCAAAAATCACCGGCTCCATCACCAACGCACGCATTCGCAACGCCCGCACCCACGAACTTGTCGCCGAAGGCCTCTCTGGCTCCTGGGATTTCACCACCCGCCAGGGCCAACCCTACCAGGATTTTTACGCCATCCCCTGATTTCTCGCTCTTTTCTGCCCTGCGCCGAACCAAACGCAAAAAACCAGCCAGCGAATCCAATGTTCGCTGCCTGGTTTTTTATCACCAAAAACTATCTCTGCCTGATGTCCGTCAGTTCAACTTCTGACAGACATCCGCAAAAATCAGCCCTGTGTGCGAAGCGCCTCAAGGCGAGCTGCAAGACGGCTCGTCTTACGCGATGCACGAGCAGCCGGAATCACACCCTTCCGAGCAGCCGTATCAAGCTCAGATTCCACCGTGCGGAACTGTGCTTCTGCCTTGGCAACATCGCCTTCGACGATTGCCTTCTCAAAATGATTGATGAAGGTGCGCAGGCGAGAACGCACGACGCGGTTACGGCTGGCACGGATCACGCTTTGACGCATTCTTTTTTCGGCTGACTTACTTGTTGGCACGTGTTTCTCCTTAAATTTCTTTGCAAACTATTTCGACGCTTTCACCACAATCTCTTGCAATAGCGCCGCTATGACATCATCAACTGACATGATTTGTTGTTTATTACGCCTGGCCAAATTTCTACGGCAAAACGCGAAGGCAGACTAGGTAACACCGCCGGTTTTTGATGTCAAGGTCTGAACGTTTCCTGACCAAAAACAAGCTTTTAAACACTCCAACACATCCGTAGACCCGGCCGCGCACGATCTGTTATATAGACCTGCACATTCATTGTGTACACTGAAAATCGTCCTTACTTGCCCCACAATTTCCCGTTCGACACGCGCCCTTGCGCACGCAGAGCCTCCAAATCCATGTCAAAAAACAGCGATAGCGCCCGCGACTTTTTCAAAAGCCTGAAAAGCGATCCCGTCGCGCCCATTTACTATGTCCACGGCGCCGAAAGTTACCTGCTCGATCGCGCCGTTCAGGCGATCATCGCAGCCGCCGCACCCGACGGACTCAACGACTTCAACATGAACACTTTTCATGCACGCGGAACCACCGGCGACCAGATCCGCTCGGCTGCCGAAATGCTTCCGATGTTCGTGCCCAAACGTGTTGTCGTCGTGCGCGACTTGCAGGAAATCGCACTTTCCGAACTCGAAGCGCTCGACACCTATTTTGAAAACCCAAACCCGACAACCTGTCTGATTTTACACGCCCGAACCTCCGAAAAGTCCTTGAATGGCAACGCCGGCATCGTACGCAAAATGCGCAAAGCCGCCGTCGTCGCCGAGTTCAAAGCCTTTTACGAAAACGAAGCCGGCGGTTTCATCGCCAAACAAGCCGGCCTGAGAAAACTACGCCTGAGCAACGCAGTTCAGACTTACCTGCTTGAAGCCGTCGGCACAGATCTGGCGCAACTCGACGGCGCCCTGGAAAAAATCGACCTCTATGTCGGCCCCTCTCCCGACGGACAGGCCCGCAACGTCGAGCTCGCTGACGCCGAAGCCGTCATCGCCCAGACGCGCGTACACACAGTCTTTAACCTGACCGACGCTCTCGGAAACCGCGACTACGAACAGGCCCTCAAAATCCTCGACGCCATGCTCGTCGCCGGCGACGCTCCGCTTATGATCACAGCCATGATCACGCGCCACTTCCGCGTACTCGCCAAACTTGGCGATCCATCCCTGCGTTCCATCCCTTCACGAGAAGTCGCCTCTGCCGTCGGCGTCGCCCCGTTTTTCCTGCGCGACTACCAGCGCCACGCCCAGAAATTCTCCCCCGCCGAGCTCGAAAGCGTGCTCTCCGCCATGCTCGAAGTCGATATCGCTCTCAAATCCAGCGGCCTGTCCGACCGCACCATTCTCGACGGCCTGCTCTTCAAAATCTGTTTCCGTGAACCCTCCCAGGCACGCTCTGCGCGCTGACTTTTACCGAGAAACCACCCATGAAAAGCGCGGAGAAAAGAAAAGCCGCTATGAAACAGGCGATGAAACGAACGCCATCTTCCAGTTCTTCGCCCAAACCTGTTTCAAAAACTGCGCACAACTCCGCCTGGACCCGGCAACACCAGGATCTGTACGACGCACTTCTGGCCGAGCGCACCCTGCCCCACTTCTGCCGCCGTCTCTCCCTTGAATTTACCACCATCAATCACGCCCAGGCCCGGGCCTGGAAAGACTGGTCGCGCCTTCTTCGAAACGATCCGGGCTGGACTCAGATCGAAGCCGTCCTCGAACTCCCCGACGCCTGGCCCAAAATCTGGCACCAGGTTGCTCCCCACGGCTGGTCCGCGCTGACCGACAATCACAACGCCCGCTTCTTTGCCGATCTCTTCCCGGCCGCCCTCGACGCCCGTAATTACGAAACCGCGCTCTACGCATTCGAACAGGCAATCCATGCCTGGAACCGATCCTTCCAATCCTCCCCGGCCCAGATCTACGCCGACGCGCACCCGATCAACGCACTTCTCCGTCACTCCCTGTTCGACGCGCTCAAAACCCTGCCCCTCGAAGATCCGCAACGCGCCCGACTCGCCTGGCAAGCCCTGCATTTCGCCGCAACCACGCCGCTATCCAAACGCCTCCAGCCCTTCTCCCATCACGCACAAGCCCGCGCTACGGAAATTCTCGACAACGCCCGCACAAACTTCACCGACCACATCCGCGCCCTCGATCTCACAACCGCCCCACCCGAGTTCATCCTCAAACCCTTCCAACAAGCTGCCGAATTCTTCGCAATCCTTCAGGACGCCACGCCCGCTCTGACCGCTTCCTTCCAACAAACCGTCCTCGAAACAGCCATCAATCTGAGCGCCATTCTTCACTCCGAACACCACACTACCTACCCCGACTCCGACTTACTCCCGACCCTTTTCCAGAGCCTCAAACCGCTCAACGACGCTCTTTTCGCGCATCTGCTCGCCAGAAACTCCGAAGCTTTCGACGCCACCCCGGAACACCAGAAAAACCTGGAAACCTGCGCGAGCTTCCTTCTTATCGAAGGCGATCTACAAAGCTCCGCCGCCCGGCGACTCCCCTTTTACGAACAAGCCCTGCAGCTCTGTCCCGAACACGCCGCCGCTCGAACGCGCGCTGCACAAGCATGTCTCGAGCGCGCCAACATCCTTTTGCTCGCGACCGCCGCCATCCCCGGATTTGCCGCCAACATCCCCGGTGTCCAGCGCCTGCGCACACGCGTCAAACAAGCCCGCGATCTGTACTTCCGCGCCCTTTCTCTCGACCCGGACCACGAACTTCTCGAAACCTACCGCACCGAAATCAGCCTCGAATGCGAACGATTCGACATCCCCTTCACCCCCGCCGATGCCTCCCGGCCGCCGTCAACCAGCGCTGACCAGACCGACATCCACACCTCTCCCGAAGACCACTCATGAATCCTCACTCCCCTGCGCCCGAAACCATCGACGATTACGCGAACCTTATCCCCCCTTTCGTCGACGCCCCCGACTTCGAACTGGATCCACTTTTGCCAACCGTCGAAGACGCTCTTGTTTTGCCGCGCACAACACCGGCCGCAGACATCCAGATCCCGCCGCCCGATGCACTTCCCCTCATGAGTTCCTCCCGGCCGAGGCCACTTCACAGCCTCCTCGACACCATCCGCAATCCCGTTCAAACGGCACGCCTGCGCTGGCATATCGCCCGATACGACCAGCACGCCTCCGCCGCAAACTGGCCTGCCGCATTCGACATCCTCGAAAAAATCTCGACGATTCTCCCTCAGAACGCCGAAACACCAGAAGACACAGCCGCCGTCTGGCTCTCCTGGCTCTTCGCCCTGACCCAGGCCGCGATCCGCGCCGATCTGTTTACCGACTTCGCACCTCTTTTTGAGCGCTACAGCTCCCTCGCTTTCCCGGCGAACACGCCGCCCTTCGCCCTGGCCACCGCATTCTCCGACATCACCCATACAGATCAACGTACGGCCGCCATCCAGTTCGCCGAACACCTCGCCGGCCGCTTCCCCGACTGCGCTCTTGGCTTTTACCTGCTCGCCGACTTCTCCGAACGCGCATCGGCCCACGTCCGTTCACGATCCACCGTCGAAACCAACGCCATCGTCCAAAACTACCAGGCCGCCATCCGCCTGCTCCAGAACCAGCAACGGTCCGACGCAGCCAGTATCACCCGCCTTCGCCTCGGCGCCTTCCTCCTCACCACCGGAACCGACCGCCACGCCGGCCGCAAGCTCCTCAAAACCATCGCACCCGACACGCTCGCTGCCAACGACGCCCTCTGGTACGCCCGCGCCATGCTCCACAGCCCCTTCTGGATCGACCGCGTCCGCAGCGCCGACATCCTCGACACACTCGCCGAATCCACCCAACAAGCCCGCCCCGGCACCGCCCAGATCGACATCGAAGCCATCCGCATCACCGCCCGCACTCTCCTCCACGCCTCTTCCTTCGAACTCCAACCGGCCGAACACGACCGCCTCACGTCGCTGGCCCAAAACCTCTTCTCCGGCCCCGAAACCGCCGAGTGGCACCAGCTCCTCGAGCTTCGCCCCACCCTCGAAAAACTCCACACCCAACCTCTCGATCAGGCTCAGCCCGCCTTCGATCTCCTCAACCGTCTGGCCCGCGCACAATCGACCGCCGTCCCAACCAAATCCCCCTGGCAAGACACCTTCCACAGCTTCGCACGCCTGCAATCCGCCTTCGTTCCCCGGCAGCCCCACAGCTCCACAACCCTGCAACGCCCCGGCGACACCCACCGCTACCGCTTCAGCGAACTCACCGGCGACCTGCTCGACCTCCTGACGCCGCCCATCCACACCCCCGGCACCATCGAACTTCTCCGCACCCTCCACACCACACTGCGCCGCCTTAACGACAGCGACGATCCGATGGAACTCAAACCCATCGCCCTGCTCTGGCCCCGCATCCTGCCCCACATCGCACAACTTCCCCCCGTGACCCGCGATCATCTCGAAGACACCGCGAGCCTCTGGATCACCCGCACCCCCGACATCTCCTACGGCTTCTGGCTACTCGCCGCCCACTTCCTTCGCGCCAACCTGATTTCCGCCGCGCGCTCAGCCGCCACCCGTGCCCTCAGCGACGCCAGCCCTGCCCCCTACGCACTCCGCCGCCACGTCATCGGCCACCTCACCCAGCACGCCATCCAAGAACGCAACTCCACCACCATGCTTCTCTGGCTCACCCACCTCAAAAACCTCGAAGCCCCCACCGAAGCCTGACCTCACCAGCCGATTTCCTGGCCGTTCCACTCCCAGAACCGCCCGCTCTCGGCCGCCGTCGCCTCATCAATGATTTTCAGCAACGACGACACACTCGTCTCCACCGTAATCAACGCATGCGGCCCGCCCATATCCGTTTGCACCCAGCCCGGATGCATCACAAACGCAATGATTCCGTGACGCTTCAAATCGATCGCCATCGACCGCACGCCCATGTTCAGCGCCGCCTTCGACATCCGATACGCATACGAATCGCCCCCGGAATTATCGCTGATCGACCCCATCTTCGACGTCAGATTCGCAACCTTCGCACTCCCTGCACGCTTCAACGCCGGCAGCACCGCCTCGACCACCCGAAGCGGACCAAACGCATTGATCTCCATGCTCCGCGCCATCACATCATAATCCAGCGAACCCAACGCTCCCGCATAATCCATCGCCCCCGCGTTGTTGATCAGCACGTCCAACGAACGGTCCGCATAATACGCCCGCAACCGCTCCAGATCTTCTGGCTTCGCAACATCCAACGCCAGCACCTCCACACCCAGTGCCCGCAACGCATCCGCCGCCTCCGGCCGCCGCGCCGTCGCCACCACCGACTCACCACGCGCCACCAACTGCCGCACAAACTCCAATCCGATTCCCCGATTCGCTCCCGTCACCAGATAATTCATCATATTTTCTCCTCAATCCCATTCACAAGGGTTTCATCCATGATTCAATCATGAGCCTACATCCATGAATCGGTGCACAGGCCCAAAAACTGAACAATCACCAAAAACGCAATAAAACGCCCCCGAATCCAAAACTCCACCCAAAACTCACTTTTGCCCCAAGAACCAGGTCGATACCCCATCAACGCATCAAAATCTCTTTTTTGCGCTCTGACGCAAGTCGATACCCCATCGACTCGTTTCGCTTAACGAGTGAATTCCCTCGACCAGCCATCAAGAGAATTCACTCGCTGACCCATTTCCCTCGACCGACCATCAAGAGAATTCACTCGCTGACCCATTTCCCTCGACCAGCCATCAAGAGAATTCACTCGCTGACCCATTT
>JBEBUW010000097.1:0-16619 GCA_040393065.1 Lujinxingia vulgaris | reverse complement strand
GGCTGACGCCTCGCTGCGCGGGTGCGTGGGAGGTGTTGGGTGGTTTGCGGTGTGGTGGGTATAGGTGTTGGGTGGTTTGCGGTGTGGTGGGTATAGGTGTTGGGTGGTTTGCGTTGTCGGGCCCCGTCGGCTGACGCCGAGGGCTAAAACGACCGGCGGCGCTGCGCTGAGGCTGACGCCTCGCTGCGCGGGTGCGTGGGAGGTGTTGGGTGGTTTGCGGTGTGGCGTTGGGGTTTGGGTGGGCTGTTGGGGGAAATGTGGGGTTCAGGGGATGTGGTGGCGGTAGTTCTGGATGATTTCGGATTGGTGGGGGTGGTGGCCGTTTTGGATGAGGTGGCGGCCGGCGACGAAGACGTCGCGGATGGCGGCGGGGGAGGTGGAGAGGGCGAGGTCGGTGAGGAGGGTGTGGGGTGTTGTGCCGATGAGGGTGATGTGGTCGAGGTCGATGGTGGAGAAGTCGGCGTGGTGGCCGGGTTGGAGGGTGGCGGTGGGGAGATTGAGGGAGCGGGCGCCGTGGTGGGTGGCCATGGGCCAGAGGGTGTGGGCGGTTTGTGGGTGGTGGGGGGTGAGGACGTTGCGGCGCTCGAGGCGGAGGCGTTCGTGGTATTCGGTGCAGCGCATTTCTTCGAAGTGGTCGATGTTGGCGTGGCTGTCGGAGCCAAGCGCGATGGGGATGTGGCGTGTGGTGAGTTCGAGGGCGGGGAGGAAGCCGTCGCCGAGGTTGCGTTCGGTGGTGGGGCAGGCGCAGACGGTGGGGCGGGTGGATTGCATGAGGTCGAGGTCGTGGGGGGTGAGGTGGGTGGCGTGGATGAGGGTTGTGGTGGGGTTTAAGAGGTTGGTGTCGGCGAGGAGTTGGATGGGGGATTTGTGGTATTCGGCGTGGGATTCGGTGAGTTCGGCGCGTTGTTCGCAGGCGTGGATGTGGATGGGGAGGTTGTGGGTGTGGTTGTAGGCGGCGATTTCCTGGAGCCAGGGGCGGGGGACGGCGCGGATGCTGTGGGGGGCGATGCCGAAGGTGACGAGGGGGTTGTGGGCGTGGTGTTTTTGGAGGGACTCGAGGCGTGTGAAGTAGGTGTCGGTGTCGGGTTCGATGAAGCGTCGCTGGCGCGGATCGGCGGGTTTTTGGAAGCCGGCGCGGTGGTAGGCGACGCGTAGCAGTGCGATGCGGATGCCGACTTGCTCGGCGGCGGCGATGATCTGGTGGGCGAGTTCGTTGGGGTCGGCGTAGGGCGTGCCGTCGGGTTGGTGGTGGAGGTAGTGGAATTCGCCGACGGTGGTGATGCCGGCCAGGAGCATTTCGAGGAAGGCGAGCGCGGCGGTGGCGTGGACTTGTTCGGGGGAGAAGGTCAGGGCGGCGTCGTACATCTGCTGGCGCCAGGTCCAGAAGTTGTCGTGTTGGGGTTGGTTGTGGGTGGGGCGGTATTCGGTGCGGCCGCGGATGGCGCGCTGAAAGGCGTGGCTGTGGGCGTTGATCATGCCGGGGATGAGGGCGACGTTGCCAAGGTCGGTAACTTGCACGGCGGAGGACTGGGGCAGGTCTCGGGTGGGGTGGACGGCGAGGATTTTGCCGTTCTGGATGTCGAGGGCGCCGTTTTCGAGAACGTGGAGGTCGTCGAGGATGTAGCGGGCGTAGAAGCGTTGGATGGGCGTGGAGTCAGGCATGATCGGTATCTATTTGCGGGAATGGGGTGGGGAGGTGTAGGGAGTGGTTCTGAGGATGCAGACAATAATAAGGCGGAGCGGATCTGCTAAAAGTAGAATTTTATCATGAGACTGGATTGACGCGTGCAGGGCAGTGCCTAGGTTGAACGCGTGAACGGCCTTTTGAATTTGTGAGTTGGTAAATAGGCCTACAATTTAAACATCTTATGCAGGGGAGCGTGAAATGAGAATCGAAAAGTTCACAATCAAGTCGCGGGAAGCGTTGGCGGATGCGCAAGATCTGGCGGCTTCGAGCAGTCATCCGGAGGTTCGGCCGATCCATCTTCTGGATGCCCTGTTGGAGCAGCAGGAGGGGATCGTTGTTCCGATTATTAACAAGCTCGGCGTGGGGACGGAGCGGTTGGTAGCGGCGGTGAAGGCATCGCTGGCGAAGCTGCCGCGTGTGGAAGGTGTGACGACATCGCTTTCCAATTCGTTCAGCGATGTGATGCGGACGGCTCAAAAAGAGGCGGATGCGCTGCAGGATGAGTATGTTTCGGTGGAGCATTTGTTGCTGGCGCTGACGTCGGATAAGGGTGCGGCCGGCGATGTTTTGAAGGCGCATGGCGTACGTTATGACGCGGTGCTGGCGGCGACGCATGAGGTGCGCGGCAATCAGCGGGTGACGGATGTGAGTCCGGAAGGCAAGTATCAGGCGTTGGAGAAATACACGCGGGATCTGACGGAAGCAGCGCGTGTTGGCAAGCTCGATCCGGTGATCGGGCGTGATGAGGAAATCCGGCGTTCGTTGCAGGTTTTGAGTCGTCGGACGAAGAACAATCCGGTGTTGATCGGTGAGCCGGGTGTTGGGAAAACGGCGATTGCGGAAGGGATTGCGTTGCGGATTGCGACGGGCGATGTGCCGGAAAGCTTGAAGGATAAGCGTGTCGCGTCGCTGGATCTGGGGTCGATGATCGCGGGTACGAAGTTTCGCGGCGAGTTTGAGGATCGTCTGAAGGCGGTTTTGCAGGAAATCGATGCGGCGGACGGGCAGATTATTTTGTTCATCGATGAGTTGCATACGTTGGTGGGTGCGGGTGCTGCGGAAGGTTCGATGGATGCGTCGAATATGCTCAAGCCGGCGCTGGCGCGTGGCGAGTTGCGGTGTATTGGTGCGACGACGCTGTCGGAGTATCGCAAGTATATTGAGAAAGATCCGGCGCTGGAGCGTCGTTTTCAGCCGATTATGGTGGAGGAGCCGACGGTTGAGGATACGATTACGATTCTGCGTGGTTTGAAGGAACGTTATGAGGTTCATCACGGGATTCGGATTTCGGATTCGGCGATTGTGTCGGCTGCGATTTTGTCCAATCGCTATGTGACGGACCGGTTTTTGCCGGACAAGGCGATTGATCTGGTGGATGAGGCGGCGGCCGGCGTGAAGATGGAGCTGGAGAGTTTGCCGCAGGATATTGATCGGATTGAGCGTCGTACGGTTTCGCTGGAGATCGAGCGTCAGGCTTTGAAAAAGGAAGATGACGAGCTTAGCAAGAAGCGGCTGGCCGAGGTGGACCGGGAAATCGCGGAGTTGCGCGAGCAGGCCAGCGGGATGAAAGCGAAGTGGATGAATGAAAAGGAGGTGATTAGCAGGCTGCGCGGGCTGAAAGGAAAGATCGAGGAGCTTCGCATCGAGTATGAGCAGGCTGAGCGAGCGGGCAGTCTGGATCGGGCGGCTGAGATTCGGTTTGGGATTTTGCCGCAGACGGAAAAAGAGCTTGCGCAGACGCAGCAAGAGCTGGAGGCGATGCAGTCCGGCGGAAGTTTTCTGCGGGAGGAGGTTACGGACGAGGATATTGCGCGGATTATTTCGCGTTGGACCGGGATTCCGGTGCAGAAAATGCTGGAGAGCGAGCAGCGCAAGCTTCTGGAAATGGAAGATCGCTTGCATGAGCGCGTGATCGGGCAGGATGAGGCGGTGCGGGCGGTTTCGGATGCTGTGCGGCGCACGCGCAGTGGTCTGCAAGATCCGAATCGGCCGATTGGCAGTTTTATTTTCCTTGGGCCGACGGGTGTCGGCAAGACGGAGCTTGCGCGTGCGCTGGCCGGGTTTTTGTTCGACGATGACCAGAATATGGTGCGTCTGGATATGTCGGAGTTCATGGAGCGGCACACGGTTGCGCGCCTAATCGGTGCGCCTCCGGGGTATGTCGGCTATGAGGAAGGCGGCTATCTGACGGAGCATGTGCGTCGTCGGCCGTACACGGTTGTGCTGTTTGACGAGATCGAGAAGGCGCATCCAGATGTGTTCAATATTTTGTTGCAGATTCTGGATGACGGTCGCTTGACGGATGGGAAAGGTCGCACGGTTGATTTTACCAATACGGTGATCGTGATGACTTCCAATGTCGGCAGCCATCATATCCAGGAATATGGTCAGTCGGATCCGGAGCGGGCGGAAGATCTGGTGATGGATGAATTGCGCAAGATGTTCCGGCCGGAGTTTTTGAATCGCGTGGATGAAATTATTTTGTTTCATTCGCTGACGCGTTCAGAAATGGATCATATCGTCGATATTCAGCTCAATCATTTGCGGAGTCTGGTGGAGGCGCGCGGTTTTTCACTGGCGTTGACGCCGGATGCGAAAACGCTGCTGGCGGATCGTGGTTATGATCCGGTGTATGGCGCACGGCCGCTGAAGCGTGTGATCCAGCGAGAATTGCAAAACGAGCTGGCGAAGTATTTGCTGAGTGGCGAGTTTGCGCCGGGAAGTACGATTCGCGTTGATGTGAAGGACGGCGAGTTGGATTTTCAGGTGTAAGGTAAGGCTGTAACGTGCGGGATCTCTTGAGATTGGTCTGAATTTCGGGAGATCCCGCGCTGTTTTGTGGCGTGCTGCGCCGGGTCGAAGCCTGGGGCAGAATGATGGAATACGTCGGTTGCCAAGTTTCGATGCCATCTCTATAGTCGCCTTCCGGCGGCTCCGGATTCAATCCCCCCTCCAAAAATTGATCGCAAATAAGTGCCATGGTTTTGTGGTAACTTATTGATATTCTTAGTTTTCTCATGGCCAGGTTGGTTGTGGGTGGTATGTGCGTTTGTAAAAAACGTGAAACTTGGTGAGAAGTCGTATGACGAAGCAGCAAAAGACAAAGTTTGTCTTTATTACGGGTGGTGTTTTATCGAGCCTGGGTAAGGGAATTACGGCATCGGCGGTGGGTGCGCTGATGGAGAATCGTGGCTTGAAGGTGACGTTTGTCAAACTCGATCCGTATATCAATGTTGATCCCGGGACGATGAGTCCGTTTCAGCACGGTGAAGTTTTTGTGACGGATGACGGCGCGGAAACGGATCTTGATCTGGGACATTATGAGCGTTTTACCAGTGCGAAGATGAGTCGTGACAATCATTTCACGACGGGTCAGGTGTACGAGGCGGTGATTACGCGCGAGCGTGAGGGCGGCTATAAGGGTGGGACGGTCCAGGTGATTCCGCATATTACGGATGAGATCAAGTCGCGTATTTTTCGGGCGGCGGACGGTGCGGACCTGGTGTTTGTGGAAGTCGGCGGGACGGTCGGGGATATTGAGTCGTTGCCGCATCTGGAGGCGATTCGTCAGCTCGGCATTGAGCTCGGGCGACAAAATACGGTGTTTTTGCATGTGACGCTGGTGCCGTATATCGCGACGGCGGATGAGGTGAAAACCAAGCCGACGCAGCATTCGGTGAAGGCGTTGCGTGAGATCGGGATTCAGCCGGATTTTCTGGTTTGCCGCTCGGAACGCGATTTGCCAGAGGATATCAAGCGCAAGCTGGCGTTGTTTTGTAATGTGCAGCCATCGCGGATTATTACGGCGCGTGATGCGAAGACGATTTATGAGTTGCCGCTGCTTCTGGCCGAGCAGGGCATTGATAATGAGTTGTCGGATGCGCTCAATATCTGGTCGCGCGCTGCGGATTTGAATGAGTGGCGTCGGATTGTGGACCGCATTAAGAATCCGGCGAAGACTGTGAAAGTCGCGCTGGTTGGAAAGTATGTGGAGCTGGCGGACAGTTATAAATCGTTGTCAGAAGCGCTTTTGCACGGTGGCATTGCCAACCATGCGCGTGTTGAGCTGGAGCTTGTCGATTCGGAAGAGCTGACGACGCTTGAGGCGTGTGCGCAGAAGCTGGCGGATTGTGATGGCGTGCTGGTTCCGGGCGGATTTGGAAAGCGCGGCATCGAGGGCAAAGTGCTGGCGATTCAGTATGCGCGCGAGCAGAAGATTCCGTTCTTTGGGATTTGTCTGGGCATGCAGCTGGCGGTGATCGAGTTTGCGCGCAATGTCTGCGGAATGAGCAAGGCCAACAGTTTTGAGTTTGATGAGAAAACGCCCGATCCGGTGATCAGCCTGATGGCCGATCAGAAAAAGGTGATGAAACGCGGCGGTTCCATGCGGCTGGGCGCTTATATCAGCAAGATCGAGCCGGGTACGAAGCTCGCGGAGATTTATAACGCTGACGAGGTTTCTGAACGTCATCGCCATCGCTATGAGGTCAACAACGCGTATCGTGAAAAGCTGGCGGAATGCGGCATGGTCGTCAGTGCGACCAGTCCGGATGGCGTGCTGGTGGAGGCGATTGAGCTTTCGGATCATCCGTGGTTTATCGGGTGCCAGGCACATCCGGAATTTCAGAGTCGTCCGGTGGCGGCGCATCCGTTGTTTAAGAGTTATGTCGCGGCGTGTATCGAGTTCAGCGCTGCGAAATGAATTGGTTTGAGGCTTTGCGGCGATAGGCCGCGTATTTTCTCTGGCTCGGGTGGTGGAGCCAGAGAAAATATTGCCTGAAATTCCGCTCGCACAACAAAAAATATCTGTTCTGTCTGAAAACACGTTGCAAAATTTGGGATAGGTGTTAATAGTATGCTCATTCTAGATTTTGATGCTGGTCGCGCCGAAAAGGAACGGTTGCGTGTTGTTCGGCATATGGTTTGGCAGGATTTTTTTGCTTCAGTGCGAGGTCGACATGGCTCCAATATCCCAAAGTTCAGCGAAGATTCAGTTGCATAATTTTTCGTCCGCGCGTCGTATTTTTGCGCTTTCGCAGGTCAAGCAGATTGCTGCAGAGTTTGGAGATCATGCGTTGGTGTCGCAGATCTGTCAGGCGATTACGTATGATCATGAGACGATGCATCTTGAAGCGCTGTGGAAGAGTGCGGTGCAGCAGTATCAGACGTTTATTGAAGATCAGGAAACGCTGGAGCGTCTGATGGCGTTGCAACGGCGTGAGCTGGATGAGCGTCAGGCGACGGGGCAGCAGCTGCTGGTGCAGGTTGTGGCGACGATTCTGGCGGAGGGTACGTTTCATGATATGGAGGCGCGGCGCGAGTTGTTGGCGCCGATTTACGAGCATAACCTTCGATTGCATTTGCGGCGTGATCGGGAGGCTGAAATGGCTTCGTCGTATCGCGAAGTATCTTCCCACGCATAAATCCTGGAATTTGGACAGATTGGGCGGGCGGCGTAAGATTTCTTGTGAAATCCCGTAGCGCGAAAGGGCGCGGCGCGGTATGAGCAGGGCGTGCGTGATCGGTGTTCGTGCGGAGCGCGGGAAGTATTTTTGTCTTACCGGGTGTTGTAGACGCACGATTTTGGCCTGACTCCATCGGGTTTTTCTGAGACGGGGAGGCAGGCCAGGTTATCTATTGATTTCCCTGAACTTATTCGAGCTTATGGCGACTGAAATTACTCCGAATTCCGGGCCTGCAGGTCTTGATCCCGATATCGAAGCTGTTGAGCAGATGGCGGCGGCGAAAAAGGCGATTGTTGCTCAGGTGCGCAAGCGTATTTACGGGCAGGATGCGCTGATTGAGCATTTGTTGATCGCACTTTTTGCGCGCGGGCACTGCTTGCTGATGGGTGTGCCGGGGCTTGCGAAGACGTCGCTGATTTCGACGCTTTCAGAAGTGCTGAATCTGGAATTTAACCGGATTCAGTTTACGCCTGATCTGATGCCGGCTGATATTACGGGCACGGATATTCTGGAAGAAGATCACACGACCGGGAAACGGTTTTTTCAGTTCATCAAGGGGCCGGTTTTTACCAATCTTTTGTTGGCGGACGAGATCAACCGTACGCCGCCGAAGACGCAGGCTGCGCTTTTGCAATCGATGCAGGAGTACAAGGTTTCGGCGGGCGGAAAGACGTATGATTTGCAGCTGCCGTTTCTGGTTTTTGCGACGCAGAATCCGATTGAGCAGGAAGGGACGTATCCGCTGCCGGAGGCGCAGCTCGACCGGTTTATGTTTCATCTGAAGGTCGATTATCCGGGATTGGATGACGAGCTTTTGATTGTGAAAAACACGACGAGCAGCTTTAAGGAGCCGCTTGAGAAGGTGCTCGATGCGGAAGCGATTTTGAAGTTGCAAGATCTGGTTTTGCGCGTTCCGGTGAGTGATGAAGTCGTGCGCTATGCGGTGGAGCTGGTGCGGAAAACGCGGCCGGAAGATGCGACGGCGCCGGATTTTGTGAAGTCGTTTTTGAGCTGGGGCGCGGGTCCGCGGGCGAGTCAGTATTTGATTCTGGCAGGTAAGGCGCGGGCGTTGCTGGATGGTCGGTTGACGGTGAGCATCGAAGATATCAAGGCGCTTGCGCCGTCGATTTTGCGTCATCGTCTGTTGACGAATTTTCAGGCTGAGGCGCAGCGTATTACCAGCGATGTGATCGTCGAAAAGTTGCTGGCCTGATGTCAGTTGCCTGCATGTCAGTTGCCTGCATGTCTGGGGCTTGAACCCTTCCATTGTCTACAATCCAGTCGCCATCATGAGTCTTCGTCAGACATATCTCGATCCGGCCGTATTGCAAGAGCTCGGCAGCATGCAGGTGCGTGCTCGAACGCTTGTGGAAGGTATTTTGTCGGGTATGCATCGTTCGCCGCATCGTGGTGGTTCGGTGGAGTTCGCGGAGTACGTCGAGTACAGCGTGGGGCAGGAACTCAAGCACGTGGACTGGAAGGTGTATGCGAAATCGGACAAGTATTACGTCAAGCAATACGAGGACGAGACGAATCTGAACGCGTATATGATCGTGGATGGTTCGGGTTCGATGAATTTTCAGAGTGAAGACGCGCCGCTGACGAAGATGACGTATGTTTCGTATGTGGCGGCGGCGCTTTCGTATTTGTTTATGCGGCAGGGCGATGCGGTGGGCGCGATGAGTTTTGATGCGTCTTCGCGTAATTTTTTGCCGGCCAGCTCGAAAACCAGTCATCTGGATGATGTTTTGCATTTGCTGGACGGTTTACAGGGTGCGGGGGAAACCGACCTGGAAGGTGCGTTACGCACGGTGGCGGAGCGTGCGTCGCGGCGAAGTTTGATATTGATTTTTAGCGATTTGCTCGATGCGAATGCGGAAATGATGAGTTTTTTGCGCGTGTTGCGGCAGCGTCGTCATGATGTGGTGCTGTTTCATGTCGTCGATCGGGCAGAGATTGAGCTTCCGTACGAAGGCTTGTCGTTGTTTGTGGGGCTTGAGGGCGAGGGCGAATTGCTGGTGGATGCGGATGATCTGCGGGAGCGGTATCTGGCCAGTATGCAGGAGCATTTGAGCTGGTTGCAGGGCGCAGCGGAAGAAGGCGATATCGGGTATTTTCGGTTTTTGACGGATGAGCCGATCGAGGAAGTTTGCCTGCGGTTTTTGAGGAGGCAGCGGTGAGTTTTTTGGAGCCACTGTTCTTGCTCGGGCTGCTGGCGGGTGCGGTGCCGATTATCGTGCATCTGATCAATCGTCAGAAGGCGGTGCGGCGTCCGTTTCCGGCGCTGAAATTGTTGCAACAATCCAATCAGAAGATTGCGCGTAGCATCAAGATCCGGCAGTGGGTTTTGCTGGCGTTGCGTGTGCTGGCGATTGTGTTTCTGGCGATTGCGCTGGCCAAGCCGTATGTGTTGAGCAGTCGTGGGATTACGGCTGAGGAGCGCATGCCGACGGCGGTTGTGTTTGTGGTCGAGTCGGGTGCGACGATGCATTACGGCGACTGGTGGCCGCGTGCGCAACGCACGTTGAACGAGCAGATCGGGAAGTTGCGGCCGTGGGATGAGATTGCGCTTGTGACGACGACCAGCTCCGATGCGTTGATTCCGCGGTTGACGACGGAGCACGCGGAGGCGCGGCGTGAGATCGAGAAGGTTTCGCCTGCGCATAAGGCGGGCGCGCTTGATCAGGGCTTGAAGATGGCCGTGGATATTCTGGCGAGCTCGCAGCTTCCGAACCAGCGTATCGTGGTGATCAGTGATTTCAGTCAGGGGACGCTTGCCGAGAATGCGCGGCCGGATAGCGCGGTCGGGTATGCGATTGAGCGCGTTTCGGTGCGTCGGCGCGGTGAAGAACAGGTGAAAAACCTGGCGGTCGTCGGCGTTGAATATGAGCAGGAGGGTTCGGCGCAGGAGCGGACGTGGAAGATCGAGGCGGCGGTTCGCAATTTTTCGGACGAGGACGCTGCGCGTGTGCAGCTGAATCTGCGGATTGGTGATGCGGTTGTTGCCACGGAACTGGTGGATGTGCCGGCCGGGAAAACGGTGACGAGTACGTTTCGGCATCGGATTGAGGCGGTGGGTGCGCAGAAATCCGTGGTGGAAATCGTCGATGCAGATCGCTATGCGCTTGATAATGCCTGGTATTTTACGATTCATCCGCGTGAGCAGGTGCGGGCGTTGCTGGTCAACGGCGAGCCGAGCAGTGTGGCGCAAAACGACGAGTTGTTTTTCTTGATGCGTGCGCTTTCTCCGGGGCGCGGCGTGGAAAGTCCGGTGTTGCCGACCGTTACGACGGTGGACGGGCTGGATAATCGCGAGCTTGAGAATTTCGATGTGGTGGTGCTGGCGAACGTTGCGCGTTTGTCGCAGAGCAGTGTTGCGAAGTTGATGGATTTTGTGGAGGGCGGCGGCGGGCTTTTTATCGGGCTTGGTTCGCAGGTCGATCCGGCGATTTACAATCAGCAGCTGGGTGCGCTTTTGCCGCGGCCGCTTCGTGGGCTGAAACTTTTGGCGGAGCGCAACGATCCGGATGCGCCGGTGAAGACGACGCGCTTTGGAAATTCGCAGCGGCAGCATCCGATTTTTCGGGTGTTTTCGTTGCCGGGCGGCACGTCGATTCAGTCCGTGCAGGCGTTCAGCTATATGTTGCTCGATCCATCGCCGGCTGATGAGCAGTCTGCGGTGTTGTTGTCGTTTCAGGACAATGCACCGGCACTTCTGGAGCGTCAGGTGGGCCAAGGGCGCGTGGTTTTGTTGACGACGAGTCTTGATCTGGACTGGACGGATTTCCCGATTCGGACGGCGTATTTGCCGATGATGCATCGTTCGATGATGTATCTGGCGCGTCGTTCGGCGTCGCGCGGCCTCGTGCAGCGCGTGGTGGGCCAGCCCGCGCGTCTGGAAGTTGCAGGACTCGTGCAGGAACGGGTGATCGTGCGGACGCCGGGTGATTCGGAGCCGTCGAATCGGCTGGTGTTGGAGCCGGTCGATGGCGAGGTTTCGTTTGTGCCGCAGTACGTCGGGTTTTATGAGGTGTGGGCGGATAGCGATGCGGAGGATGTGCAGCGCAATCATCTGGAGCAGTTGATGCTGTCGGTGAATCTGGATGCGCGCAGCTCGGATTTGCGGCTATTGCCGGACAACGCGCTGGATGCGTGGATGCAGGGCGGCGCGGGTGTGCAGACGGCGGACGGCCTGGTGGCGTCGGGTGCAAATGCGCCGCCGGCGGGGCAGCGTCGGGTGAATCTGTGGTCGAAGTTTTTGTTTTTGATCACGTTGATTTTGCTGGCGGAGACGATTCTGGGGACGAGGCGGAGTGTGTTGTTGCGGCTGGGGCGTTTGGTAGGCTGGCGGCGGTAGGGCGGCGGACCTAAATCGACGATTGCTGTGGTGGGTGAGAGGGATTGGGTGGTTTGAAACGTGGTGGGTGAGAGGGATTGGGTGGTTTGAAACGTGGTGGGTGAGAGGGATTGGGTGGTTTGAAACGATCCCACCCCACGTTTCACGTGGGGCTAGAACAGATACGCGCTACGCACGGGTTTCACCCGGCTTCGCAGTGCGTGCGTTTGTGGGTTGGGTGGTTTGCGGCCGCCGGTTTCGTCCTGACGATAACGTATCGATAGCGAAATGTTTTAAAAAGTGGGGTGCGGGTGGTCGCGGGTGCGTTTTGTAAATAAAAAACGGGTTTGCGGCGGTCGCGGGTGCGAACATGAGTTTTTTGAAAAGCGAAAACCGGGGGCGCGAGGCTCGCGGGTTCGACTGAGGCGGTCGCGGTCGCGTGTGCGAGGCTTGCGGGTGTGATTTTTATTTGGGGGGCGTGGGCGCGAGGCTTGCGGGCGCGGTTTGGAGTTTGTGGGTCGGGGTCGCGGGTGGTCGGGGGTGCGTTTTTTATTTAAAAAACGGGGTCGCGGGTGGTCGCGGGTGTGTTTTTGGGTGTTTTTGGGTGGGTTTGGGGCTTGGGGTGTGGTGATCGGAGAATTAGGCGGTGTGTAACGATCCCAGGGGCAGAGCCCCTGGGCTGGCACAACCAGCGCGCTCCGCGGAGGGCCGAGCCCTCGCTGCGCGGGTGGGTGTTTTTGGGTTTTTGGGGGTGGTGGGTACTGTTTTTGGGTGGGGCCTGATCAGGTGGCTGCATCATTGACTACGGCACAGGGAGGTTGGCATGGCGCGGATCATGATTTTTGGGGGGCATGGGAAGGTGGCGCTTCGGGCGGCCAGGATTCTGGTGGAACAGGGGCATGAGGTTCGGTCGTTGTTTCGGAAGCCGGAGCAGGCGGAGGATATTCGGGGGGCCGGGGCGATTCCGGTTTTGTTTGACCTGGAAGAGAGTTCGGTCGAGCAGATGGCGGAGCAACTGGTGGGGCAGGATGTGGTGGTGTGGTCGGCGGGTGCGGGGGGTGGAAATCCGGCGCGGACGTATGCGGTGGATCGGGATGCGGCGATTCGGTCGATGGATGCGGCGGCTCGGGCGGGTGTGAAGCGTTATGTGATGGTGTCGTATCTGGGGGCAGGTTTGGAGCATGGGGTGGCGGAAGGTGATTCGTTGTTTGCGTATGCGGAGGCGAAGGCCGCCGCGGATGATTATTTGCGGAAGTCGGAGCTTGCGTGGACGATTCTGGGGCCGGGGCATTTGACATTGGAGGAGCCGTCGGGTCGCATTGCGGTTGTGTTTCATCGGGGTGAGGGTGGTAGTGAGACTTCGCGGGGGAATGTTGCGGCGGTGATTGCGGCGGTTTTGAGGGAGCCGGGGACGATTCGGAAGACCATCGACTTTGTGGATGGTGATTTGCTGATTGAGGAATTGTTTCCCGGGTCGGGTTGAGAGCATTTGTGTATTTTTCATGTCCATCCGATCATTTAAGCGCTGGCTGAGGTTTGATGCTGAGGATCAGAGCGCCTACAATCGTGGGCGTTTTTGAGGAAATCAGGCCGGTGTGAAATCTTTGTTTTTTGATGAGGGGAGCGTGGAAAGTCTGGACGGTGTGAGTGCGGATGGGGCGATGATCGTTCATCCGGCGCTGGCGGAGTTGGAGAGCGAGATCGAGCGGTTGCGGATGTCGCTGGCGGAGGCGATTCGCAAGTTGACGTATATGCAGGAGGTGGAGGGGCCGCATTTGCGGCTTTTGTATGTACAGCAGCTTGGGGAAATTCAGGTGGAGGTGATGGAGTTGCAGGCGGAAATTGCGATTTTGCGGCGGCAGATCGATGCGATTACGGCGCGTTTGAATCGTGGTGAGACTGTGACGAGGAAGTGGTTGGATGGTTTGCAGGAGAAGGTTTCGCGGGAGATCGCAGAGCTTCTGGAAGAGGTTTTGCGGCGGAAAAACGAGTGTCGTGAAGCGGAGCAGGCGCTTGAGGGGTTTGTGAGTGTTGACCAGGCGAGTGATCAGCGTTTGAAGGAGATGTATCGGGAGCTGTGCCGAGCGTTGCATCCGGATATGGGGCAGGTAGACAGCGCGGTTTTTGCGGTGTGGTGGGACGACGTTCAGTTGGCGTATTCGCGTGGAGATCTGGCGCAGTTGGAGTCGATTGCGCTGGCGCTTGGGCTGGGTGGTTCGAAGGCGGGGCCATCGCCGGAACTGGCGGGAGCGGTGGTTGGGGGGAGTAGTGGGAGTGTGCGTTTGGACTTTGGTGCGTCGGTGGATGGCATAGATACGCCGCGTGTGGCGGTCGTTCGGGGAAGTGTGGAGGTTCTGGAGCGGGAAAAAGAGCGGTTGCAGGAGTGTCTGCGGGGTTATGTGGGCAGGACGGAGAAATTGAAGGCGCAGCCGCCGTTTTCGTATGCGGAGTTGATTATGAATCCGGCTGTGATGGAGGAAATGCGTGAGGATTTTGGTGCGCAAAAACAGGAGTTGATGAAGCGCAAGGCGTATCTTGGCGAACAGCTTGCGGATTTATTGCAGGCGTTTCGGATTGGAGAGACGCCGATTTCTGATGCGGGGACGGCGACATGAAAGATCTGGTTCGGCTTAAGGGTGGCAGCGATGGTTTGATGGGCTGGGGTTTTGGGGATGGTGGTCTGGGGCCGGCGATTTTTGCGCAGGATATCGAGCTGATCACGTTGCCGGTTGCGGGTACGAGGTATCATCAGGCGATCGCGCATATTGAAGAACTTGAAGTGGAGCAGGTGCTGGAGCTGCGGCGTGAACCGGAGAATCGGCATGATGAATGGGCGATTGCTGTGCGCACATCGGAGCAGGTGATGCTGGGCTATATTCCTCGGGATCAAAACGGGATTTTGGCGCGGCTGATGGATGCGGGCAAGTTGCTGGTGGCGCGGATCGATGCGATTACGCCGAGTAAGCCGCATGAGAAATCGGGGTATGATCCGGGGCCGGAGATTTTGATTACGGTGATTTTTCGGGATGTTTGAGGGGATTGGGTAAAGGCGTGTCTCTTGCGACGGCGCGACGGCGCGAATTGGCGCGAAGGAAAAAACTAAGAAAGGCAAGGGCAAAAGGCGCACGCGAAGGCGCGAAGGCGCGAATTGGCGCGAAGGAAAAAACAAAGAAAGGCAAGGGGGAGAAGTGTGCGTGGTTCGACCGGGGACGAGCCCCCGGTCTCGTGGAAGAGCATTGCTGCGCTGGAGCCCGGGGACTTCCCGGGTGGACGTGTTTGGGAGTTAGTTGATCTGGAGGAAGAGGGTGGCGCTTTGTTCGACGGCGGTGGCCCAGCGTTGGAAGTCGGGGTAGCTGGCGGTGGGGATGCGCTGGATGGGCAGGCGCAGGGTGGATTCGATGTGGAGGGTTTGGCCGTCGAGTTGGACGTTGCGGGTGGCGGTGCCGAAGGGGGAATCCTGGGTCCAGGGGCCGGTCTGGCTGGCTACTTGGGCGGTGTTGTTGGGGAGGGAGAGACGCATGGTGTAGGTGTGGTCGCGTTCGTAGCCGACGAATAGATCGAGGGTGCGGGTGGGGAGCTGGGTGTAGATGGTGGCGAGGGCTTCGCGGAAGATATGGGTTTCGAGCTGGAGGCCGGGTTTTTGGGGAGCCGTGGTGTGACGCGCAAAGTTGGGGCGCTCGAAGTCGAGGTGAAGGGTGAGGGGGCTGGAGGTTTCGTGTTCGTGGTCGATGGTGACGGCGCGCAGGGTGGCGCCGGAAAAGAGGTCGGCGAGGATGGCTTCGAGGTATTTCTGGCGGTTGGTTTCGTCGGCGCGGGCGCGCAGGGCGGCGCGGACGTTGGCGGCGCGGGTGCCGGTGAAGGTGTAGCTTGCGCGGCCGGTCAGGGTGCCGGTGGGCTCCAGGGTGGCGGTGACGTCGACGTGGCGGCCGGCGGGGTGGACGGCGGCAGTGGGCATGGTTGTGCGGACGAGTTCGGGGCAGGTGATGCAGACGGCGGGTTGGCCGACGAGGCTTGCGTCGAGGGCTTCGAACATGGCGTCGGGGCCGGAGGGGTCAAGCCAGATCGCCTGGTTGTCGGGGCCTTGCACTTTGAGGATGGGGTAGTTGTATTTGGCGAATTCACCGATGGGGTAGACTTCGGGGATCTGGAATTTGGACTGGATGAGGTAGACGTCGGCCGGGATCTGGGCGATGTCGAGCGCGGTTTTGAGCAAGATTAAGGGACTGCCGCGGCGGGCGAGCAGGGCGTGGTTGGCGTCGGTGTTGAGGGCGTTGGCGTTGGGTTCGGGGATCCAGGCGGCGACGGCGGAGAACAGGCGTTGGATGTCGTCGGTGGTGTAGGTGCTTTTGGTGCTGTTTTGGGCGTCGATCTGGCGGCCGAGCCAGGTTTCGACCTGCTGGTGCAGGCGTTGGCTGGGGCGGGTGGTGTCGAGGAGCAGATCGGTGAAGTAGCGGCGGTCGGCGTCGAAGGGATCCGTGGTGATGGCGTGTCGGTAGCCTTGAATCCAGGGGAGGAATTCCAGGCCGGAGACGGTGTGGGGTTCGTTGCGGGGGCGTGGGTTCTGGCTGGCGACGAAGCGCAGGCCGGGGATGCCGTTGTGGGTGAAGGCTTCGGGTTTGGGGGCGTCGTTCTGGAGCATGAAGTTCAGGTCGGGTGCGCCGAGGACGATGTATTCGCTGTGGATGGTGGAGATGTCGAGCATGCGGAAGTAGAAGCGCAGGTCGTTGATGTGGGTGGCGATCTGGGGTGCGCCGTGGAATTGGAGGTAGGCGATTTCGACGAGGTCGCCTTCGGCCAGGGCGGGCATGCTGAGGGTGTCTTTGCCGGGGACTTCTTCGGGGACGCGGGTGGAGCCGTCTTGTTTGATGGTGCGGGCAAGCAGAAGGCGCGCGTTGGCGGGGATTTCGGTTTCGGCGTAGCGGTCGATGGCGCCGCGGGTCATGACGCGGACGACGGTGTGGGTCAGGGTGATGGAAGCGCCGTCGGGGAAGTAGCGGCGGGCGGCGAAGTCGAGGACGTAGTAGGCGTCGTCGTTGGCACGGGTGGTTTCGGTGTTGTTTTCGGAGCTGTTTTGAACGTCGGCCATGGCGGCGGCGTAGCCGTCGGGCATGAGGTCCTGGAGGGGGAGTTT